>CAKRRX010000021.1 GCA_934394595.1 uncultured Blautia sp. | reverse complement strand
ACAGTGAGGAAAAGAAAAAATAATCACTTGACAGATTTCATACCTTGTGGCATAGTAAGAAAAGAGAAAAAGCCAGGAAGGTGTTTTTAGGAGATCATTTTCTTACAGAGAGAGGAAGCCACCGGCTGTAAGCTTCCTTAAGTTCAGGTGATATCTGAGTTTCGCACCGGAGCTGCGTTTCTGAATCTTATCAGTAGGAAGCGTCGTGATGCTGCGCGTTAAGCGGCAAGAGAGCCCGTTTATTCGGGAATCAGGGTGGTACCGCGGATATGCTTCGTCCCTTTTACAGGGGATGGAGCTTTTTTTATGTAATAGAAGTTTCCAACGGAATTGCCTATTACTCCCTTTCATCCACCCACCTGGCAGATCATAAGAATAAAGGAGAAATGAACCATGGATATGAGAGAAAGACTTCAGGAACTGGCTGAAAACGCCAGAATGAGGATCGAGGAATCCGAGGGCCTGGACAAGTTAAATGATGTGCGCGTTGCATATCTTGGAAAGAAAGGTGAGCTGACTGCAATCCTAAAAGGAATGAAGGATGTTTCCCCAGAAGAGAGACCAAAGGTTGGACAGCTTGTAAATGAAACAAGAGCCAAGATCGAGGGACTTCTGGAAGAATCCAAACAGAAGCTGGAAGAAGCAGTCCGTGAAGAGAAGATGAAGGCCGAAGTGATTGACGTTACTCTTCCTGCAAAAAAAGCAAAAATCGGCCACCGTCATCCTAACAGCATTGCCCTGGAAGAGGTGGAGCGAATCTTCATCGGAATGGGTTATGAGGTGGTAGAAGGACCGGAAGTAGAGTACGCAGATTATAACTTTACCAAGCTGAATATTCCGGAGAACCATCCTGCAAGAGATGAGCAGGATACTTTCTTTATCAATGATTCTATCCTTCTTCGTTCCCAGACATCACCGGTTCAGGCTCGTACCATGGAAAAAGGCAATCTGCCGATCCGTATGATCGCACCAGGACGTGTATTCCGTTCTGATGAGGTAGATGCAACACATTCTCCTTCTTTCCATCAGATTGAGGGACTTGTAATTGATAAGAATATTACATTCGCAGATTTGAAGGGAACTCTGGAAGTATTTGCAAAAGAGCTTTTCGGACCTGAAACAAAGACAAAATTCAGACCTCATCATTTCCCATTTACAGAGCCAAGTGCAGAGGTAGATGTTTCCTGCTTCAAATGTGGTGGAAAAGGCTGTCGCTTCTGTAAAGGCTCCGGATGGATCGAAATCCTTGGCTGCGGAACTGTTCATCCCAATGTGCTTCGTATGTGCGGTATTGATCCGGAAGAATATACAGGATTTGCATTTGGTGTAGGTCTTGAGCGTATCGCTCTTCTGAAATATGAGATCGATGATATGCGACTGCTTTATGAGAACGACATCCGTTTCCTGAAACAGTTCTGATAATTGAGCGAACTGCTTTGCGGCGGTGCAATTCGTGGATATCAGGTTAGGGACAAAATACTTTCTGCCCCTAACATCAATAAATATTAGATTGAGAAGAGGATTAAAAAATGAATACTTCATTATCATGGATGAAAATGTATGTGCCGGATCTTGACGTAACCGCACAGGAATATACAGATGCAATGACTTTGTCAGGAACAAAAGTAGAGGGATTTACTAAGCTCGATGCAGACCTTGACAAGATCGTGATCGGACAGATCGAGAAAATTGAGAAACACCCTGATGCAGATAAACTGATCATCTGTCAGGTGAATGTGGGAAATGAGACGATTCAGATCGTTACCGGCGCTCCTAATGTAAAAGAGGGAGATAAGGTTCCGGTTGTTCTGGATGGCGGACGGGTAGCTGGTGGCCATGATGGAAAGATGACTCCTGGCGGAATCAGGATCAAAGCCGGAAAGCTTCGTGGAATTGAGTCAAATGGTATGCTGTGTTCCATCGAAGAGCTTGGAAGCAACCGTGACATGTATCCGGAGGCTCCGGAATATGGAATTTATATTTTTCCAGAGGATGCAGTGGTAGGAGAAAGTGCTGTGAAGGCACTTGGACTGGATGATGTGGTTTTTGAATATGAGATCACATCCAACCGTGTAGACTGCTATGGAGTTCTTGGAATCGCAAGAGAGGCTGCAGCTACCTTTGGTAAAAAATTCTGCCCGCCGGAAGTAAAAGAGACAGGAAATGATGAAAAAGCTTCCGACTATGTGAAAGTAACTGTAGAAGAACCAGAGCTTTGTCCACGTTACTGCGCAAGAGTGGTAAAAAATATAAAAATCGGCCCATCTCCGAAATGGATGCAGCGCTGCCTGGCTTCCAATGGAATCCGCCCTATCAATAACCTGGTAGATATCACCAACTATGTAATGGAAGAGTTTGGACAGCCAATGCATGCTTACGACCTTGATACCATTGCAAATCATGAAATCGTCGTACGCTGTGCCAACAAAGATGAGAAATTTGTTACACTGGATGGCCAGGAGCGTACTATGGATGAGAATGTACTTATGATCTGTGATGGCGAGAAGCCAGTGGGAATCGCCGGTATTATGGGTGGCGAGAATTCCATGATCACAGATAATGTACACACTGTTCTTTTTGAGGCAGCATGCTTTGATGGAACAAATATCAGACTTTCTTCCAAGAGAATCGGACTTCGTACAGATGCTTCCGGTAAATTTGAAAAAGGTCTTGATCCGAATAATGCAAAGGCCGCAATCGACAGAGCCTGCCAGCTGATGGAAGAGCTTGGTGCCGGTGAAGTGGTAGGGGGCATGGTTGATATCTGCAATAAAGTCAGTGAGCCATCCCGCGTAAAATTTGAGCCGGACCGTATCAATGGCCTTCTTGGAACCAGCCTTTCCAAAGAGGAGATGCTTGGTTATCTTGCAAAAATTGAGCTTACTTATGATGAGGAGACAAATGAGATCGTAGCGCCTACCTTCCGCCAGGATATCCATTGTATGGCAGATGTGGCCGAGGAGGTTGCACGTTTCTATGGATATGATAAGATTCCTACTACTTTACCATCTGGTGAGGCTACCACAGGAAAAATGCCATTCAAGCTCCGTATCGAGAATATTGCAAGAGATATCGCTGAGTACTGCGGATTCTCCGAGGGTATGACCTATTCCTTTGAGAGCCCGAAGGTGTTTGATAAACTGAGAATCCCACAGGATCATGCCCTTCGTCAGGTGATCACCATCAGCAATCCTCTTGGTGAGGACTACAGCATCATGCGTACCAGCACTCTGAACGGAATGCTTTCTTCCCTTGCTACTAACTACAATAGAAGAAATAAAGATGTTCGCCTGTATGAGCTGGGAAATGTATATCTTCCAAAGGCACTTCCTCTGACAGAGCTGCCAGATGAGCGAACCATGTTTACTCTCGGAATGTATGGAAATGGCGATTTCTTTGATATGAAGGGTGTTTGCGAGGAGTTCTTTGAAAAGATCGGAATGAAGAAAAAAATGGAGTATGATCCTGCAAGTGAGAAACCATTCCTTCATCCTGGAAGACAGGCAAACATGGTATATGAGGGAACTGTTGTAGGTTATCTTGGAGAGGTTCATCCTCTTGTTGCTGCAAATTATGGAATTGGTGACCGTGCATATATTGCAATGATCGATATCAAGAGCGTTCTGGAATTTGCAAACTTCAACCACAAATTTACTGGTATTGCAAAATATCCGGCTGTTACACGTGACCTTAGTATGGTAGTTCCGAAGCATGTGCTGGCCGGACAGATTGAGGATATCCTGATCCAGAGAGGTGGAAAGATCCTGGAGAGCTATCAGCTGTTTGATATTTACGAAGGAAGCCAGATCAAGAGTGGTTATAAGTCCATGGCATATGCACTTGTATTCCGCGACCATGACAAGACTTTGGAAGAAAATGAGATTTCTTCTGCGATGAAGAAGATATTAAACGGTCTGGAAGGACTTGGAATCGAGTTGAGAAGCTGATGCTGCTATATATTATAAGACATGGGATAACGCCCTGGAATCGTCTCCGTAAGGCACAGGGTGCTGAGGATATTCCTCTAGCAGAGGAAGGAATCGAGCTGGCAAGACGGACTGGTGAGGCATTAAAGGACATCCCCTTTGATATCTGTTTCACAAGTCCGCTGATCCGGGCAAGACAGACAGCGGCACAGATTATCCGTGACCGTCAGATTCCTGTGATCCCGGATCCAAGAATCCAGGAAATCAATTTTGGAGTTCTGGAAGGGAAGATTATGAGATCAGGCGGTGCCATGGATGACGGAACACCGGAATTTGATCTGTTTTTCAGGGATCCTCTGAAATTTCCAAGACCAAAGAACGGAGAGAATATTCAGGATGTAATGGACAGAACCCATGATTTCTGGGAAGAGAAGATCCATGATCCGTCTCTGGAAGACAAAACAGTTCTGATTTCCTCCCATGGATGTGCGGTAAGAGCATTGCTGCAGAATATTTATAAAGATCCGCAGAATTACTGGCATGGTTGTGTTCCGCCTAACTGCAGCATTAATCTGGTTGAGGTGAAAAACGGTGTAGCCCGTTTTCTTGAGGAAGATAAAGTTTACGCCACATTGGATTAAATGTGTTATAATACCCCTGTACGGCAAAGGAAGATAATTCCTCTTTTGTCTGGCAGGGGTGTTTTCGTTATAAAAATAACTTTTGACCCTAACAGCAGATTGTGCTATTATGATAAAAAATGTATTACAAATAAACGAATATTCGCAAAAATGTCTCTGAGTCTGTTGGATTATGGAGCGTTTTTGGGAAAATATACGACAGGAGGCAGACAATGAAGAAAAAAATCACGCATTCCGTATTGTTTGTTGCGGTCCTGGCCGGTACTACCGGGCTGACCTTATTTGCAGGCAGAGGTAATCTTTCATCTACCATTTACAATTTTGTATTTTTGGCAGTGATCGCTGTGCTGTATATGATCGCAATGTTCGGCGGAATGTTCCGTATGAACAATCTGGGTTCTGCATTTCGCAGAGCAGTGGATGAGCTGAACAGTATGTTCCGCACACCGGGGAAGACAGACCCCAGGAATCTTACCTATCTGGGAGAGCTGTTTGATGACCGTTATCTGGATAAGAAGATGGACAGCTTCACAGACAGCATCAATAACAGCAAGGAAGGACTGGGAGATATTGAGGAGTTCATCAATGAGGATGAACTGGATATCCACGTACATAAGAAGCTTCTGGAAATGGTTCCGGATATTTTTACAAGTCTTGGTATCCTTGGTACATTCCTGGGTCTTGTATGGGGACTTAAGGATTTTAATCCTACCGACTACAGTGCCATGACTTCTTCTGTTGCGGCTCTGGTAGACGGTATCAAGGTTGCATTTTTGACCTCTATTTATGGTATTTCTTTTTCGATTATCTATACCTTTGGCATGAAGGGAGAATACTCCACTATGACAGAGGAGCTTCAGAATTTCCTTGAGAAGTTCCACTGTTATGTGATGCCTACCGCAGAGAATGAGTCCAGAAACTTACTCCTTGCCAGCCAGAAGCTGCAGACAAGTGCCATGAAGCAAATGGCAGAGCAGTTTTCCGTGCAGATGGCGGACAGCTTTGAGAAGGTGATCACACCTACCTTCCAGAAGATGAATGATTCCCTGGATATGCTGGTTTCTTCTGTAACCAGATGTCAGGAGGATGCTATCCGGGATATTTCCACAGAGTTTCTGAAGCAGATGAACAGCTCTTTCCATCTGCAGTTCCATGATTTCAATACGGCTCTTGATCAGCTGAAGAAGGCCCAGAAGGAGAACACGGCATATACTTCCGCTATGTATCAGACAATGAGCCAGAAGCTTTCTGAAGCATATGAGAAGCAGGATAAGGCTATTACGGATATGGTGAGGGAAATGGGTGGCATGCAGAGCAGATACATGTCCACTGCAAATCGTGTCCTTTCTGAAAATCAGGAGATCCAGAAGATGCAGCAGCAGGATTACCAGCATGTTGTGGATTATCTGAAGGATGCAGAGAAGTCAGCAGCGAAGTTCTGGGTTGCTTGTAACCAGGCAATGCAGAAATATGTGGAGACTGCAGCAGCTTCTATTGAAAAGGTTGGTTCCAACAACCAGGCAGGAGCAGACCTGATCCAGGCTAATAAGAAGATGACAGAAGAATTTACAGCCCAGATGGAAGATTTTGCCCAGTATCAGAGACTTTCCTACAAGACTATGGAGCAGGTAAGAAGACTGCTCAGTGAGGTGACTGCTGCGAATACAAGAGACGTATCTCTCATTGCAAGCGGCCGGAACGAGTCTGTGGAGAAGCTTGGTAATCTGATCGCTGAACAGAATGAGGGACAGCAGGCACTTCTGGAAGAAATCAACAGAAATATGAGAGAGCTTTCCAAGGCTGCACAGAAAGGTAAATTCGGGTTATTCAGATAAAAGGAGAGAAACATGCGCAAAAAAAGAAAATCAGAGGATGGGGGCTTTAATGTATGGCGCTCCTATTCCGATGTAATGGCCGGTGTTCTGCTTCTTTTCATACTGATCATGTCGCTGACTCTTTTCCAGGCTCAGAAGAGTTATGATGAGAGTATTCAGGAGCGTGACGAGAAGCTGGCTCTGCAGGCGGAATACACAGCAGATCTTCTTGCAAAGCAGAATACCATTGAAGAGCAGGAGGGAACCATCAAGACCAAGGATGAGAAGCTGACGGCTCTTGCACAGACACTGGCAGAACAGGAGGCCAAGCTGAAAGAACAGCAGGCACTTCTGGAACAGCAGCAGTCAGATCTTACAGACAAGACCAATCTTCTGGCAGAACAGCAGACCAAGATCGATAATATCATTGGTGTAAAGGCTGAGGTTGTAGAGGCTCTCCAGAAGGAATTTAAGAATAATAACATAAATGTAAATCTGGATTCCCAAACAGGAGCTCTGACTCTGGATGCCAGCGTTTTGTTTGATGTAGATGATGCGGAACTGACAGATGCCGGTAAGGAAGCTCTGAGAAATGTACTTCCGATTTATTGTAAGGTTCTTATGGAAGATACTTACAAGAATTATCTTGCTGAAATTATTATTGACGGTTATACAGATACAGACGGTGATTACGCATACAATCTGGAACTTTCCCAGAGACGTTCCCTTGCAGTGGCGCAATATCTTCTGGATATTCAGGATGAGTTTCTTACATCTGACCAGAGCCTGGATCTGCAGGATTATCTTACCGTAAACGGACATTCTATGGCTAATCCCATTCTGGATGCTGATGGAAATGTAGATAAAGAGGCTTCCAGACGAGTAGAAGTAAAGTTCCGTCTGAAAGATGATGAGATGATTGATGAACTGAGCAGGATCATGTCCGGATCAGACACTGCTGCTGATTCAACATCTGCGGATGCTTCTGCATCCTCAGACACTACAGATGCAGAATAAGCCGGATAAGAATATATTACAGAATAAGAAAAGAGTATCTCACACATGACAGATGATGAAGAATCACAGGTCACGGGGATACTCTTTTTTTGCCTGAATTCGGTTCCTACAGCCTGCTGTATAGGCGATTAATTCAGCCTTTTCAGGGCGTCCTCAGATACGATTCTCTTTCGTACACAGAGAAAGATGATTGTGGCGGTTGTAGCAGCAGTGATATCTGAAATTGGTTCTGCATAATAGATTCCCATAACACCGAAAAATTTCGGAAGGATCAAAGCCAGTGGGATCAGCAGGATGACTTTACGAAGAAGGGCGATAAACAGGGATATTTTTGCCTGTCCCAGTCCCATAAAGGTAGTCTGACATCCCATCTGGATACCAAATACAGCGATTCCTGCCATAAAGATAGGCATAACCTTTTTTACCAGTGCGATCAGTTCCTGGTCAGAGGTGAATATACCAGCGAACATTCCAGGTAAGAACAGGGTGAGAATGCACAAGAAGGTAGCAACTGTAAAGGTAAAACAGATAGTCAGGCGGTAAGTTTTTTTCACCCGGTCAAATTTACGTGCGCCGAAATTATAGCTGATGATAGGCTGTACCCCCTGAGTGAAGCCCTGAATGGGAATAACTATAAGCTGCATGACACTTTGCAGGATGGTCATAGAGCCGACATAAAGATCGCCCCCATAGATGGAAAGACCTCTGTTCAGTACAATGCTGATGGCACTTTCTGTTGCCTGCATGATAAAGGGGGAAATACCAAGTGCCATGATCTTTTTTATAATGGAAAGATCCGGAATCATGTTTTTTCTGCGGATCCGTATGGCGGATTTTTCGGAAGAAAGAAAATGTACCACCCATATTGCACTGACTGCCTGGGAAATAACAGTGGCAAGTGCAGCTCCCTGCACGTTCATGTGGAGGGCAAAGATAAAAACAGGGTCAAGGACAATGTTGATAACCGCGCCGATCAGCACAGACAACATGGCTGTACGGGCCTGCCCCTGGGAAGTAATAAACATATTAAGTCCAAGTGCAAGCTGCACAAAGACTGTTCCCACAAGGTAAATGGTGATATAATCCACACCGTAGCGAATCGTCTGGTCACTGGCGCCAAACATGTATAAAAGGGGACGCCGGAAAAGCATAAATAAAACGGTGAGGGAAGCAGAAAAAATGAGAAGAACACTGACACCATTTCCAAGAATTTTTTCCGCTCTGTCCCGGTCACCCTTCCCAAGAGAAATCGATGCCAGAGGCGCACCGCCGGCTCCGATGAAAGCGCTGAAAGCAGAGATCAGGGTGATGATGGGGAAAGTCAGTCCTACGCCGGTAAGCGCTACAGGTCCGCTTCCTGGTATGTGTCCGATGTACATTCTGTCAATAATGTTATAAAGAACGTTGATCAGCTGGGCAATTACTGACGGAATTGCGAGGCTGGCCATAAGTCGGGGCAACGGCATGGTGCCAAGCTTCTGTTCTTTTGTCTGTTCCATAAAAGTACCTCTTTTCTGCGAGTGATGATTTTATACAAAATTCAAACCTCTGCCGTAGAAGCAGAGGTTTGAAAATACGTGAAAAGTATAGCATAAGAAAAAATATATGGCAAGAATAGATGATAGAAATTACCGATAAGATATCTGGGAATGGAAGTGGCTTGCATTTTGGCTGTTTCAAGTATACAATGTTGACAGAGTAAAAAGACAGCAATTTGCAAAAGAAAAGCTGCAAGATGCGACTTACAGTGAAGGAGAGAGAAAAATGTCATTAAAAATCGGACGAAATGATCCCTGCTGGTGCGGCAGTGGAAAGAAATACAAAAAATGCCATGAAGCTTTTGACACAAAGGTGGAGCAGCTTAGACAAAAAGGCTATCCGATTCTGGATCAGAAGCTAATCAAAACACCGGAGCAGATTGAGAAAATCAAGGAAAGCTGTAAGATTAATATAGCGGTTCTGGACTATGTGGCAGAGCACATCAAGGCAGGGGTTTCCACAGAAGAAATCGATCGCTGGGTTCACGAGGAAACAGTGCGCCATGGTGGAATCCCAGCTCCATTGAATTATGAAGGCTTTCCAAAGAGTGTGTGTACCTCCATCAATGAGGTGGTTTGCCACGGAATCCCTTCTGAAGATGAGATCTTAAAGGATGGGGATATTGTCAATGTAGATGTTTCGACTATTTATAATGGCTATTTTTCAGACTCATCCCGTATGTTCTGTATCGGGAGTGTAAGCCCGGAGAAAGAAAAGCTGGTCCGTGTTACTAAAGAGTGTGTGGAGATTGGAATTTCTAAAGTGAAACCGTGGGAACCAATTGGAAATATGGGACATGCTGTGCATATGCATGCCATCGAAAACGGATACACGATTGTAAAGGAAATTGGAGGACATGGGATTGGTCTTGAGTTCCATGAGGATCCCTGGGTAAGCTATACCTCTGAGGAAAACAGCGGCGTGATCATGGAGCCGGGCATGATGTTTACCATTGAGCCTATGGTAAATATGGGAAGCGATGAGGTTTACACAGATGAAGAGGATGACTGGACTGTCCGCACAGAGGATGGCCTGCCTTCTGCACAGTGGGAGGTGACGGTTCTGGTCACAGAGGATGGCTGTGAAGTGATCTGCTGGTAAAGCCTGTAGAAAAAATGTAAAAATAACAGTTGCAATACAGAAATAACTATAGTATAATCACTTATGTTGTGAAAAAAGATGGTCCGCTGTTACCGTGATGGGTATTAAGAACATCCAGAGAATAAGGAGAGAATAACATGAACGAAATTATTAAAAACATCGAAGCAGAACAGCTGAAAAAAGAAGTACCGCAGTTTAACGTAGGTGATACCGTACGTGTACATGCTCTGATCAAAGAGGGTAACCGTGAGCGTATCCAGATCTTCGAGGGAACTGTATTAAAGAAACAGGGCGGAAGCACCAGAGCTACTTTCACAGTAAGAAAAGCATCCAATGGTGTTGGCGTTGAGAAGACATGGCCGCTTCATTCCCCACACGTAAAAGAAGTAGAAGTTATCCGTCATGGTAAAGTACGCCGTGCAAAACTGAACTACTTAAGAGATCGTGTAGGTAAATCTGCTAAGGTTAAAGAGCGCGTTAAATAATTTCAGAGCGTATTCCATCGTAATTGAAACTTGCTGTACAGAGAGCCATATGACTGTCTGTGCAGCATTTTTTTTGACCCTGCCACTTTTTTATGATACAATAAACCGGTATACAGCTTCCTGTCCTGCAGGATTTTGGAGATGGAGAAATAATGAACGAGAGAAGAAACCGAAAAGAAAAAGAGGAACTTTTTAATATGCCGGAGATTGCCAGATTGGAAAAAAAGGCACTTTCCGGGGCAAAGGAGAAGTTAGAAGACCGGAAATTAAAAGGAATCCTGGCGTGGATCTTTGAAATTACCGTTACACTGATCTTTGCAGTGCTGACTTCCATGATGTTCTTTCAGTCTGTTACTATGCAGGAAAGTTCCATGGAACCCACCCTTGCAGTGGGAAACCGCTATTTTATTAATAAGCTGGCATACAAAACTTCGTCGCCCAAACGGGGAGATATTATTGTATTTCGCACCAATGCCAGTGATGATGCGGCCCTGCATATACGACGGGTAATCGGGCTGCCGGGAGAGACTATTCAGATCGTCGACGGAAAGATCCTGATCAATGGAGAAATCTATAAAGAGGGGAAGGATTTCCCCACGATCAACAATCCGGGAATGGCAGCAACTGCTGTTACACTGGAGGCAGGAGAGTATTTTGTTCTGGGAGATAACCGAAATAACAGTGAGGACAGCAGATACGGAGACATTGGAAGAGTAAACAAAAAATACATAACCGGCAAGCTGTGGTTTCAGATTTCCCCGATGAAAGATGCCGGTCTGCTGAATGATTAAACGAAAATAAGAAAGAGGTATATATGAACGTACAGTGGTATCCTGGTCATATGACCAAAGCAAAAAGACAGATGCAGGAAGACATCAAGCTAATCGATCTGATCATTGAACTGGTGGATGCAAGGGTTCCCCTGTCCAGCAGGAATCCGGATATTGATGAGCTTGGAAAAAACAAGGCGAGACTGATCCTTCTGAACAAATCAGATCTGTCCGATGAGCGCCAGAATGATGCCTGGAAAAACTATTTTCAGGAAAAGGGTTTCTATGTAGTGAAAGTGGATTCCCGAAGTGGTTCCGGAATGAAAGCAATTCAGGCGGCAATCCAGGAAGCCTGTAAAGAAAAGACAGAGAGAGACAGAAAAAGAGGAATCAAAAACCGTCCTATCCGTGCAATGGTAGTGGGAATCCCCAATGTGGGAAAATCCACCTTTATCAATACCTTTGCAGGAAGAGCCTGCGCCAAAACCGGCAATAAGCCAGGAGTGACGAAGGGAAAACAGTGGATCCGTCTGAATAAAAATGTGGAGCTTCTGGATACTCCTGGGATTCTCTGGCCGAAATTTGAGGATCAGGAAGTGGGAATGCGTCTTGCCTATATCGGTTCGATCAAGGACGATATTCTGAATATGGAAGAGTTGGCGCTGAATCTGATCGAATTTCTGCGCACTCAGTATCCGGGAATGCTGGCGAAACGGTATGGGATCCAGGAGGAGGGAACCCAAGTCCAGGTACTGGAAGCACTTGCCAGATCAAGAGGCTGTCTGAAAAAGGGAGAGGAGCTGGATTATTCCAAGGCTTCCCTGATTCTTTTTGATGATTTCCGTTCCGGAAAGATTGGAAGGATCACTTTGGAGCATGTCTGACAGATTTGCCGAACAGCAGTGTCATTTTGTCAAAAAGATTTCTGTAGCTTTAAAGTAAGCCTGAACCAGGTAAAGGGAGAAATGAATGCAGAAAATAAGCGAGATCAAGGAAGAAATCCAGAAGGCGCAGCCTGAGGAATTTACCGATATTTACAAAAAATATGCAGAAGATACCAGAAGCGGGGTGGCGAAGCTTCTTTTACAGCTCCATAAAAAAGAAGAAGCTTACCAAAGAGAACTGGTCCGCACGGAAAAGATGAAAGAATACGAGCATCAGTATGAGCATCTTGGCTATATCTGCGGAATTGATGAGGTGGGAAGAGGACCTCTGGCAGGCCCTGTGGTAGCAGGTGCTGTGATTTTGCCAAAGGATTGTCAGATCTTGTATCTGAATGATTCCAAGCAGCTCAGTGCAAAGAAACGTGAGGAACTTTATGATGTGATCATGGAACAGGCTGTGGCTGTGGGAATTGGTATGGCAAGCCCGCAAAGGATTGATGAGATCAATATCCTGCAGGCTACCTATGAGGCAATGCGTGAGGCGATCAGTAAGCTTTCTGTGACACCGCAGATTTTGCTTAATGATGCTGTGACCATTCCCCAGGTGATTATCCCTCAGGTTCCGATTATCAAAGGAGATGCCAAGAGTATTTCCATAGCGGCTGCCAGCATTGTGGCAAAGGTCACCAGAGACCGGATGATGGCAGAGTATGATAAGATAATGCCGGAATATGGTTTTGCGTCCAACAAAGGATATGGAGCAGCTGCTCACATTGAGGCAATCCGCAAATATGGCCCAAGCCCTATACATAGATCTACATTTATCAAAAATTTTATCTGACTACAAAAGATACCTGCCCGGATCTTGTGAAAAATCTGGGACTTGGAAAAAATAAAAGACAGACAGGAGCTTATTACGAAAGCCTTGCAGTGAGGTTCCTGACAGAACAGGGCGTTATGATTCTGGAGCAAAATTACAGATGTACATATGGGGAAATCGATGCCATCGGTCTTGCGCCGGATGATTATCTGATTTTTGTGGAAATCAAATACCGCAGGTCTGGCAGTTCAGGGGATGCTTTGGAATCGGTGGATGTCCGAAAACAGCGGATAATTTCAAAGGTGGCGGAGGATTATCTGAAAAGAAGATATGGAAGCATGGAGGTAAAATGCAGATTTGATGTAGTTGGAATCGAAAAAGATCATATCCGGTGGATTCAAAATGCATTTGCTTACCAGTAATAGCCTATCAGCGATAAAGGAGAAAAAAGATGAATTACCAGAAAATCAGATGGCACGGTGAACCTCTGATGCATATAAAAGAAAAAGGGGAAGTTGTCTATCTGACATATCCGGTTTTTGAAAAGCTTCCGGAGTTTGTCCATGGATTCAGTACCCGACTGGGAGGGGTAAGCCAGGGGATTTACAGTTCCATGAATCTCAGTTTCGCAAGAGGGGACGATCCGGAAGCAGTAATGGAAAACTACAAAAGACTGGCAGACGCAGCAGATATTCAGGTGGAAAATATGGTGGCTTCGGCTCAGACACATACTACCAATGTGCGCACAGTGACAGCTGAGGATAGGGGGAATGGAATCCTTTTTCCTGGAAAATATCCAGATGTTGACGGGATGGTCACAGATGTGCCGGGAGTGGTTCTTATGACCTATTATGCAGACTGTGTGCCGCTGTATTTTGTGGACCCGGTTCGCCATGCTGTAGGACTTTCCCATTCCGGCTGGCGCGGTACCGTTGGGAAAATAGGAAAAGCTACAGTGGAAAAAATGGTACAGGAATTTGGCTCTGATCCAAGGGATATTCTGGCAGCGGTGGGGCCATCTATCTGTCAGGACTGTTATGAAGTAAGTGAGGACGTGATTCTACAGTTTCAGTCAGCTTTTGGACCAAAATACTGGAAAAAACTGTTCTACCGAAAGGAAAACGGAAAATATCAGTTGAATCTCTGGGAGGCCAACCGGCTTGTATTTCTGGAGAGTGGAATAGCAGAAGAGCATATTTCCATGCCAGGTATCTGTACCTGCTGTAATCCGGATTTTCTCTTTTCCCACAGGGCTTCAAAGGGAAAAAGAGGAAATCTTGCGGCGTTTCTCGGCGTGCGCTGATCAGCATGCAAAGTATGAAAAAAGAAAGCCTTCTTCACCGGTAAAGATGAGAAGACTTTCTTTTCTTTTTACTGCTTATTTACACGCTTCATAAGATCCATGATCTTTTCGTTGCTGGAACGAACCTTTTCCACAGATACATCGTGGTTGATGATGTCGATGATACTTGCAAGGTATTTGCTCATGTTAGCTTCAATGTAATATGGCTTGGTGAGAAGCTCCGGAATACGGTAATTCAAGTTTGTGGTGATTACCTTATCAATCCAGCCTTTCTCATAGTAAGCGTCGAATTTATCAAGACCATCTGTGAATAGACCATAGGTGGTACAGATAAATACACGGTTTGCATGGCGCTCTTTGATCTGCTTGGCAACGTCAAGCATACTTTCACCGGAAGAAATCATATCATCAATGATGACTACATCCTTGCCCTCTACAGAGTCACCCAGGAATTCATGGGCTACGATAGGGTTCTTGCCATTTACTACGGTAGAATAATCACGTCTCTTGTAGAACATACCCATATCAACTCCGAGAATATTGGAGAAGTATACAGCTCTGGACATAGCTCCCTCATCCGGGCTGATGATCATCAGATGATCATTGTCTACCTTGAAATCTGTAACGTTTTTCACAAGTGCCTTCAGGAACTGATAGGTAGGGAAAAAGTTGTCGAATCCATTAAGAGGGATGGAATTCTGCACACGTGGATCATGAGCGTCAAAAGTGATGATATTGGCTACGCCCATATCGCTTAATTCACGAAGAGCAAGTGCGCAGTCAAGACTCTCTCTCTTGGTACGTCTGTGCTGACGTCCTTCATAAAGGAACGGCATGATCACATTGATACGGTGTGCTTTACCTGTGGCTGCGGAGATGATTCTCTTCAGATCCTGGAAATGGTTGTCCGGAGACATGTGATTTACGTGTCCGCATACGGTATATGTGGAATTGTAATTGGTAACGTCTACCATAATATAAAGATCTGTTCCACGGACGGATTCTTTGATGATACCTTTGCCTTCACCGGTACCAAAACGCGGGCATTCACAGTCAACAAGAAAAGAATCTTCACTGTAGCCCTGTGGAATGATGTTGAGGCTCTTTTTCTCAACCAGCTCTTTACGGAATTTAACCAGCTTTTTGTCAACTTCCTCGGCGAGCTCGCGGCAGCCTTCAAGAGCAGCAATACGGATTGGTGCAACCGGCATAGATTTTTCCAATAATTCTATGTTTGGCATGATATTCCTCCTAAGTAGTATGCTAGAGCCTGCATGGAAAACCATTCCTGCAAATTGCGGTCTGCGGTTTACAAAAAATGTATCTTCCTACATGCCCTAATAGTCAATTATGGCATCAGTAAAAAAGGGAAAGCTGTCCCCTTTACCTGCCTCTCCTTTATTTATAACATTTGCCCTAAATCACGTCAAGGAATTTATTGATATTTTACATGAAAAATCCTGTATCTGGCAGAGTATGATGAAAATTTCAGTTGTCATTTCACTGAAAAATTGGTATAGTAAAAATAATGGCTGTAATGCGGCCATGTGAAAGTTGTAATAAACGGCAGTGCAATTAGCCGAGATTTAATGGAGTCAAAAAGGTGAAAAAACAGAAAAAACATATTATTTCCCAGGTGCAGGAGGGAAGTATCGCCATGGAACTGGAAATCGAGAAGGGAGATACCTTGATTTCCGTGAATGGACAGCCTGTTGAAGATATATTTGATTACCGTTATCTGATGAATGAAGAATATGTGGTGCTGGAGATCCAGAAGGCTGACGGGGAAATCTGGGAGCTGGAAGTGGAGAAAGAGTACGAGGAAGATCTGGGAATAGAGTTTGAAAATGGGCTTATGGATGATTACCGGTCCTGTTCCAACCACTGTATCTTCTGCTTTATTGATCAGATGCCGCCGGGGATGAGAGATACCCTTTATTTTAAGGATGACGATTCCAGACTTTCCTTTTTGCAGGGAAATTATGTGACACTGACCAATATGAGTGATCATGATATAGAACGGATCATCCGTTACCATCTGGAACCTATCAATATTTCTTTTCAGACGATGAATCCTGAACTTCGTTGTAAAATGCTTCACAATCGTTTTGCAGGGCAGGCACTGGAAAAGGTGAAGAAGCTGTATGATGCCGGGATTACCATGAATGGACAGATCGTTCTGTGCAAGGGGGTAAACGACGGACTTGAGCTGGAGAATAGTATCCGGCAGCTTTCGGAGTATGCGCCGGTGCTTCAGAGTGTATCTGTGGTTCCGGTGGGACTTACCCGCTTCCGTAAGGGACTGTATCCGCTGGAACTTTTTAGACAGGAGGATGCGAAAGAGGTCCTTTCCATCATCCATTCCTGGCAGCAGAAAATGGTGGAAAAACATGGAATCCACTTTATTCATGCATCAGATGAATGGTATATTCTGGCTGGAGAAGAACTTCCGGGAGAGGATGCGTATGATGGGTATCTTCAGCTGGAAAATGGTGTGGGAATGTTAAGGCTTCTGGGAGATGAAGTGCAGGAAGCCCTGGAAAGACGTCAGGCAGACCGGCGAAAACTTCGGATCACCAGTGCTACAGGAGCATTGGCAGCCCCTTTTATTAAAAAATATATAGACAGGATCCGGGAGAAATTTCCAGGGGTGCAGGCTGAAGTGGTTACCATCCGAAATGAATTTTTCGGGGAGAATATCACAGTATCCGGACTTATCACAGGCAGTGATCTGATGGCACAGCTATCAGGAAAAGAACTGGGGGACAAGCTTCTGATTCCCTGTAACATGCTGAAAAACGATGAGGACGTGTTTCTGGATGACATCACATTGGAGGAAGTATCCAGGAAACTGAATGTGGAAATCGTGGTTGTGGATGAGGGCGGCGAAGATCTGGTATCTGCAGTGCTTGATCCACCGGAACATAAAAAACAGAAAAGGAGACAAATGTATGAGCAAACCGGTAGTAGCAATTGTGGGCAGGCCTAATGTAGGAAAATCCACGTTGTTTAATGTACTGGCTGGAGATAAAATTTCTATTGTAAAGGATACGCCAGGTGTAACAAGAGACAGGATTTATGCAGATGTATCATGGCTGAATTATGATTTTACCCTGATCGATACAGGTGGAATCGAGCCTGACAGCAGTGATGTGATCCTTTCCCAGATGAGGGAGCAGGCTCAGATTGCCATTGATACAGCAGATGTGATCATTTTTATTACAGATGTGCACCAGGGACTTGTAGATTCAGATTCCAAAGTCGCTGATATGTTAAGAAGAAGTGGCAAGCCAGTTGTACTGGCAGTAAATAAAGTAGACAGTGTCCAGAAATATATGATGGATGTGTATGAATTTTATAATCTGGGTATCGGAGAGCCATTTGCTATTTCTGCAGCTAACCGTCAGGGACTGGGGGATATGCTGGATGAGGTGGTGAAGCATTTTCCGGAAGATACAGGAGAAGATGAGGATTCTGACATTCCCAGAATTGCCATTGTGGGAAAACCAAACGTCGGCAAATCTTCTCTGATTAACAAGCTTCTGGGAGAGGATCGTGTGATCGTATCTGATATTGCCGGCACCACCCGCGATGCAGTTGACACAAAAGTCACCTGGAACAATAAGGATTACATCTTTATCGACACAGCAGGGCTTCGTCGTAAGGCAAAGGTAAAAGAAGAAATTGAGCGTTTCAGTGTGATCCGTACTGTAACAGCTGTAGAACGTGCAGATGTGGTGGTTATGATGATCGATGCTTCTGAGGGTGTGACAGAGCAGGATGCCAAAATCGCAGGAATTGCCCATGAAAAAGGAAAAGGTGTGATCATTGCTGTAAATAAATGGGATGCTATTGAGAAGAATGATAAAACTATTTACAAGCACACCAACCGCATCCGTGAGGTCCTTTCTTTTATGCCATATGCTGAGATTGTGTTTATTTCTGCAAAAACCGGACTGCGAATTTCCCGTATGTTTGAGACTCTGGATGCAGTGATCGAGAATCAGACTATGCGAATCCAGACAGGTGTACTCAACGAGATCCTGGCAGAGGCTATGGCAATGCAGCAGCCACCGTCAGACCGTGGAAAGCGACTGAAGATTTATTATATGACTCAGGTTGCAGTAAAGCCGCCTACATTTGTTATCTTTGTCAATGATAAGGAACTGATGCATTTTTCTTATACACGTTATCTTGAGAATAAGATCAGAGATACCTTTGGCTTTGGAGGCACACCGCTGAAATTTATAGTGAAAGAGCGCGGAGAGAAGGAATAAAGGGATGGAACGGATAATTTGCCTTGCAATCGGATATGTTTTTGGAATGTTTCAGACATCTTATTTTATCGGAAAAATACATCATATGGACATTCGGCAGTATGGAAGCGGAAATGCGGGCACCACCAATGCCCTGCGTACTCTTGGAAAGAAAGCTGGTGCCATTACCCTGATCGGGGATCTTCTGAAATGTGTGATCGCAATTCTGGTGGTGGATGCCATTTTAAAAAACACATATCCACAGATTCTTCCTCTGCTTGGCATGTATACAGCAGCAGGATGTGTCCTGGGCCACAATTTCCCATTTTATCTTGGGTTCAGAGGTGGAAAGGGGATTGCAGCATCAGCCGGAATGCTTCTTGCCCTTGACTGGAGGATTTTTCTGATCTGTGCAGCGATCTTTATTGGATTGGTGTTGATCACACGTTATGTATCATTGGGGTCCATGGCTGCTTATGTAGGGGCTTTGATCTGTTTTATTGCATTTGGTGCTGCTGGAAGCTATGGCATGGATACCATGCATACTGTGGAGATGGATGTGATCATGGGGCTCATGACTGCCCTTGCAGTATACCGGCACAGAGCGAATATTTCCCGCCTTCTGAAAGGGACGGAGAATAAGCTGGGCGCAGGAAAAAATGTGCAAAAATAAGAGATGAGGTGATTGGTTTGGCAAAGATCAGCGTAATGGGAACCGGAAGCTGGGGAACAGCACTTGCAATACTGCTTCACAACAATGGCCATGAGGTGATGCTTTGGTCTGCTCATCCGGAAAAGGCTGTTAAGCTTAAAGAGACCCGGGAAGATGCATCCAAGCTTCCTGGCGTGAAAATCCCGGAAGGAATCACTATCACAGGGGATGACAAAGCGGCACTTGCAAATACGGATGTGGCAGTATTTGCTACCCCTTCAGCTTATATGCGTAATATAAGTAAGAGACTGTCACCTTTTGTAAAAGAGGGACAGATTATTGTAAATGTATCAAAAGGTGTGGAAGAGCACACTCTTATGCCTGTGTGTGATGTGATCAAAGAGGAAATCCCTCAGGCTGAGGTGTGCGTA
Source organism: uncultured Blautia sp. (assembly GCA_934394595.1). Taxonomy (GTDB): domain Bacteria; phylum Bacillota; class Clostridia; order Lachnospirales; family Lachnospiraceae; genus Blautia_A. Next base: position 9,612 of record CAKRRX010000021.1, on the reverse strand, counting down.
CTTTCCGGACCGAGCCATGCAGAAGAGGTAAGCCGTGGGCTTCCTACCACATGTGTGGTCAGTGCCCGGAAAAAGGAGACTGCAGAATATCTTCAGGGACTTTTTATGAGTCCGGTTTTCCGTGTATATACCACTCCGGACATGCTTGGGGTTGAACTTGGCGGTGCGCTGAAAAATGTGATTGCCCTTGCTGCAGGTACTGCAGATGGACTGGGGTATGGAGACAATACAAAAGCGGCTCTTATCACAAGGGGGATTGCGGAGATGGCAAGACTTGGAGTGAAAATGGGCGCAAAAGCAGAGACTTTCGCCGGACTTTCCGGAATCGGAGATCTGATCGTAACCTGCGCCAGTATGCATAGCCGTAACAGACGTGCAGGCTATCTTATGGGAAAAGGATATACCATGGAACAGGCTATGGATGAAGTGAAGATGATTGTAGAAGGTGTATATTCTGCAAAGGCAGCAAAAGCGCTGGCTGAAAAGTATCATGTAGAGATGCCGATCATTATGGAAGTAAATAAGCTGCTGTTTGAAAATAAACCTGCTTCTGAGGCTGTCAAGGATCTGATGCAAAGAGACAGGCAGGGAGAAATTACCTGGGAATGATTTTAAATATGTTTTAAGAGGCTGATAAAAAATCCGAAGACAATTTTTCTGAAAAGAGAAGAATTGCTTTCGGATTTTTATTTTTTAAATATGAATTTTGACGCTTGATCAGAAGATCACATCTCTCAGATCTTCCGGTACGTGAGAGGTATGGAGGTCTTCGTTGAGAGTATCCATGATGGCCATGTCTTCATCCTCAATGGTAAAGTCAAAAATATTGCCGTTGGAAGCGATACGCTCTGGGTTGACAGATTTTGGAATGACAGAAATTCCCTTCTGGATGGCCCAGCGAAGACCAATCTGTGCTGGAGTACGGGCGTATTTTGTGCCAAGGACACACATCACATCATTGTCCAGGTAAGCACCTCTTGCCAGGGGAGCGTAAGCCTGTACCTGGATGCCCTCTGACTGGCAGTACTCGATAAGCTCTTTGGGATAACAGAGGGGGTGGCATTCAATCTGATTAACAGCCGGGATAATGCCGGAAACTTTCTTCAGCTCTTCCAGATGATGGATCTGGAAGTTGCTTACACCAATGGAAAGTACACGGCCGGAATCCAGAAGCTTCTCAAGGCCTGTCCAGGTGCCAAGATAACAGCCCGGAACCGGCCAGTGGATCAGATACAGATCCAGGTAATCCAGCTTCAGACGCTCAAGGCTACGGTAAAAAGCACCGTCAATATCACCCAGACGCTGGGCTGTATTCCAAATCTTACTGGTGATAAAAAGCTCCTTGCGGGGGATGCCGCATTTGGCTATGGCTTTACCCACGCTTTCCTCATTTTTGTATACAGAGGCTGTATCGATCAGACGATAGCCTGCATTTACTGCAGCGCTGATTGCTGTCTCTGCTTCGTCATCTGCTGTCTTATATACACCAAGCCCCAGAAGGGGCATTTCTCTGTCGTTATTCAGGAATACGGTTTCTTTCAAAGATCATTCCTCCTTACATAAAAACTAAACTTTAATCATTATAACATATAACTGCAAAAGATTCACCTGTTTTTTATTGCAATTTTACAATAATGTGAGAGGATTAAAAGGAAAAGAAGGGAAAATAAAGATTGTTAATCTTTAGACAACTTTCGAAGAATACTAGTAAAATTGTACAGAAATTAAAACATATATTTGTACGGTAAAGCGATGAAATTTGGTAAAATTTTATAATTATATTCTTGCGTAATAATGAGAAAGGATGTATAATAAAGAAAAAATTGATAAATTTATGTCATAAGTCTGCACTTTTTCAGGTAGAAGAAAGGAAATGCGTTATGCATGATATGGAGATAAGCGGAATCTCATTTTGGGGGATCTTTTCCTCTTTTCCATACTCACGTCACCCGCGTGAGTCTTTTTGATGTCTGCAATTAATCAGGCTATGTCATGGTTGGTCTGCCTGTTGCCAGGCGGAAAGGAGTATTTAATGCATTTGATTAAAGACGAAAATGGTAATCTGATTCAGCATGGTCATGAACACACCCATGAGCATACCCATGCAGATGGTGTAAGTCATACTCATGCACACACCCATGATGGATCCGAGAATCATGACCATACACATACAGACGGTACAAACTGTGGTACACAGTGCGATTCCTGCCAGGGCGGTGACTGTAAGAATGAGACAGTGGCGCTTCTGACCTATATGCTGCAGCATAATGAGCATCATGCAGCAGAATTGGATCAGATGGCAGACAACCTTGCCAAGATGGGAATGGACGCTGCCGCAAAGACGATCAAGGAGAGCGTTTCTGACTTCCAGAAGGGAAATATGCGTCTTGGACTTGCGCTCACCCTTGTGAAAGAGGAAATGAAATAATAAGGAGGCATTATCATGTGTTTGGCAACTGTTTACAAAGATAATGATGATTCTGTGATTTTCAAAAATGTAAGCCGTATCAATGTTGAAGGTGATAAGCTGATTCTCCGTGATATTATGGGAGATGAGAGAGTGGTAGAGGGGTCTATCCTAATGGTGGATCTGGCCAACAGCATTGTGAAAGTGAAATGTGACTAAAGCTTTTATATATACGGGACTTTATACGATCTTCAGGCATATGCCTTTAGAATAAAAATTACTTAATACGTGGAGGTATGTAATTATGAAACTGTCAGAAGCTATGAGAGAAAAAATGCTTCTGTCCTTCGAGCTTTTTCCACCGAAGACAGAAAAAGGTATGGAGAATCTTCCAGGAACAATTGAACATCTGATGAAGTACAAACCAGAGTACATCTCCTGTACATATGGCGCAGGCGGCGGAAATGTTGGTGCTAACAGAGAAGTATGTCAGATGATCAAAAATGCCGGAACAGTTCCGGTTACTCATTTTACAGTAATTAAGAACACAAAAGAAGGAATTAAAGAGCAGCTGGATCAGTACCTTGCAGAAGGTGTAGATCATATGCTTGCACTCCGTGGAGATATTCCTCTTGGCGAGACTACTACCTGTGGTGATTTTAATTATGCTACAGATCTTGTAAAATTCGTTCGAGATGAGTTTGGCGACAAATTCGAGATCGCTGTTGCAGGTTCCCCGGAGGGACATATCGCATGCCGCAGCCTTGATGCAGATATCGCAGTTCTCAGACAGAAACAGGACAATGGTGCTGACTATATTATGACTCAGCTTTGCTGGGATATGGAGCAGTTCAAATACTGGCTGGATGCAATCCGTGAGGCTGGTGTTACAATGCCTGTAGATGTTGGAGTTATGCCGATCCTTGATATGTCTGCTACCATCAATATGGCACTTTCCCGTAACGGCTGCGTAATGGATCGTGAGCTTTGCAGACTCATCTCCAGAAACTGGCTGTTCCCGAACCCATTTGCAGCAAAAGATGCGGATGGTAAGCCATTTGATATGTTCTATGATGACAAGATCAAGAGATTTAAAGAAGAGGGAATTGAGTACACAATCAGACAGATCGACGAGTACCGCGCTCTCGGCGTAGATGGTATCCATCTGTACGCTCTGAATAAATGGAAAGACGTATCCGAGATCATTGACAGATCCGGACTTCGTACTTTGATCTGATGATGTCCGGAATTGCAGGAGCTGCTTGGCGGCGGAGCAATTCGCAGACATCAAGTTAAATGTTTGCATTTAACTACCTTATATAATTTTCAGGAGGCAATTGATTTTATGGCACATGTAATTGCTGTCGCAGGTAAAGGCGGCGTTGGTAAAACCACATTATGCGGAATGCTGATTCAGTATCTCTGCGAGAAAGGCAAAGGCCCCATCCTTGCAGTAGATGCTGATGCAAACTCAAATCTGAACGAAGTTCTCGGAGTGGAAGTGGAGACTACACTTGGCGATGTAAGGGAAGAAATTGCCCGTGCAGAGCTTGCAAAAGAGAACCCGATCCCCGCTGGAATGTCAAAGGCGGATTACGCAGAGAGACGTTTCGAGGATGCTCTGGTAGAAGATGATGATTTCGATCTTCTGGTTATGGGTAGGACTCAGGGAAAAGGATGTTACTGCTTTGTAAACGGACTTCTTCAGACACAGCTTGCCAAATACCAGAATAATTATCCTTATATTGTAGTGGATAATGAAGCAGGTATGGAGCATATCAGCAGAGGCGTTCTTCCGTCCATGCAGACAGCGATCCTGGTTAGCGACTGTTCCAGAAGAGGTGTGCAGGCTGTAGGACGTATTGCAGAGCTTATTAAGGAATGCGATATGCACCCGGATAAAGTAGGCCTTATCATCAACCGCGCTCCTGGCGGCAAGCTGAACGATGGAATCAAAGAAGAGATCGAGAAACAGGGACTGAACTTACTTGGAGTAGTACCTCAGGATGAGACTGTTTACGAGTACGACTGCGAGGGTAGACCGACCGTAGGACTTCCGGAGGATAATCCGGTGAAGATCGCTCTTCGTGAGATCGTAGATAAGCTTGGTTTATAAGAAAAACTCCCTTGCCCACATGCAATATGCGACAGGGAATAGAACTGTTGCAGCAGAGTGCTGCAAAGAAACTGCATAATAATTCCGCAGCAGGCGGGAGTGCCGCTGCGGAATTTTCGTCAGAATAATATCCCATGGGAGGGGATGGGTTCCGGATATCGGAATATAATAAAATTTTGAAAGTAACACATACTTAGAGGAGGTCAATAATGAGTGAATTCAAATTAACTACAGTGGAAGAATTCGAAGCTGCCACAGCCCGTCTTCTTGAGACTGGTGCAAAGGTAGGCGCTGATTCCTGGCAGATGCGTGTTAAGAATCAGACTCCACACTGTAAATTCGGTGAGCAGGGCGTATGTTGCCGAATCTGTTCAATGGGTCCGTGCCGTATTACACCTAAGGCACCGAGAGGTATCTGCGGATGCGATGTACATGGTATCGTAGGAAGAAACTTCCTTCGTTTCACAGCAGGCGGCGCAGCTACACACTCTGATCACGGACGTGAGATCTGTATCACACTTGGACATGCAAAAGAGGGCGGCGATTACCAGGTAAAAGATCCTGAGAAGCTGATCCGTATTGCAAAAGAGTGGGGCGTTGAGACAGAGGGCAAAGACATCTATGATCTGGCTCACGAAATGTCTGATCTTGCTCAGGAAGAGTACGGAAAGATCAGAGGATATTCCAGATGGCTGAAGAGAGCTCCTCAGCATACACAGGATCTGTGGCATGAAGCTGAGATCGAGCCAAGAGCAATCGACCGTGAGGTTTCCTGTGCCCTTCATATGACTCATATGGGTAACACATCCAAACCGGAGGCTCTGATCCGTCAGGCGCTTCGTAACGGTCTTTCCGATGGATGGGGCGGTTCCATGTGCGGAACTGAGTTCTCTGATGTCCTTTTCGGAACTCCAAAGCCAATCGATACCGAGGCTAACCTTGGTGTTATGAATGCAGAAAATGTAAACATCGTTGTTCATGGACATGACCCGAGTCTTTCTGAGATGATCTGTGAGTATGCAGACAGCAAAGAGATGATCGACTATGCGAAATCCATGGGCGCTAAGGGAATCACTGTTTCCGGTGTATGCTGTACATCTAATGAGGTTGCAATGCGTCGCGGTATTCCGATGGCTGGTAACTTCTTACAGCAGGAGAACGTTGTACTGACAGGTGCCTGTGAGGCAATCGTAGTTGACGTTCAGTGTATTTTCCCGGCACTTGGACCTCTTTCCAAATGCTTCCATACAAAATTCATCACAACTTCTCCAATCTGCCAGATGCCAGATTCCGATTTCATTGAATTTGATGCAGGTACAGCAGGAGAGAAAGCAAAACAGATCGTAAAACTTGCATGTGAGAACTTCAAGAACAGAAAACCAGAGCTTGTACATATCCCGGATCTGAAACATAAAGCTACTGTTGGTTACTCTGTAGAAGCAATCGTTAAGACACTTGACGGCGTAACAAACTCTCAGGTAGACGAGACCGGTACCACCAAACCTCTCCTTGAGTGTATTACATCTGGTGTTATCCGTGGTGCTGTTGCTATGGTTGGATGTAACAACCCGAAGGTCAGACCTGACACAGCTCACATCGAACTTATGAAGAAACTGATCGCAAACGATATCGTGATCATCGCTTCCGGATGTTCCGCACAGGCAGCTGCTCGTGCAGGACTTATGGACAAAGCTGCAAAAGACCTTTGTGGTGCTGGTCTGAAACGTGTTTGCGAGCTTGCAGATATCCCGCCAGTATTACATATGGGATCCTGCGTTGATATCAGCCGTATGATGATCCTTGCTTCTGAGCTTGCTAAGGATTCCGGACTGAACATTTCCCAGCTTCCAGTAGTAGGATGTGCTCCTGAGTGGATGTCTGAGAAAGCTGTTTCCATCGGAAACTACGTAGTAGCAACTGGTATTGATACATTCCTTGGTGTAGATCCATATGTATCCGGATCCACAGAGGTAGCTGGTCTCCTTACAGAGGGTGTTCGTGACTGGGTAGAGGCTGCTTATACAGTTGAGAAAGATATTGATAAATTAGGCGATCTCATGATCGAGAGAATCGAAGAGAAACGTGAAGCTCTCGGAATCTAATTGCAGGAAAGGCGCGATTAACTTATGAAAATAGCAGTAACCGGTAAAGGCGGAGTAGGAAAGACAACTTTTGCGGCAACACTTGCCAGATTATATGCAGATGAAGGGAAAAAAGTCCTTGCAGCTGATGTTGACCCGGACGCAAACCTGGGACTGGCTCTTGGATTTGATGAGGAGACTTTGGATTCCATTGTTCCCATTTCCAAAATGCGTAAGCTGGTAGAAGAGCGTACCGGAGCCAACAGCCAGAATCAGTTTTATACACTGAACCCGAAGGTAGACGACATTCCGGACACCTACGGAAAGGTTTGTAATGGGGTAAAGCTGCTTGTCCTTGGAACCGTGGAAACAGGCGGAGGCGGATGTGTCTGCCCTGAGCATGTCATGTTAAAGAGAATCATCAGCAACCTTGTAGTACACAGGGATGATGTGGTGATCATGGATATGGAAGCCGGTCTGGAGCATCTGGGCCGGGGTACCACGGAGAGCATGGATGAATTTATTGTGGTGATCGAACCAGGCGCAAGAAGCGTACAGACCTACAAGAATGTAAAGCGTCTTGCAAAGGATCTTGGCATTACCCAGGTTAAGGTAGTGGCCAACAAAGTACGGAACGAAGAGGATGAAGAATTTATCCGAAACAAGATCCCGGCGGAAGATCTTCTTGGAATGATCCACTACAATGTAGAAGTTATGGACGCAGACCGCCAGGGCAAATCACCCTATGATTTCAGTGAGACAGTAACATCTGAGATCAGAAAGATTAAAGAAAAGATAGACAACGAATCAAGTCTGTAAATAATAGGAGGTACTACAGTGACTTTATTTGATAGAGTATTCAGCGGAAACGACGCTGTTTATGGATTAACAGAGGGCGCTATTGATGCAGCCATCGCACAGCATGGCGAAGACAAAGCAGTAAGCTTCCCTGATACCGCTTACAGCCTTCCTTGCTACTATTCTGTAACAGGAACCAAGATTACAACCTTAAAAGAGTTAAAAGAGGCTCTTGGAGTTGTAAAAACTCTTATGACAAGAGAGAAAAGACTGAACGACGCATTTATGTCCGGTATTGCTACCGCACTTTGCGCAGAGTTCATCGAAGTTCTGAAATATATTGACGGAGCAGCACCATATGAGGAACCATGCTATGGACACCTTGCAGATGCTGTGATCCGTGAACTTGGTGTACCGCTTGTAACAGGAGATATCCCTGGTGTAGCAGTTATCCTTGGAACAGCTCCATCTGTAGAAGAGGGTGTTGCACTTGTAAAGAGCTATCAGGCACAGGGTATTCTTGTAACACTGGTTGGCGGAATCATTGACCAGGTGAAAGAAGCTGGCATGAACACTGGAGCAAACGTACGTGTTATTCCTCTTGGAAAAGACGTTACAGCAGTTATCCACGTTGTATCTGTTGCACTTCGTGCAGCTCTGATCTTCGGTAACGTAACACCTGGAGATGCAGGTACACTTATGAAATACACCATGGACCGTGTTCCGGCATTCGTTAACGCATTCGGACCTCTGGATGACGTTGTAGTTGCTTGCGGAGCTGGCGCTATCGCACTTGGCTTCCCGGTAATCACAAACGAGACAGAGAACATCTTCCGTGTACCGAAGAGCCTTATCGTTCAGGAGGACGTAAGCAAATTCAACGCTACTTCCCTTGAGGCTCGTGACATCAAGATCAAGATCACAAACATCGATATCCCGGTTGCATTCGCATCTGCATTCGAGGGCGAGATCATCCGTCGTAAAGACATGCGTGTTGAGTTCGATGGTTCCCGTGTTGACTGTGCTGAGCTTGTACATACCTGTGACGCTTCTGAGATCGAGGATCACAAGATCACAGTTGTAGGACCGGAAGTTGACGAGATGGAAGACGGAAGCAAGAACAGCATCGCATACGTTGTTAAGGTTGCCGGTAAGAACATGCAGCCTGACTTCGAGCCTGTTATCGAGCGTAAATTCCACAACTACATCAACTGTATTGAGGGTGTATATCACACCGGTCAGAGAGATATGCAGCGTATCCGTATCAGCCATGCAGCATTTGATGCAGGATTCCGTATCAAACATATCGGTGAAGTTCTTTATACTCAGGTTAAGAACGAATTTGACGCAGTTGTTGACAAGTGTGAGGTTGTGATCTACACAGATCCTGCTGAGTGTACCAGAATCCGTCATGAAGTTGCAATTCCGACATTCGAGAAACGTGATGATCGTCTTGCAAACCTCACTGACGAGTCTGTTGATGTATATTACAGCTGTATCCTCTGCCAGGCATTCTCCCCGTCTCACGTTTGTGTTGTTACACCAGAGAGACTTGGACTTTGCGGTGCCGTTTCATGGCTGGATGCAAAAGCTACCAACGAGCTTGATCCGAACGGACCTTGCCAGGTGATCACCAAAGAGCGTCCGATCAATGAAGAGCTTGGTTCTTATGAAGACGTTGATGAAGCGGTTCAGAAGTTCTCCCAGGGTGCTCTGGAGCACGTTACCCTGTACTCCATCATGCAGGATCCTATGACTTCCTGCGGATGCTTCGAGTGTATCTGCGGTATCGAGCCATTCTCCAACGGTGTAGTTATTGCTAACCGTGAGTATGCAGGTATGACACCTCTTGGAATGACCTTCTCTGAGATGGCTTCCATGACAGGTGGTGGTGTTCAGACTCCTGGATTCATGGGACATGGTAAACACTTCATCGCTTCCAAGAAATTCATGAAGGCTGAGGGCGGTATCGAGCGTATCGTATGGATGCCGAAAGAATTAAAAGAGTTCATCGCAGAGAAATTAAATGCTACTGCAAAAGAACTTTACGGAATCGATAACTTTACAGATATGATCGGTGATGAGACTGTTGCTACAGATCCTGAGACTCTGGTAGGATTCCTTACAGAGAAGGGACATCCGGCACTTGGACTTGACCCGATGATGTAATTCATTTGGCAGCTCCTGCTGCAAAGTGGAGATAGTACCCT
>CAKRRX010000020.1 GCA_934394595.1 uncultured Blautia sp. | reverse complement strand
TCTTTTATATTTTATCAGATATTTATGAACATTTTATGAATTCGAATCTACTTTTTCCTTTTCAATTACAGGCAAATCATGTACAATAGAAGTTGCAGGAACAAAAAGCTTATCGCAGCTGTCAGCAGTAACCCTTATTTTTTTCCGGTTCTTCCGGAGACATACAGGAGAAATTATGAATCAAAAAGCTTTAAAATCACTTGAATACTACAAAATCATTGAGCAGCTTACTGACAAAGCCTCCTCTTCCATGGGAAAAGAGCTTTGCCAGAAGCTTCTCCCATCAGAAGATATCTACGAGATCCGGCATATGCAGACTCAGACACGGGATGCCCTCACCCGCCTTTTCCAGAAAGGAAGCATTTCTTTCGGAAGCGTAAAAGATGTCCGCGGCTCCTTAAAGCGTCTGGAGATCGGAAGCTTTCTTGGAATCACTGAACTTCTTGCTATTGCAGGACTTCTTGAAAATACCAACCGGGTAAAAGCCTACTCCCGAAATGACCGTGGTGAGACAAAAGAGGATTCCCTTGATGGCATGTTTGAAAGCCTGGAGCCCCTTACCCCACTTTCCGCAGAAATCCGCAGATGCATCCTTTCCCAGGATGAGATCAGCGACGATGCAAGCAGCGGGCTGATGCATGTGCGCCGCAGCATGAAGCTTGCCAACGACCGCATCCATACCCAGCTTGCTTCCCTGGTAAATGGCAGTGCCAGAAATTACCTTCAGGACTCTGTGATCACCATGCGAAATGGCCGCTACTGTATTCCGGTCAAAGCTGAATACAAAGGACAGGTTCCAGGTATGATCCACGACCAGTCCTCCACAGGCTCCACACTTTTTATCGAACCCCTCGCCATTGTAAAACTGAACAATGACATCCGGGAGCTGGAGCTTCAGGAGCAAAAGGAGATCGAGGCAGTCCTTGCCACCTTAAGCGACCAGGCCGCCCAGAATGTACATGCGATCCGTTCTGACCTTGAGATCATGATCCAGCTGGATTTTATCTTTGCAAGAGCCGGGCTGGCTATGGATATGAATGCCACAGAGCCCGTCTTTAATACTGAAAAGCGCATTCACTTAAAACAGGCCCGCCACCCTCTGATTCCCAGGAAAAAAGCTGTTCCCATTGACATCCGCCTGGGAGAGGATTTTGACCTTCTTGTAGTCACAGGTCCTAATACCGGCGGTAAAACAGTCTCCCTGAAAACAGTGGGACTTCTCACACTTATGGGACAGGCAGGACTGCATATTCCGGCTCTGGACCGCTCTGAGCTTTCTGTTTTTCGAGAAGTTTATGCGGATATCGGAGACGAACAGAGCATTGAACAGTCCCTTAGTACCTTTTCCTCCCATATGACCAATGTAGTGTCCTTCCTTAAGAAAGCAGACCAGGATTCCCTGGTACTTTTCGATGAGCTGGGAGCAGGTACTGACCCTACAGAAGGTGCAGCACTGGCCATCTCCATCCTGTCCTTCCTTCATGAACAGGGAATCCGCACCATGGCTACCACCCACTACAGTGAACTGAAGGTCTATGCCCTTTCTACAGATGGGGTGGAAAATGCCTGCTGCGAATTTAATGTGGAAACTTTGCGTCCTACCTACCGTCTGCTCATCGGCGTTCCCGGAAAAAGTAATGCATTTGCCATTTCCTCCAAGCTGGGGCTTCCGGATTTTATCATTGAGCGTGCCAAAGAGCAGATCAGCCAGAAGGACGAATCCTTTGAGGATGTTCTTACCTCCCTGGAAAACAGTCGTGTAATCATCGAAAATGAGCGCCAGGAAACCCAGCGCTACAAACAGGAGATCGAGGCATTGAAACAAGAGCTGCAAGCCAAGCAGGAAAAGCTTGACGAGCGCAAAGAAAGAATCCTCAGGGAAGCCAATGAGGAAGCCCGCAAGGTACTGGCAGATGCCAAGGAATACGCAGACCAGACCATGAAAATGTTCCACAAATTCCAGAAAGACCATGTGGACACTGCTGCTATGGAAAAAGAGCGCCAGAAGCTCCGTCAGCGCATGAATAAGGCAGAAAGCGGCATGTCCATGAATACCACGGTAAAGAAGCCAAAGAAAGAATTAAAACCAAAGGATCTTTCCCTTGGGGATACTGTTCAGGTGCTGAGTATGAACTTAAAAGGAACCGTCAGCAGCCATCCGGACTCCAAAGGTTTTCTGTTTGTCCAGATGGGCATCATCCGCTCTAAGGTCCACATCTCAGATCTGGAGCTGATCGATGAGCCAGTGATCAATACCCCCGGACTTTCCCGCACAGGTGCAGGCAAGATCCGCATGTCAAAGTCTACCAGTGTTTCCACAGAAATCAATCTTCTTGGAAAAACAGTAGACGAAGCAGTGGCTGAGCTGGATAAATATCTGGATGACGCTTATCTTGCCCACCTGAAAAGTGTGCGCATTGTCCATGGAAAAGGAACCGGTGCCCTTAGAAAAGGTGTCCACAATTATCTCCGCCGCCAGAAGCATGTGGCTGATTTCCATCTTGCCGAATTTGGTGAGGGAGATGCAGGAGTTACGATCGTTGAATTTAAAAAGTAACAAATTTCTGAAGCTTTACTATAAATTTTTTAAGGAGAAACTATGGTAGCAAAACAGAAAATCCTCATTGTAGATGATGATAACAATATTGCAGAACTGATTTCTTTATACCTTGCCAAGGAATGCTTCGAAACCAAAATCGTAAATGACGGGGAACTGGCATTAAAAGAATTTCAGACCTTTCGTCCTAATCTGATCCTTCTGGATCTGATGCTTCCGGGAATTGACGGATATCAGGTATGCCGTGAGATCCGCCATACCTCCGATGTTCCCATCATCATGCTTTCTGCAAAGGGAGAGACCTTTGACAAAGTACTTGGCCTGGAGCTTGGTGCAGATGATTACATCATAAAGCCCTTTGATTCCAAGGAACTGGTAGCCCGTGTCCGCGCTGTACTGCGCCGCTTCCAGCCAAAACCGACTGCAGTTCCAAGTGATGAGAAATGTGCCTCTTATCCGGATCTTACCGTTAATCTTACCAACTATTCCGTTACCTATATGGGAAAACAGGTTGACATGCCGCCCAAGGAGCTGGAACTTTTATATTTCCTTGCATCCTCGCCCAACCAGGTATTTACAAGAGAGCAGCTTCTGGATCACATCTGGGGCTACGAGTACATCGGAGATACCAGAACCGTAGACGTACACATCAAGCGTCTCAGGGAAAAGATCAAGGATCATCCACGCTGGTCTCTTTCCACAGTCTGGGGAATCGGCTACAAGTTTGAGGTTAAAAGCGAATGAAAAAAACGCTTTATCAGAAACTGATCACCATTTACATTTTCATTGGAATCATTGCTTTTCTTTTTGCCACTGCAGGAGGATCCCATTTTGTGGAATCCTACCTGGAGGACGAACTGGGGGACAGATTTTACCATTATGCTGCCCAGCTGGCTTCCGATGAAAATCTCCTTGATCTGATGGCTGCAAAAGACGTAAGCCATCTGAAAAAGCTCACAGATCTTCTTTCTTCTGCAGAAGAGACTGATATCCTGATTCTGGACAGCGAAAAAAACATCCTTGTACACTCCACCTGCCAGAAGACAGATACTGACCAGGATATTTTCTCCGGCCAGACCTCTCTTCCCAAGTTTCAGAAGACAGACTGGCAAAAGGCTTCCCACCAGACCGGAACCTTTTACGGATATTATCCCCAGTCCTATCTCAGTGTTGTGTATCCTGCTGAAAAAGAGAACATTTGCCTGGGCTATATTTCTCTGCATTATGAAATGCAAAAGCTGTATCAGAAACGCAGTGGTCTTCTTTGGATCCTGCAGATGGTTTTCCTGGTAGTGTATGCCCTGTGCGGACTCCTTCTTCTCTGTTACCGGAGATGGATCCATGTCCCCATGAAACAGATCAGCAAAGGAGCCGCAGAATATGCCAATGGCAATCTTTCCTACCGGATTCCTGTTAAGTCTGAAGATGAAATGGGATATCTTTCCCAGACTCTGAATTATATGGCGGATAAAATCAACCAGAATGGCGAATACCAGCGCACCTTTATTGCCAATGTTTCCCATGATTTCCGCTCCCCGCTGACTTCCATCAAAGGCTATGTGGAGGCGATACTGGATGGCACTATTCCCCCGGAATTACAGGAAAAATATTTGAAGATCATTTCCCATGAGGCAGATCGTCTGGAAAAACTGACCCGCAGTCTTCTGGTCCTCAATGACCTGGATGAACACAAACGGATGATGAACATCCGGCGTTTTGATATCAATGATGTGATCAAAAACACAGCCAATACCTTTGAGGGAACCTGTTCCAGGAAAAATATAGAACTTCAGCTGTTTCTCTGCGGAAAAGAACTTTTCGTGGAAGCTGATCTGGAACAGATCCAACAGGTACTGTACAATTTACTGGACAATGCCATTAAGTTCAGCTATGACAATTCCTCTATTATTATAGAAACCACTGTAAAAAACGGAAAAGTTTTTGTCTCTGTCAAGGATCATGGTGTGGGGATTCCAAAAGAAAGCCTGTCCAAGGTATGGGATCGTTTCTACAAAACAGACAGTTCCCGCGGTAAAGACCGAAAAGGAACAGGACTTGGGCTTTCCATTGTAAAAGAGATCATCCGCGCCCACAACCAGAATATCAATGTGATCAGTACCGTGGGTGTGGGAACAGAGTTTATTTTCACTCTGGAAAAAGCAAAATAAAAGAGAGCTGATGTACATTTTCCAATTTGTACATCAGCTCCCTTTATTTCCAGTCGTATTTTCGAAGATGTCCCTGCAGATTCAGATGAGCAAAATCATGCTGACGAAATGCCTCGTAAAGGATGATTGCAACAGAATTACTCAGATTCAGGGAACGGGTCTCTCCTAACATAGGAATCCTCACACAGGTTTCCTGGTTATCTCTTAGGATTTCCTCCGGAATTCCGGCACTCTCCTTTCCAAACATGATATAGCAGTCATCTTCATACTGCACATCTGCATAAGTCTGAGGGGCCTTGGTGGTGGCATAATAGATTTTTGCCCCTGGATTTTTTTCCAGGAAATCTTCATAATCCACATAGGTTCTCACATCCAGATCCTTCCAGTAATCCATTCCTGCACGCTTCAGTGCTTTTTCACTTAAGGAAAAACCAAGAGGCTCTATGAGATGCAGCCGTGTTCCTGTGGCAACACAGGTTCTTCCGATATTTCCCGTATTTGCCGGAATCTCCGGCTCATGAAGTACAATATTCAAAGTTCCCATTTTTATCTCTTTTCTATTACTTTATAAATTTCGTCTTTTGTGGGACGGTCCAGATATCTGGCATTTCCGTTATAATACAAAAGCCGGTCATTTCCTGCATTTGTCTGTCCGATCACAGACGCCATAATGCCCATCCTGTGAAGCTTATGTACCAGTCCCTCTCCTGCAGGCATACCGATCAGAAGTGCCCCGCCGGATCTCATTCTATATGGATTGATATCAAAAACCTCACAGATTTCTATAGTTTCCTGCCGGATAGGAACTTTTCCAAAATCCATCTCCAGCCCTATCTGTGATGCCTCTGCCATTTTCCACAAAGCACATAGAAAGCCGCCCTCGTTCATTGCATAAAGCGCCGTAGCTCCTGCAGCTCTGGCAGTCTCCCACACAGAACCGGATTCTGAAAAAGCGCCTGACTCCCACGGCTGCCCCAGTTCACCTGCACCTTGCATGTCTTTTGACTCATTTAAGCAGGTAGGACAAAATCCCTGGCATTCCCTCAAAAAGCTCTCTGAAAAATGCTTTCGCAGTCTGGCATACTCCTGCCTGGCAATAAGCGCAGTTCCTTCCAGGCCTATGGCACCAGCTACCACAAGCTCATTTCCCGGCGCAAGTCTCCCATAGATTTCCGCCTGCAATGCCTCCATGGCTTCTTTTCCCAGTCTCATCCTGTCAGCACCTACATAATCAGTGAAAGAACTGTGGGCACTACCATAGCCAGCACAAGGATAATTGCGATAATCGCAGTGACAAGTTTTCTTTTCTTTGGATCAAACATTCCCATATTAATACCCTTTCTTATATCCGGATTTCTCTCACTGCTGCATTGTGCAGCAACGGATCCCGGTTCTCATAATCAAACAATAAGATCCTGCCATCCCGGAACACTTCAATATGTGCAGTCTTCGAAATCTTCTCCTGCCTTCTATATTCCCATATCTTCTTTTCGAAAGGCTTCTGATCATATTCAAAAGACGGATGGCTTTTCAGATTTTCGCGAAGATAAAGGTCATATACCATACAGTCTGCAATTTTTTCGCATTGCGTTGTCCCTTGTGCAGAAGATACTTTTCCAAGTTCTTCCTCTGCAAATTCCAGGAAAATCTCATAGCGGCGCATCCTGGAATGGGAAATCTCCGTATAACCTTTTTTCTCGTAAAATGCCCCCAGCTTCTCATACAATGTGAATGGATCTGTAAAAAGCGTTTCCACATAATCCAGTGTATTTTGAAACTGTCCACTATTATAATACACTTCCACCATACTTTCCACCATTTTCAGGTGCAAAATATCCTCATAGGGAAGCCATTTTGTCCCCAGCACTTCATAAGGTTCCTGCTCTTTGTAAACGATCCCATAGTCCTGTGCCATTTCTTTCATATGAGAGCCCTTTAAAACTTTCAGAAATCCCAGCTGAAGCTGCTGTGGATGAAGGGCATACACATCATTAAAGGATCTGTGGAAGCTGTCATAATCTTCATAGGGAAGTCCTGCGATCAGATCCAGGTGCTGATGGATATTCCGGAAACTGTGTATCTGATTTACAATTTCAGTAAGCTTTTCAAAATCCATAGTCCTGTGGATAGCCCTGATAGTCTGGGGATTGGTAGACTGCACCCCGATTTCCAGCTGGATCAGCCCCGGGCGCATAGTCTTCATCAGCTGTAATTCCTCTTCCCGAAGAAGATCTGCCGATATTTCAAAATGAAAGTTCGTCACTCCATTGTCATGATCTTTTATGTACTGCCAGATTGCCATGGCATGGTCATGTTTACAGTTAAAGGTACGGTCTACAAATTTCACCTGTGGTACCTGGTGATCCAGGAAAAACTGCAGTTCTTTTTTTACCAGGGAAAGATCCCGGAACCGCAGTTTCTTATCAACAGAGGACAGACAATAACTGCAGGAAAAAGGACATCCCCTGCTGCTTTCATAATAAATGATCCGATTACGAAAATCCTCCAGATCCTCATAGGCAAAAGGGACCTGGCTCAGATCCATGATCGGTCGCCATCCATTATTGTGAAGGCTGCCATTTTCTTCTCTGTATACAATTCCGGCAATATTTTCAAGGGAGACAGAGCCTTCCTCATAATGTCGCACCAGTTCCAGAAAGGTTTCCTCTCCTTCGCCCAGCATTACACCATAAAAAGCCGGATTCTTCTGCAGAAATTCTTCTGCGTCATAGGATACCTCCGGCCCTCCTGCCCAGAAAGGAACCTCTGGCAGGATCTTTTTCAGATCCTGCATCAGTTCCTTCACGAACGTGATATTCCAGATATAGCAGGACACACACACCACATCCGGATGGCTGCGGTAAATATCCTTCAAAATATCATCCTTTTGCTGATTGATGGTATATTCTCTTAGAAGAATCCGGCTGCCATACTCCCTGGCATAGGATTTCAGATTAAAGACCGCCAGATTGGAATGGATATATTTTGCATTACATGCTGCCAGTAAAATCTTCATTTCTTTACTCATCAAGCAGCTTTTTCAGGTCTTCTTTGTCTGTGAGCCCTACCAGTCTGTGCGCTTCCTGTCCATTTTTGAAAACAATAAGTGTGGGAATACTCATTACACGGAACTGCTGTGCAAGCTCCATATTCTGGTCTACATCCACCTTTCCAACTGCATAGCCTTCCTCTGCAAGCTCTTCTACAATAGGACCCTGACGCATGCACGGGCCGCACCAGGTTGCCCAGAAATCCAGAAGAAATGGCTTCTGGGATTTTAAAACTTCTTCATCGAAATTCTGTGTTGTGATTACTTTTGCCATAATTTCTATTCTCCTTTTTCTGATAAGCTTATTTTTTGCGGCTTCTCACATATTTCCCTGCACTGATACCTGCCTGGGCGCCGTCAGCTACAGCTTTTGCCACCTGCAGAAGACCTCCGGTACAGTCCCCTGCTGCAAACAGACCTGGGATGGTACTCTCCATCTGGTCATTTACTTTGATATTTCCTTTTTCTGTAAGCGCTGCTCCCATCTGGCGGGCCATCTCCGAGCTTCCGGCAGTTCCCATTGCCACAAAAATTCCATCTGCAGCTGCAAAAGAACTAACATTTTCTCCATTCTCCATGGCGCTTACCTCTGGCTCCAGCCGAAGACCGGAAACTGTTTTTGCACCTTCTATTGCCTGTATTTTCATCGTATTCACCGGTAAATCCGTTTTCGTTGAAAACTCCGGCTCCATGCCGTCTGTGTATATGGTAACGGAACCGGCAGTAGCCAAAAGTGTCTGTGCCTCATGAAGTGCAAAATCACTGTTTCCCAGTACTGCCACATTCTTGCCTCTGTAAAAAAAGGCATCGCAGACAGCACAGTAGCTTACACCTTTTCCTTCAAATTCCTGAAGTCCCGGTATTCCGGGCTTTTTCCTCTTACTTCCGGTAGCCAGGATCACACTGATGCTCTCAAAATCACCTTCTGTGGTCTTCACCTGAAAAGTATCAAAACCACTGACTCCCAACACCTGGGCATCCAGGACACGTACGCCCAGTGCCTTTGCCTGGGCAATTCCGGTTTCGAACAGCTCTTTTCCCGTTACCGGATGGGGAAGTCCGTAATAATTTTCTATTTTTTCTGCTTTTTCCAAAGCTCCAATGCCGTTATTTATTACCAGCGGATCCAGATTGGCACGTGCTGCATACAGCGCTGCTGAAATTCCGGCCGGGCCGGCACCTACAATGATCAGATTCTCCACACTATCACCTGCTTTCTATCTGTAACGCTATTCTATCATCTGCTAAAAAGAAAAGCAAGGCATATGATTTCCCACTTTATGTAAAGCAAAAAGCCGCCTCTGGGAAAAGGGATTTCTCCTTTGCCCCTGAAGCAGCTTTCTCTTTTTCTTTATGCTTTCATTCCATCCTGAAGCATCTGCTCCAGCTTCTCACCCAGCATCTGTCTTGATGTCACCTGAATGGCCTCAATACCCACTTTTCTGGCACCCTCCACATTCTGGAGCCTGTCATCAAAAAACAGACACTCCGATGCCTTCAGGTCATATTTTTCCAGAAGAAGTTCATAGATCCGTCTGTCTGGCTTAAGCTCATGAACCTGGTAGGACACGATCCCACCGTCCAGAATATCCAGAAATGCCGCTCCTTCTGTATGCATGTGAAACAACTCTTCGGAATAGTTTGACAATATGTAAATCCCGTAGCCCTGCTTTTTCAGTGCTGCGATCTTCTCCCAGATCTCGGTACGGTTTATCACCATCAGACGACCGTTTTTCAGGAACCAGTCTATTACTTTTCCATCCTTTGGATAACGCTCTTTGTACCTGGCAATGGCTTCATCAGTAGTCAGACGGCCACCATCCAGCCCCATCTCCCAGATCTCATGATCGAACATTTCTCCACCGATGCGCTTTGCTTCTGCCTCAGAAAGGCCGTAATCCTCTGTAAGCATTTCAAACCACCGATATTCCAGAAGCACATCTCCCACATCAAAAATCAAATTTCGGGTCATAGATATTATCCTTTTTATTCTTCGTACCCATTCGGGTTATTTGACTGCCATCTCCAGGAATCCTCACACATCTCACGGATACCGTTTTCTGCTGTCCAGCCAAGTTCTTTTGCAGCCTTGGAAGCGTCACAATAGCAGGTTGCAATGTCACCTGCACGGCGTGGCTTGATCACATACGGGATCTTCACACCTGTAGCAGCTTCAAAGTTCTTTACAATGTCAAGAACACTGTAGCCCTTTCCTGTACCAAGGTTATAAATGGCAAGTCCCGGATTCTCCTCGATCTTCTTAAGAGCCTTTACATGGCCCTTTGCCAGGTCAACAACATGGATATAATCCCTTACACCGGTTCCGTCCGGAGTGTCATAATCATTTCCAAATACACCAAGTTCTTTCAGCTTGCCAACTGCAACCTGTGTGATGTATGGCATAAGGTTGTTCGGGATACCATTTGGATTCTCTCCGATGGTTCCGCTCTTATGTGCGCCGATCGGGTTAAAGTAACGAAGAAGCATTACATTCCACTGTGGATCTGCTTTCTGAATGTCGGTAAGTACCTGCTCCAGCATGGATTTGGTCCATCCATATGGGTTTGTACACTGTCCCTTGGGGCACTCCTCTGTGATCGGGATCTGAGCCGGATCTCCATATACAGTTGCAGAGGAAGAGAAGATAATATTCTTTACACCATGCTTTCTCATTACATCCACAAGAGTCAGAGTTCCTGCAATATTATTCTCATAATATTCCCATGGTTTTACCACGGACTCGCCTACAGCCTTCAGTCCGGCAAAATGAATACAGGAGTCAATGTCTTCTTTATCAAAAATCTGGTCGAGGGCTTCTCTGTCCAGGATATCTGCCTTATAAAATTTCACCGGCTTGCCTGTGATCTTGGATACTCTGTCAAGTGCCTTCTCACTGGAATTAGACAGATTATCCAGTACTACTACGTCATAACCGGAATTCTGAAGTTCTACAACTGTGTGGCTTCCGATGTATCCTGCACCGCCTGTTACTAAAATTGCCATGATATTTTCCTCCTTGTTTGCTGCAAAGCGCCCTTAATGCAGCCTCAGCTGTTAAATGGGAAATGTATTTACAATCGCCCTTTGCATTTGTTGATTGTAGCCATGCAGGCATTTTCACACCTGCGTGATTAGCATACCACTATTTATATTTTTGTACAATAGCTTTCATCTGAGATAATTTCTGTTCCATGTCCCACACAAGCTTAAACTGAGTTCTTGCACGGTCCAGATTCTGGTTTTCACGGTGAATACGGAAATAGTGGTCTCCCTCCAGATGATCTGCAAGGAAACGCATTCCACATTCAAAGGTCATAAGGATAGCGCCCATTGGAAGCATCTCCACTTCCAGATCTGTAAGTGCGCCTCCGCAGCCCTCCAGAAATCCCTTTACAAACACTTCAAAAAGGTGAAGGTCACAGGAAACCTTGGAGATATCCTGTTCATCCTCTGCTGCCGTGCTTGCCCCGAAGCGGATGGAATCTCCGAAATCGTTCAGGGAAAGTCCAGGCATAACCGTATCCAGGTCAATGACACAGATTCCCTTTCTTGTGGCATTGTCGATCATGATATTATTTAGCTTGGTATCATTATGTGTTACACGAAGAGGCAGCTTGCCAGCCTCCTGCAGATCCACCAGAGTATGCGCCAGCTGCTCTCTTTCCAGAACGAACTGAATCTCTTTTTGCACATCACCGGCCCGTCCACTGGCATCTTTTGCCACAGCCTTTTTAAAATCTGCAAAACGCTTCACTGTATTATGGAAATTGGGAATAGTCTCATGTAAGGTCTCTGCCGGATAATCAGAAAGAAGACGCTGGAAATTTCCAAAAGCCAAGGCGCTCTGATAAAAATCCTCATCACTTTCTACCTGGTCAAAACAGGTGGCATCCTCAATAAACAGGTATGCTCTCCAGTACTCCCCTTCTTTGTCCACAAAATAGGGCGCTCCAGTGCGGTCATTGACAATATTTAAGGCCTCCCGCTCTGCATCTCCGCCATTTTCCTGGATTTTCTTTCTCAGCCAGGAGGTGACACCGCTGATATTTTCCATCAAACCTACCGGATCCCGGAAAATCTGCCTGTTCATTTTCTGCAGGATATATCTTTTGGTACCATTCCCTGAAGTTACAACCAGACGATAGGTCTCATTAATATGCCCGTTTCCATAAATTCCCACTTCTTCCAGTTCACCGCCAAAATCAAAATTATCAATTACTTCCATCAGTTCCTGACGGCTCGCATCCTTTGCTTTTCCCACGGATCAGTCCTCCCACAGTTTCTCAGGATAAATTCCTTCGTCCTTCATTTTCTGAACAGCAGCCATAACTACCGGCTTATCTTCTTTATAAGTAACCCCATACCATTTGTCCATGGATTTCAGCACCTTGACAACGGCTTTCTTCTCGCCCAGAAGCTCGTCTACTACAAATGGAAGGAAATACTCGCATTTAAGAGGATTCTTCTCAATATTCTGCTCCAGGAACAACGGAAATCTGTCTTTGAGTTCCTTCAGGATACTTGCAGAAAATCCCCACATATTCATGGACACCGTAGCATCCATCGGAAGCTCTACCCAGGTTTTTCCCTCATCTTCTGTATAGGCAGCCCCGCCGTTTCTCTTCTCAATATGAGTACGCTCATTGATATCCATCAGATAACCATCTTCATCTGTTACACAGACACCTCTTGCCACATGGCCGTTATCAGTCAGGGTATTCTCCAGCTTATAGCCTACCATCACATACTGGTAAACACCATCCTTATCCTGATTTTCTGTAAGGAAATCATAAGCCATTTTAAATGCATGACGTCCATAATAATCATCCGCATTGATCACAGCGAAAGGACCATCGATCACATCCAGACAGCTCATGATCGCATGTCCGGTTCCCCATGGTTTCACACGTCCCTCCGGCACTTCATAGCCCTCCGGCAGATTGTGAAGATCCTGAAATACAAATTCTACCTGAGCGTGTCTGCTCATACGGTCACCAATTGCTGCACGGAAATCCGCTTCGTTCTCTTTCTTTATAATAAATACGATTTTCTCAAATCCTGCCTGAAGCGCATCATAGATAGAAAAGTCAATGATAATATCTCCCTCTTTATCTACAGGATCGATTTGCTTCAGACCGCCGTATCTGCTTCCCATACCTGCTGCCATAACCACTAATGCTGGCTTTTTCATAACTTATTTTCCTCCCACTTTTATCCATAAAACGGATTTTTATGTAAATTAAATAATTGCCTGTAACAAACTGTATGCAAACAAGGATCGCATACAGTTTGATGGTAACAGACAATCTGCATCTTGTCAATTTTTATCAATTAGTTTTCACCAAAAGAGTCAAAAAAAAGCAGAAATATTTATGGCGTTTCGCACAAATATAAGGTATACTGATATTGTCTTAAGAAACAGGGGTAGGTTTTTATATGGCAGCATTCTGATAATGCCGTCATTTTTTTGCCCCCTGTTAAAGTGATCATATTCACTTATTGACAGAGAAGGAGAGGTAAAATGAAAGTTATAAAAGTAAAGAATTACGAAGAATTAAGCCGTACCGCGGCTACCATTATCGCCGGTGTTATTTTATCCAAACCAGACTGTATCCTTGGCCTTGCCACCGGTTCTTCCCCAGTGGGCACCTACGATCAGCTGGCTGCTATGTACGAAGAGGGGATCCTTGATTTTTCCCATGTAAAATCTGTCAACCTGGATGAGTATGTGGGTCTTGACGGATCCAATGACCAGAGCTACCGTTACTTCATGAACAAGAATCTGTTCAGCAGAGTCAATATTGATATTAAGAATACTTATGTTCCAGATGGAACCAATCTGGATGCCGCAGCCTGCTGCGAAGCATATAATACACTCCTTAAGAATATCGGCACTGTAGACCTGCAGCTTCTTGGAATCGGGCCGAACGGCCATATCGGATTCAATGAACCGGATGATCATTTCGAAGCCGGCACACACTGTGTGGATCTTACAGAAGCTACCATTCAGGCAAATAAAAGATTCTTTGCCAGCGAGGATGAGGTTCCGCGTAAAGCTTATTCCATGGGAACCGGCAATATCATGAGCGCAAAAACTGTCCTCCTTGTTGCCAATGGTAAGAACAAAGCCAAGGCTCTTGCAGCCGCTATTAAGGGACCGGTTACCCCACAGTGCCCGGCTTCCATTCTTCAGTTCCATCCCAACGCAATTATTGTGGCTGATGAAGACGCACTAAGCGAGCTGTAAGAAATATTTTTATAAGATAGCAAAACGGAGCTGCCTAAAAAAGCAGCTCCATTTTTGTTCCCTTTCCA
This sequence comes from uncultured Blautia sp., assembly GCA_934394595.1. Lineage (GTDB taxonomy): Bacteria > Bacillota > Clostridia > Lachnospirales > Lachnospiraceae > Blautia_A. The sequence continues at coordinate 15,783 of CAKRRX010000020.1, read as the reverse complement.
AGATCACTGTCCACATTGATTTTTGCATGATGCAAGGTTGCCCCATGCTTTACAATGGAAAGTCCAAGGCCGGTTCCTCCGGTCTGCCTGGAATGGCTTTTATCTACTCTGTAAAACCGTTCAAAGATCCGTTTCTGCTCGGATTTCGGAATTCCGATTCCGTCATCTTCCACCAGGTAAAAAGGCTTCCCTCCTTTTTTTCCCACATAAATACGGATATGTCCGCCTGGATTAGTGTATCGCACAGCATTGTCTGCAATATTGTACAGCATCTCATACAACACATGGCGAACTCCCTGCACAGTAGCCGGCTCCCCGTGATACTCAAGGGAAATCTTTTTCTTTCCTGCATGCTCCTGAAGATTGTGATAGACATCTTCTGCAAGCTCGTCCAGTTCCACGCTTTCCATGGATACCGAACCATCCTGCTGCTCATCCAGCCTGGACAGCTGTATGATATCTGCCACCAGATTGCCAAGGCGGTTCGCCTCTTTATAAATCCTGCCTGAAAAATCTGCAATATTTTCCGGACGAACCATTCCATTCATCATCAGCTCTGCATAACCGGAAATGGACATCAGTGGAGTTTTCAGTTCATGGGAAACGTTTGCTGAAAATTCCCTTCTTACTGCCTCTGTCTTTTTCAACTCCTCCAGCTGGCTTGCGATCTGTTTGTTCTGCTGATCCACACGCACAAGCAGCGGACGCAGTTCCTCATAGCACACATTGTCAAGAGGACGTTCAAGATCCAGATTGTTGATCGGCTCGATCAGCTTTTTCGTCTGCCATTGTGCCAGAACAAACTCTGCCAGAATAATCAGTATCATCAGAAGCCCCAGCAAAGTGAAGCTGGTCATAAGGGTGTGAAACACACTGTCTGTTGTTTTGGCTACTCTCAGGATTCTGCCATCAGAAAGCTTTACTGCATAATAGAAGGTCTGCTTGGAAAGGGTCTCAGAATAGCGAACCACTTCCCCCGTTCCGTTTTCCATCGCCTGGACAAATTCCGGACGGTCGCTGTGATTGGGAAGCTTTGACGCATCAGCTTCACTGTCATACAGCACATTTCCATCGGAATCTGTCAGGGTGATACGGGTGTCTGTGGCAGTTCCTACATTCTCATTCAAATAGGAGTCTCCGGATTTTTCCAGTCCTACTTTCACATATTCTGCTTCATCCCGGACTCCGGTTTTCATATTGGCATCAAACTTATCGTACATCACAAAGCAGGCCACAATAAAGGTGAGAAGTACTGTCAGAACGATCATCACACTGGTATGGTTCAGAATCCGCTGTTTCATCCCTGACCGCCTCCTTTGTCTGCCATTCGGTATCCCACGCCCCGGACAGTCTCAATAAGCTTTCCGGTATCTCCCAGTTTCTGACGTAATGTACGGACATGGACATCTACCGTTCTGGTCTCCCCGTCAAAATCATAGCCCCAGATATGACACAAAATCTGATCTCTGGTCATAACGATTCCACGATTTTCCATAAGGTAAAGAAGAAGCTCGAATTCTTTTCTTGTCAGTTCTACAGGCTGATCCTTACTGTATACCTGATGGCGTCCCGGGAAAATACTCAGATCCTCACAGCGAAGCTCTCTGTCATCCCCATGACGGCTGCTGCGGCGCAGGACTGCCTTTACCCTGGCTATAAATTCCATCATTCCAAAGGGCTTGGTGATATAATCATCTGCGCCTGCTTCCAGAGCCCGCACCTTATCAAATTCTGCTTCCTTTGCTGTCACCATGATCACCGGAATATCCCGGGTTCCGGAGGATTTCTTCAGCTTATCTAATATGGAATATCCGTCTTCCCCTGGAAGCATGATATCCAGAAGGATCAGATCCGGTTCTTCCTGAGCCAGGGCTTTCCATAATTCCTGGGAATCCACCAGGCCACAGGCATGAAATCCGGTAGTTTCCAGAGTATATACCAGCAGATCCCGGATATTGTTATCATCCTCAACACAAAAAATCATTTCACAGTCCCCTCTTCACATACAGTTTCTCTTGTTGCTTTTCAGTATACTTTCTTTTTATGCCCTGCACAAGCATCTGCGTAAAATCTTTCTCAGGACTTTTCCAAAACCAGTTGCTGATCAGCCTTTGTTCACCACCGCCGGAAGTACATAAGCTTCCCTTACAGTTTCAAGCTCTTTTCGGAACAGATTTCCCGGTGCATTTTTTACACCATCCAGATGGCTGTGTGTATCGTAAAGATCTTCCCGAACCTGTGTCACACAGACTCCGATGTTGGAACAGTGATCTGCGATTCTTTCCAGGCTGGTAGTAATGTCAGACAGAATAAATCCCATCTCAATGGTACATTCTCCGGCTCTCAGACGGTTGATATGACGTCTTTTCAGCTCCCGGCTCAACTCATCGATCACCTCTTCCAGAGGTTCTATTTCCTCTGCCAGGGTAATATTCTGAGTTGCAAATACAGTATATGCTTTATCTACAATATCCCCTACCGCTTTTTCCATGATATGCAGTTCCTGTACTGCCTGCTGGGAAAATACGGCATTCTTGGCTGCCATCTCCCGGGCTGATTTCATAATACTTAAGGCATGATCGGAGATTCGCTCAAAATCCCCAATGCAGTGAAGCATAATGGAAAGGCTGTGGCTGTCTTCCAGGGAAAGATCTTTCTGATTCAGCTTGAGCAGATAAGTTCCAAGTTCATCCTCGTAACGGTCAACCTTTGCCTCGATCTTTTCCACACGAAAAGCAGTTTCTTCCTGATAGTGTTCCAGAAGATCAAAGGAAAGACCAAGAGCTGTTCTGGACTGCTCTGCCATTTTCTTTGCTGCTGTGCGGCTTTGCTCAATGGCAATTCCAGGATTGCTTAAGAAACGGGATTCCAGGATCATAAATTCCTGATCTTCTGCTGAAATCTCTTTTTCCTCTTTTGTGTCCCGGATAGTGGCACAGGCCATTTTAACCAGTACATTTCCAAATGGAAGAAGCACGATTGTTGCAATAACATTAAATGCGCTGTGGATCACTGCAATGCCTGCCGGATTTGCCACATCATCTATAAAGGAAAAATGTAAAAAGGAATTCAGGAAATAGAATACCACCATAAAGGCAACTGTTCCCACAATATTAAAGTACAGATGGACTACCGCTGCACGTTTTGCATTTTTTGTAGCTCCGATAGAGGAAAGCATTGCTGTAATACAGGTTCCGATATTCTGTCCCATGATGATCGGCAGTGCCATACTATACTGAACTGCCCCGGTCACACAAAGTGCCTGCAGGATACCAACTGATGCAGAAGAAGACTGGATAACCGCAGTCAGCAGTGCGCCTGCCAGTACGCCCAGGACGGGATTGGTAAATTTCAGAAGAATGTTGGTAAATTCCGGCACCTGTGCCAGGGGCTTTACAGCACCGCTCATGGTGTTCATTCCGAACATCAGCACAGCAAAACCAACCAGAATGTGGCCAATGTCTTTTTTCTTTTCATTGTGAAGAAATACAATAAAAATCACACCGATCATTGCCAGTACAGGTGAAAATGAGCTTGGATTTAACAGTCTTACAAAGAAATTACTGCTCTCAATTCCTGCAAGGCTGAGAATCCAGGCAGTGACCGTAGTACCAATGTTTGCACCCATAATAAAGCCAACGGCCTGGGACAGATGCATGATCCCGGAATTGACAAAACCCACTACCATAACGGTGGTAGCCGATGATGACTGGATAACTGCAGTCACTGCAGCTCCTACCAGTACTGCTTTTACCCTGTTTGAAGAAAGATTTTCCAGAATCTTCTCCAATTTTCCACCGGAAAGCTTCTCCAGTCCATCTCCCATAACCTGCATTCCATACAGGAACATTGCCAGACCGCCCAGCAAAGTCAGAATGCTAAAAAAATCCATTTCTTTTCCTCTCCTTTTTTATCCATTACGAATTTCTTTGGTTTTTTGGTTCTAAAAGCACTATATGTGTTTTATGTAAAATTTTCTGGGAGATGAATGTTAAATCTGTGTAAAATTATAAATTCAGAAATGTAAAAAAAAAGAAAAAGCCCTGTTTTTCGATTTTTAACAATTCAAACAGTCAAATTCGAAAAACAGAGCCATTATTTTTTTAAAATCCCCGGATTTCTTCTTCCTCGGAATGTGTCTTGTCTATGGAGCGGATCTCAAGAAAATAGCTGTAGCTGTCATTTACCTTTACTTCCACCCGGTCGCCAACCTTGTGTCCTTTCAGCGCCATGCCGATAGGGGAATCAATGCTGATCCGGTTTTCCATGGAATTCCCGCGAATGGAAGTAACCAGCTTGTATTTCTCGATCTCATCATCCTCCTCAAAATACACTTCCACGATATCGTCCATTCCTACCTCATCGCTTCCGGACTTGTCGGTTACAATTGTGGCGGTTTTCAGCATATTTTCCAGATAACGGATACGGCTTTCGTTCTGGTTCTTGTGCCGCTTGGCTGCATAATACTCAAAATTCTCACTGAGGTCGCCCTGGGCACGTGCTTCTTTTACTGCTTCAATGGCTTCCTTTCGCACTACCAGCTTGCGGTGTTCGATCTCCTGCTCTATTTTTTCCACATCTTTTTGTGTAAGCTTTTCTCTCATATTCCAAATTCTCCTTTCACAGCTTTCTTTTTCCAAGACGCACTTCTTCCATCAGCTTTGCAGTTTCTTCGTCTGCATGGTCAAAAAGATAGTTGCGGCTGGACTGCCTGTGCTGATGCCATTCCTGGCGGATCATTTTTCCGGTTTCCTCAATTTCTTCTTTCAGGCCTTTTGCGGACATCCGGTTCGCTCCCTGTCCCAGAATGATCACCTGTTCCAGTCCGTCAGAGGTAGCCACTGTCACCTGATGATACCTTCCGATCCTGTGAACGGTCTTCTCAATATACTGATCTGCTGTTTCAGCCTCTTTTGTATAGACAACATGAATATTGTGATAGGTAAATATCTCTTCCTGATGGCCTTCCACCTTGTATGCATCAAACACCAAAATCAGGATACATTTCTTATAGCCCTGATAATTGCTGAGAATATCCATAAGTTTTGTCTGTGCTGCACGGACATCCACCTCTGCCAGTTCTTTTAACTCCGGCCAGGAAAAAAGGATATTATATCCATCCACCAGCAGATACTCTTCCTGATCTTTCTTATAAGAAGGACTTTTATAATTTCCGGGATCTGCGCTGACCACCTTTTTGTAGGAATTCATCCGCTCTCTTTTTACAGGGCCAAAGGTTCTCTCAAAAATAGCTTGTAATTCCTTATCATCCTCATAGCTTCCCCTGTAGGCAGAGGAAGGAGGCTGATAGCCCTGGGACTTTTTCGCTTTTTCAGATTCTGAAAGTATTTCTGCATCTTCCAGGGCATCCTCGAATTCTGCTTCCACGCCGGTCTCCAGATGCATATAGTCTTCCACTTCATACCAGGGTACCACAAAACCTGCTCCATGGGCACAGAAAACAGAACCAGTAGGATTGTCCAGATCCCGCTCGGAATCATAGCCGATAGCTTCCACGATCTCTTCTGGATTCTTACAAGGCTCATAGCCTTTCAGACTGCAAAACAGCCTTCCAAGGCCTTTTGTATAGGAAATAACTTCTTTCTGATAATCACGCATGGAAGAAACCGGTGCTTTTCCCTTTAAGATGGCTGTCATCTCTTCTGTTTCCGGCGGAAGCACAGTTCCCTGCATTTTCTGGATATCGTTCATAGCCCGGCCAAGCATATCCATGGGAACCTCCAGCCGAAATTCATAGTAAGGCTCCAGAAGAATGCTTCTGGCCTTCTTCAGTCCCTGTCTTACAGCACGGTAAGTCGCCTGCCGGAAATCACCGCCCTCTGTGTGCTTTAAGTGAGCCCTTCCTGTGAGCAATGTGATCTGCAGATCTGTAACAGGTGCGCCTGTCAGCACACCCCTATGCTCCTTTTCTTCCAGATGGGTGAGGATCAGTCTCTGCCAGTTCCGGTCCAGCACATCCTCACTGCATGCGGTGAAAAACTGCAGACCGCTTCCCGGCTCCCCTGGTTCCAGAAGAAGATGCACCTCCGCATAGTGGCGCAGCGGTTCAAAATGTCCCACTCCCTCCACAGGAGCCGCAATGGTTTCTTTATATACAATGTTTCCAGTTCCAAAATCAACGGCCACATGGAACCTCTCCCAGATCAGCCGTTTCAGGATCTCAATCTGCACATCTCCCATCAGCATGGCGTGGATCTCACCCAGCTGCTCGTCCCAGACAATATGAAGCTGAGGATCTTCCTCTTCCAGTTCCTTTAATTTCTTCAGCATCTGATGGACATCACAACCATCAGGAAGAATGATCCGATAGTTCAGTACAGGCTCCAGAACCGGCATATTGGAATTCTCCGTGATTCCAAGTCCCTGCCCCGGAAAGGTATGGGTAAGCCCGGTAACTGCACAGACGGTTCCTGCAGGTGCCTCCTTGGCAAGCTCAAACTTCGCCCCGGAATAGATCCGGATCTGGTCTGCTTTTTCCTCCCACACTTCCTCTCCAGCTGCCACATTTCCCTTGCTGGTGGTCAGCATCTCCTTTACCTTCAGACATCCGCCTGTTATCTTCATATAGGTAAGACGATTACCCTGATCATCTCTTGCGATCTTGTAAACCTTCGCACCAAAGGCCTGTGGATATACGGCCGGATCGGTGTAGCTTTCCAGCCCCTTCATCAGATTCTCCACACCTGTCATTTTCAGTGCAGAACCAAAATAGCAGGGAAAAACCTTCCGCTGTGCCACCAAGGCTGCAATCTCATCATCTGCCACTTCCCCGGATTCCAGATATTTCTCCAGAAGAATCTCATCACACATGGCAAGACTTTCCCAAAATGCCTCTTTCTCCTGACGTTCCTGTGCCCCGTCAGTCTGGGAAATTCCAAAATCTATGCAATTCTCACTTAACCGTTTCTTCAGTTCTCCAAGAAGGGCATCATGGTCTGTGCCCTCCTGATCCATTTTGTTGATAAAAAGAAAGGTAGGGATCTCATAGCGCTCCAGCAGCTTCCACAAAGTTACAGTATGCCCCTGCACGCCGTCTGCACCATTGATCACAAGGATTGCCAGATCCAACACCTGCAAAGTGCGCTCCATCTCTGCTGAAAAATCCACATGCCCCGGTGTATCCAGAAGTGTGATCCTTGTGTCGGCAAGATCCAGGATCGCCTGCTTAGAAAAGATCGTGATCCCACGCTCTCTTTCCAAAGGTGAAGTATCCAGATAAGCATCCTTGTGGTCTACTCTTCCCAGCTTTCTTATTTTTCCGCTTAAATATAAAAGTGCTTCTGACAATGTAGTCTTACCTGCATCCACATGTGCCAGAATTCCTATACTCAGGTTCTTTTTCGGATTATTTCCAAAGGTCTCTGCCATGGAAAATACCCCTTTCTCTATATAAGTAATCATTTCACACCTGTTCTTTATCATAGCACACAAATGCATTTCAGTCGATAATGGAAAATAAATTAAAGAGAATTTCATAGTACTTTTGTTTTATTATAAAAATATTTTATCTTTACAATATTTGATTGCATGATATAATCGGATACAGGACTATGTCAGAGTGAAAAAGTCCAATTGCTTTATTTTTAACAGAAAGGAATTATCTATGAATCCATTAAAGAAATTATATTGCCGAATTTTTCAGAATGTTTTTAAATTTGCACTTCCATTTCTCCCTTACCGTAACCCGAAGATCATCGGCAGCTTAAAGGAGGTTCCCGATGTGCTGAAAAAGAAAAAATGTGAGACAGTGCTGATCATCACAGACTCCGGCATTCACAGACTGGGACTTACCACACGCCTGGAAAAAGCATTGACAGACAGTGGAATTTCCTATATCCTTTATGACAAAACCGTAGCTAATCCCACCACAGACAATGTAGCTGAGGCTCTTTGGCTTTATCAGAATGAGGGCTGTCAGGCTATCATCGGCTTTGGCGGCGGCTCCAGTATGGACTGTGCCAAGGCAGTAGGCGCCAGGGTAGCAAAGCCTCACCAGTCTCTTGCAAAGATGAAGGGAATCCTGAAGGTTCACAAAAAACTTCCCCTTCTCATCGCCGTACCTACCACAGCCGGCACCGGAAGTGAAACCACACTGGCAGCTGTGATCGTGGATTCTGCCACCAGACATAAATACGCTATCAACGATTTTCCGCTGATTCCACGCTATGCAGTGCTGGACCCCAAGGTGACCTTAAGCCTGCCGCCTTTTATCACAGCCACCACCGGCATGGATGCACTGACCCACGCAGTGGAAGCCTATATCGGCAATTCCACCACCCCCGGTACCAGGAAGAATGCTCTGGATGCTGTAAAACTGATTTTTGAAAATCTCGACACAGCATACACAGACGGTGCGAATAAGGAAGCACGCCGCAATATGCTCCGCGCCTCCTACTTTGCTGGCTGTGCCTTTACCAAATCCTATGTGGGATATGTCCACGCAGTGGCCCATTCCCTTGGCGGGCAGTATAATGTTCCCCACGGTCTTGCAAATGCAGTACTGCTTCCTTATGTTCTGGAGGCCTATGGAAAAACCATTCACAAAAAGCTGGCCGCCCTTGCTGTAGCCGCAGGTGTTGCCACAAAAGAGACTCCCACAGACGAAGCCGCAGAAAGCTTTATCCAGGCAGTCAAAGATATGAAGGAACGCTTCGGGATTGGAAATACCATTCCCGAGATCAAAGAAGAAGACATTCCCATGCTGTCCCATTATGCGGACAAAGAAGCCAATCCACTGTATCCGGTACCTGTGCTGATGGATGCCGGGGAACTGGAGAAATTCTATTACCAATTAATGCCGGAAGGAGAAGAATCATGACACAGCAGTCCATCCAGGAGATTGTACGCAAACAGCGCAGTTTCTTTTACAAAGGTAACACTCTTGATATTGAATTCCGCATCCGATCCCTGAAAAAACTCCAGGCCTCCATCCTGGAACATCAGGAACAGATCAACGCCGCATTAAAATCCGATCTGGGAAAAAGCAGCTTCGAAAGCTATATGTGTGAATCCGGCCTGGTTCTCAGCGAGATCACCTATATGCTGAAGCACATCCGCTCCCTTTCCAAAGAAAGGACCGTTCACACGCCCCTTGCACAGTTTCATTCCAGAAGCTATCAGAAGCCCTCTCCCTATGGCGTGGTGCTGGTGATGAGTCCCTGGAATTATCCATTTCTTCTCACCTTCGATCCTCTGGTCGAAGCACTTGCAGCAGGTAATACTGTGGTTTTGAAGCCAAGCGCCTACTCTCCTGCCACAGGCAGGATCGTCTGTGAGATCATCCGGGAATGCTTTCCGGAGCAGTATGTAGCAGTTGTCATGGGTGGCCGTGAGGAAAATGCCTGTCTTCTCCAGGAACATTTTGACTATATTTTCTTCACCGGAAGCCAGGCCGTGGGGAAAGAAGTAATGCGGCAGGCCAGCGCACATCTCACGCCTGTCACTTTGGAGCTTGGAGGAAAAAGCCCCTGTATTGTAGACAAATCTGCCAATCTGAAGCTCGCAGCCAGACGTATTGTGTTCGGAAAATATCTGAACTGTGGGCAGACCTGTGTGGCACCGGACTACATTTACTGCCATGAAGATGTAAAAGAAGAATTCCTTTCCCTGATCCAGAAACAGATCCGCAAGCAATTTGGAAAGACTCCCCTGGACAACCACAATTACGGAAAGATCATTAACGAGAAGCATTTTAACCGAATCCAGAAGCTGATGGATCCGGATAAGATCGCATGGGGCGGAACAGTTCGCCAGGAGACTCTTCAGATCGAGCCTACTGTTATGGACAATGTTACCTTTGAAGATGCGGTGATGCAGGAGGAAATTTTCGGACCAGTACTTCCGATTCTCACCTTTACCTCCATGGATGAAGTGATCCAGAAAATCAATTCCATGGCTCACCCTCTTGCCCTTTATATCTTCACTCAGAACAAAGCTCTGGCACAGGAGGTCATCTCTGAATGTGGATTTGGCGGCGGATGTATCAATGATGTGGTCATCCATCTTGCCACCAGCGAAATGCCTTTCGGCGGATTTGGAGAAAGCGGCATGGGAAGCTATCACGGCGCAAAAGGCTTCGAAACCTTTTCCCATTACAAGAGTATTGTAGATAAAAAGACATGGATTGATCTGCCCATGCGTTACCAGCCGTACCGCAGGATACACGATAAACTGATCCATCTGTTTTTGAAGTGATCAAAGCAGCCCGGATATCTGATATCCGGGCCGTTCTTTTTATATGATGTATTTTGTTCCCACTGAAACCTGCACATTACGGGAATGATTTTTCAAACATAATCTAAGTCCTCGGCGAAAATCGGTTTACCTTTCCAAGGATCTCAATTCCCCTTACCAGCCCTCTGGCGCCATTACGAAGCTGTGTGTAATCTTCTATATATCCACACTCTTTATATGCATCCAGTATCTGGCAGACTTTTTTATCCACATCGTGGACTTTATTTTTCCAGCCTCTACTCTCCGTCTTTTCTCTTCCGTTTTTGGCAGAAATGGTCACTTCCGTGCCAAAATTCTCTTTTCGGATCCCAATCAGAGGAAGGATTCCATCTTCTTTTCCGCTTCCATAATAACGGATACGCTGTCCATTTGTATTATTTCTGGTATTTCCCATGATTTCCAGCCGCTGGATCAAAATTCTTTTCAGCTGGATCACTTCATCAGTGCTGGAAAAATCCAGTTTTCCCAACACTCCATATGGGCTGATCAAATCTTTTGGTACCCGGATGATCTGCCGGATCGTCTCAGCATACTCATATACCGGAAGGGCTCTCCCCTCCTGGAAATAATAGGCTTTTCCCTCTTCTGCTTCTTCCAAAGGAAGCAAAGAGCCGCCAACCATCCCTTCCAGAAGATTTCCATCCTCATCGATCAGCTCCCGAAGCCGCACTTCTTCCCTGAAATCGATTACGATCCTAGTGTTCATCAGCTTTTTCAAAGACTCCCGAAGCCGCTTTTCCCTTTTCTGAACCGTCCCTTTCGTATAATAAAATCTGGCTTTTTCATCCATGGTCATGATCTGCAAAATATCCCCTGGGGTTATTCTGGACTGCTCATATTTATACAATGTATAAATAGCATCACACACCATACTATCATAATAGGAAAATCCCTGTGCCCGGTATTCTTCCGGTATCTCCAGCATATAACTGCAGTTCATGGGACGGTGTGCTGTTCCCACAGAAATGGTATTCAAACGGTCCTCCTGATAATGATTTTTATATATTTCCTGGGCTACTTTGCATATGTTAATATATGTATTTTCCGGAATCCACATTCAAAGATTTCGCTCCTTTATTTCTTCTGTAATTGCTGAAATTTTTCAAAAAGCAGACTGTTTTTCCTGTCCAAAGATGCAAATGACGGAACCTCTTCGGAAGCTCCTATGCTTCCCTCCACAGGCCGCTCTTTTGTGACATAAACCGTCTGTGTTTCGACCTGGCTTTTTGCAGAAGGATCTATATACAGATCGTATGCCGGATAAAAATCCACCGGCACATTTGCGTTCTGTCCGGTTCTGCCATATCTTTGTTTCAGAAATACGATTTCCAACTCACGCATATCTTTTGACATTTCTGCTTCGTGATCATAATTCTCATTTTGAAGCTTCCTGGACTGAAGTCCCAGGATCACACTGGCAGAATATTCAATGCCGCCGGTTTCTTTAAAAGAATCCATTTGAAGAGGTTTCTGGGTATTCTTGTAGGACTCACGGTTCAGGGAACTGATCACAAATACAGCCATATCATGCTTATTGGAAAGACTGCTCAGGGCATTGATATTCTCATCTGTACGCTGCTTGTCTGCCTGATTTCTGCTGGAAGTACAGGCCGATAAAATCTGCAGATAATCCACAAATACTACCGGTTTTTTCCCTGTCTGTTCCATAAAACGCTCTACATCTGCGATCACATCTTCGGCAGAAAAAGAAATCTGCTTTCTCTCTTTGATATACAGCTGGGAATACCTGGAGCTTATCCTTTCCCCTACTTCTTCTGCCATTTCCCACTCTTCACTTTTCCCGGTATTTTCCGCACGGAGCAGCCAGTCCGAAGTGATGGGTGAATCTTTTTGCTCCAGATGAATGGCTCTGTTCAGGATCTTGGATTCCAGACGGATGGCAGGCATTTCCAGGGAATAAAAAAGTACCGGTGTGCCTCCTGCTGCCACTTCTGACGCGATCTGAAGGGCAAGGGTACTTTTTCCCATTCCGGGACGTGCCCCGAGAAAGATCAGTCCTGCGTACAGCCCGCCACCCAGCATCTGATCCAGCTTTTGGATTCCAGTTGGATAATGCTCCACTGTCTTTATCATTCCCGGACGGAAAAGCTTCAGCCTTTCCGATACCGGAACATATTCTGATTTGTTCTTTTCTTCCATCAGACAACTCCCTCTGCTTCAAATTTTTCCAGAAGTTCCTGTAGACTTGCCCCAATATTGGTCACATCTACACCGTAAATGTGAATTCTGGTAGCAAATTCTGCGTCTGTTTTTCCAGTGTCATAGACGATATCCTTTTTCTTTTTCAACCAGTCTGTCATAGGGTAAAGAAGCCAGATATCTGTAGCTTTGTAGCGCTTGGAATAGACATACATCTGGTACATGTCTGCACTTTTGATCCCGTAATTATGAACTGGATCCTCCTTCAGGATTTTCCATTTGGTATCCAGGATCATGCAGCGTTTTTCGTCCCTTTTCCGAAGGACAATATCCGGTCGTATAGCAAACTTCCGAGGAGTATCAAACAGGTACTTTTCCCTGTCCTGGGCAGATGTCTCCCAGGTATTTTCCGGATGCTTTTTCAGCTTACAGGCCACATAATTTTCGTAGACCTCTTCCATTGGAAAAAGCAAAGCTTTTGCTTCTGTTTTTCCATAAAAACAGGTGAAACTTTTGTTTTCCAGAAAGGTTTTTGACCACTGCATCAGCCTGTCATAGGACCTGGAATTTCGGTCCACCCGCACCTTCAAAAACTCACTTTTTACATCTGCCGGAACCTGAATTTTATCAAAATATATAAGAAGAGAACGGATTTTTGCTGCGATTTTCAGATCCGAAACTGCTTTTTGAAGCTTCAATAAAGTAGCCTTTATAATCCGGTTTTCCGCACAATCCAGGCTGAATTCTTCATAGGTTACACAGAATCTTTCCCTGTGGATCATATTTTCCCGGATCTGCCGGGATACCTGTAATTTTCCACGATAGCAGGTAAGATTGTCCTCTTTTTCCACATATGCAGAGCGAAGTCCTCTTTTTACCAGCATTTGGGCTTCTTCCACATACATCTCTATAAAAATATCGTAAAGACTCACAGGCCCGTCCGCTACATTGGCATTGGAAAGCTTCCAGCCGGAAAAATTTTTCATACAGCCAAGCATATCAAGAAGTACCTTTTTGGTTTTATCTTCCTCATCTCCAAGGGTCAATTTTGGCAGGATCTGAAGCTTGAATCCATTGTTCAGCTGGATCAGCCCCACATAATTGCCAACCTTCATCACCCGTCCAGTTCCGGTTTCCCAATATACCTGTAAAAAGGGCTTCTGATCCTCCTCGTTTTGATTTCCTGCCATTTTGTCAATAAAATGGACAAGCCCATCGAAGTTTTCTTTTTCTATGAAATGATACTTCTGCCCTGCTCCTTTTTGATTCCGATATTTCTCGGAATAAGTAAGCAGATCGTACTCTTTTACTTCCAGTATTTTATTCATCTGTATTCTCAAATCCTGCATAAATCTTTATGTAGCTTTCCGGATCAGAAAAGGCTTTTTCGTTGATGCTGTATCTGATTTCCGGAAGAAGAACCCGGTCTTCGTCTGGCTTTCCGGCAAAGAGGCCGCGATAGTTTATCACTTCTTCCTGAACAAACTGCTGCTCCTGTGCCTTCCCATTGTCCCCAAGCACCAACCGGATCTTGTAGTAATCATCAAAGAAATATTCCTGTAAAAGAGGAAGCACTGATTTTTTGAAAATCTTCCGAAGATTTTCAAATGTGGCATTTTCACCTGTCAGCCCGGTAAAATAAGCGTGTCCGATGGTATGCTCACGGTCATGCAGCACTTCAATCCTGCGATTTATCACATCCAGCATTGCAGCAACATCAATGGTCACCGGATTTCCATTTTCGTCCGGATCGCATAAAACTTTATCTGCCTTCATTTCTCTTAATGCCTGAGTGGAGGGCTGTATTTCCTCAAAGCGGAACCTTCTTCTCAGAGCAGTGTCCATCATGGCTATGGAACGGTCTGCAGTGTTCATGGTTCCAATAATGTACACATTGGACGGTACGGAAAATTCCACCCTTGAATTTGGAAGGATCACAGAGGCTACATCTCTTTTACTTTCCTCGATAAGTGTGATCAGTTCTCCGAAAATTTTCGCAATGTTTCCACGGTTGATCTCATCTATAATAAAAACACAGGGTTTCTTTTTGCTTCTCGCATTTTCACAAAATTCTCGGAAAATACCTGGCTTTTTCTCATATCCAAGCTGCCCGGAAGCACCATCCAGAACTGGGCGGATAGCATCTACAAAGTCCTCATATCCATAGGACTGATGGAAGGTGGTAAAGCCAATTCTGCCCTGCTCTTTCAGTTCTGTGTAACGATTCATGATGTGAGAGTATCCGGCTTTTAAAAGCGCTGCGGCTGCCTCTTCTCCGTCGCAGATAGTTACCGCATAGATTGCTGTTTTATAAGTTTTTCCTGTTCCCGGAGGACCATAGAGGATGAGATTATGGGCAAAGTTAGGGGCTGGCTCTTCTGGATCCTCTGGTTCTTCTGGCGCTTCCTCCCTACCCCGTAATGCATCTGTCAAATCGGAAACGGATGGCATTTTCTCTTCATCAGACTGCGAAGGTGTAACATTTTCCTCTGCCGATACTTTGGCTGCATCTGCAGCTTCCTCTGTTGAAGCAGATGCCAGGGAACTGCGAAGCTTCGGACAATTGGGATCTGGGATTTCCAGCACATATTTGTAATACGGCATCAGCAATTCCACAGCTTTTTTAAATTCCTGGCGCAACTGTTCTTCTGTCTTGCTCCGCTCTGGATCATGAATGATGTAGCAAAGCTCCACAATGCAGTTTGGTTCATCTGAATTTTCCGCATCCGGTGTGCTGTTATTCTTTTCCGCTTCCAGACGGGCAAAAGCTGTTTCTTTGTCTACGACATCTGGAATATTGGAATTATGGTAAATTTTGTTTACGAAATTTATATGTCCCGCATTATATTTCAGAACATACTGAAGCTTTCCCTCCGGATCCAGTTCCAAGTCAAAAAAGCGGTAAAATTTCTGACGGGCAGCTTCCTCTTTCATTTTATCCGGACTTGCACTTAAGCTTACGATCAGACATGCATTTTCATCTGCACCTTCCGATGCAGCTACACCTTCCGGTTGTTTTGCAGCTTCTACCGGACCTTCTTTTTCTGCGTATACAAAAATGCTGGCGGCTTCCCCGAAATATTTCTCCTGTTCTGCCTTACCCTCTGCTTCCACATCCCGGTATTTCATTCCGGCACTTAAATATTCACCACCATACTGCCAGCCTGTATACATCTTTCTTTCCAGATGTGGAAAATCACGGTCAAGCTGACTATACAGCACTGCATTGATTTTTCCCTTGATCTCGTCCTTTTCTTCTCTGCTGGCATTGATATAATCAAGCAGATCCTTTAATTCTCTGTATTCTTTCTTCATTGTATTCCTCTTCTGAATTTTCTTATTGCTTTTTATTATAGGAAACTGCGGGGG
>CAKRRX010000019.1 GCA_934394595.1 uncultured Blautia sp. | reverse complement strand
TATAGGAAAAAAGCAAAAGAGTTTTCCCGTTTATTTTACTGATGATCGGATCGTAGCCGTAGGAATAATCGTTATAGAGCTTTTTAGGGACAGTGCCCATCTGTTCCTGAATTCTCTGGTTGTCAAATTCATAGGTGGTTCCATTATAAAGCTCTTCGCCATTTTGGTATAAGACTGCGCTGTTGTGAAAAACCTCACGGAAACTGTAAATGAGGATCCTTTTTCGCAAGGCATCATCTGAGACCGCAGATTGAGTGGCTGCGAGACTTAACTTTTTGTCAAACTGCCGGAGATTGGTCTGGAATTTGCTGTCTTCGTAATTGTTGATATACTGAATACTCTGCTTTTTCCAGCGATAGGAAGTATAAAAAAAGATAACAGAAGATAAAATCAGGATCACACAGGCTACCTGCAGAAAGATTTTGGTAAAAAGCTTCAAAACTCCACCTCCAGTCGATATCCGATCCTGGGAATGGTTTTGATCTTATCCTGCCATCCCAGCTTCTTACGGATACGTCCCACATGGGCATCTACTGTTCGTGTTTCCCCTTCAAATTCTACTCCCCATAATCCCTGAAGCAGCTGTTCCCTGGTGAGGGCTTTATTGGGATTGCGCAGAAACATCATCAGGCAGTTATATTCCATAGGCTTCAGATAAATTTCTTCTCCGGACTTGGTGACTGTATGACTGCGGATGTCTATGGTGACGTCCTCAATCCGTATCTGCTCCTGGGTATTTCCATGGCGTTCCAGCACTTTTTCCAGCCGGACCATCACTTCCAGCATTTCAAAAGGCTTCACAATGTAGTCCTCAGCGCCATCCTTGAGGCCTTTTACTTTGCTTGCAATATCAGCTCTGGCAGTGAGGAAAATCACAGGAATGCCGTACTGTGTCAGCTCTGGTAAAAGAGCGTAACCGTCTTTTCCAGGGAGCATAATATCCACAAGGGCGCATTGAAAATTATGATCTGAAATAATTCCGACACTTGCCTCATCGCCATTCAGATAGCTTACAGTCTGGTATCCTGTGATTTCCAGGTTCATACAGAGCAGATCGTTGATTGCGGGTTCATCTTCTATTACAAGGATTCTGGATTTCATTTGTTTTCCTTTCTCATACAACAATTTTATCAGTACCTCTTATTATACATTGTTTTGAGGAGGTGAATGTAACCGGATTGTAACGAAGTATTCTATCATTAAAAAAACCCTTTCAGCCAGGAAGCAAATACGCCTTGGTCTGAAAGGGCTTTATCATCTCAATGTTTACTTTGTGTGCAAAAAAACAAAGTCAGCACAGAAAAAATAAAAGGGATTCCCAAAACAATGGTAACTGCAGCAAAAGAGTCGATGCTCCATAGCTGTGCAGTATAATAATACCAGAAAACTACCGCAAAAATACAGAGATAGAATATGGTTTTCACAATTGCGTCACGTTTCAGTTTTTTTCTTTCCAGTTCCTGCTCAGGTTGTTTTTTCAGACAGAGGCATGCGTGTACGGAAATTCCAATACATACCGCCATGGGAAGTAAAAGGCCGGCTGTTACAAAAATAAGTACTATCCAGCTGAAAACACCCAGCATAGACCAGAGGCCTACCATCACCTGTATAAATCCATCAGAAGTACTAAGCAGTTCCTGGGCTGCAGAAGAACCATCTCTTAGCAGATATATCCCATAAAGGCAACTGCCCTCCACAACAATGAGAAAGAAACTGTACAGGAAGAAAAAGACAGTCGTTATAATGGAAAAGATTCTCTCTTTTTTCATTGGTTTCCCCCAATATCAAAATTGTGACAAGCAACAGATTATAAAAACATTACATGGAAATCCATCCAAATGCATTTGCCACAGAACTAAGCAGAATAATTACTGCAAAGATCGGACAGAGATATTTTATCATGAACTTGAATATTTTCTTTCTGCGGAAAGTACCGCCCTCTGCCAGAACCTCCTCTTCGATCTTTTTTACCCCGATCACTCTGGAAATTAAGATGCAGGTTGCAAATGCAGCAATGGGCATCATCACAGAGTTGGTGAGAAAATCAAAGAAATCCAGGAACTGCATTCCAATGATCTTCACAAATGCCAGCGGCCCATATCCAAGAGAAGAAAGACTTCCAAGCAGGATCATGATCACCCCTACTACAATGGTAGCTTTTTTTCTGTGCCATCTCAATTCGTCCTGGAATGTGGATACTGCGCTCTCTGTCAGGGCTATGGAGCTGGTAAGGGCTGCGCAAAGTACAAGCAGGAAGAAAAGAATTCCAATCGGTGTGCCAAATCCCATACTTGCAAAAACCTTCGGAATGGTGATAAACATTAATGCAGGACCTGCCTGCAGAGTATCCGGATCTCCCCCTGAAAAGGAAAATACAGCTGGAATGATCATCAAACCTGCCATGATTGCGATGGCTGTATCAAATATTTCCACATTCCTGGTAGAATCCTCAATAGAAACATCTTTTTTCATGTAGGAGCCAAATGTTACCAGAATGCCCATTGCAATAGACAGGGAATAGAACATCTGTCCCATGGCAGAGACCACAGTCATCCAGGAAAAATTCTCCACATTTGGCACCAGGAAGTATTTTACTCCGGCCAGTGCGCCTGGTCTTGTAACAGAGTACACAGTGATCAGAATGGACAGGAATACCAGAATTGGCATCATAAATTTTGAAACACGTTCCACACCATTTCGCACTCCGGCATAAATGATAGCTACAGTCAGAAATGCAAAAATCAAAAAACAGACCTCTGTGGAAAATCCATCTGCGATAAAGGAACTGAAGTAGCCATCTTCTGCAAGCTTCTGGCTGTTTCCTTTTACATATTCCAGCAGATATTTGATAACCCAGCCACCAATTACAGAATAATAGGGTACGATCAGAATCGGGATGATGGCATTGATCCATCCGCCAAAGGACAGCCATTTGGATTTCCCAAATTTTCCAAAAGCACCTACAGGACTTTTACGGGTCATACGTCCCAGAGCTGTCTCAGCAATGATCATTGAGTAGCCAAAGGTAAGTGCCAGAATAATATAGATCAGCAGAAAGATACCTCCCCCATATTTGGCAGCCAGATACGGGAAACGCCATATATTTCCAAGGCCTACTGATGCGCCTGCCGCAGACAGTACAAATCCCAGTTTCCCGGAAAAAGTACTTCGTTCGTGATGATGTTTTTCCATGATAGTTCCTTTCCTTATCCGCAAAAATGCACTTTTATATACATTTTATCGCATTTTTTATTTCTTTGATGATAACACGGTTTTAGAGTAAAGGCAAATGATATATCAAAAATAATTTCTGAATTTATTGCTTTTCGTCAGACAACATTTTATAATAAGAATTATCAATAATGTTATGGAGGCGGAGGATTATGAACGAAGAACTTTTTAATGAGGCAACCAAGTCAAATGTTTTGACCAAAAAACTGATCGACCAGCTTCTGGAAAGTATGAGCTACAGCAGCATTTCTTTCATCAACTGGACTATTGAGACATTGTCCCTGATCAAGGCACGACTGCAAAGAGGGGATCGGATTACAGATGAAGTCAGCGGGGAGGTCTATACTTTGCATTCCTTCCAGCAATTTGTGGAGAAAAACTTTTCTTCCTATATCGCGAGTCAGGTCTTTAAAGAAACGGAAAAGCCGGAAAAGATTTATTTTTCCCTGAAGCCCTGCGAAGAGGGATACAATCTGGTAGCTGCAGATTCTGACAGCAATAAGACCTATTCCTGGATTTCCAGCCTGAGTAAGCGTTTTTCACTGGTAGAGATGATCGCTACAGGTATTGTTTATGTGAAAGATACCCGTACAGATACATATCAGCCATTTATTTCCGAAAATGGAAAGTACTGCCGCTATGATAAGGAAAAGGGAATGATCGTGGAAATTTAAATAATTGAAAAACTTTTCTTTATGAGAAAATCGCCGTCATCCGTTTTATCGGTGGCGGCGATTTTTCTACATTCTCAGTTTTTTGTGAAACTCACGGATGGTATCCTTGCAGTTAAAGATAAACATCCCTGCGAACACGATCAGACTTACCCCTGCACAGATCACAGATGGATACAGAAAATGGATCTGATGCAGACATATCAGAATCAGTGGAACAAGACCTGCAATGGATGCCTGAACCAGATAAAACAGATATTCTTCTTTTTCCAGCTTCAGAACCTTTACAATAACCGGTATGGAACCCTGAATTGCCAGTGCGCCAAATGGCAGCACAAAATCCAATGACCAGCCGTGCCAGCCGGTAAATTTATCCCAGAGAACAGCAATAATAGTTACCAGAATCAACTGTATGATCTCATTTTTCAGAATGTTTCTGCGTTTGGCGTAGGCCACGGCAACGATCAGCCAGCCACAAAGGCAGCCGGCGGCTGCGAACCAGAACCAGTCTAACGTCTCTCTGGTGAGATAATTGATCATTCCACAAAGCACAGCTGCTGCAATACAGAGAAAATTAAAAATCTGTACAGTCCTTTGCTCTGCTTTTTTATGCTGCTGTGAACAGCCTGGAAAACCATTGGTTTTTTCCGCATGGGGAATTTCCTCTTTATCCAGCATATTCAGAAAATTCCGTTGAATATTGTCCTTTGGAAGTTTGGAAGTAAAGCCAAGCACCATCTGATTTTCGTAGGAACAGGAACACAGCTGCATGGAATTGGTACTTGCGAAAATCCCAAAACGATCAATATATGGCTTGTATTCTTTGGGAAGCCGAAGGATTCCAATGTTGGAATAAACTGCAGTAATGCTTTTGGAGCCCAGATTTGCACCTACCATAAGAAAATATTTCTTAATTTCCAGCGGCACAGCCCGGATCAAAGGATTCTTTTCCAGACGAACATAGCCATTCATATGCATAGCAATCTTCTCTTTTACCAGTTCTGTCTGAAACTGTTCTTTTACGTGGAAAAGAACCTCTGTAAAAGTAGTATTTTCAGAAAAAACGTGACCAACTTCTATCCAGCCAAAGAAATTTGCCATGGACTGAGATGGAAAATAGTTTCGCAGATTTACCGGAACCATAAGTGCAATGGGACGGTTCTGCCTGCTTTTGGGAATTTCTTCATGAATGGAACACAAAAACATAGCAGTGATCAGTACAGTAATGGATACACCGTATTCACGTGCTTTTGCATGTAACTCTTTTACAGGAAGAGTCACTTCCGTGATCTGCATATCTTCGTGGATCAAGCGTTCTCCCGGAAGGCGCACTGCCTTTGGATTTTTTTCGGAGACTTTTGGAATATCCGAGGAATAATACTGGGAAAAGCTGTCTTCCTCCTGATCTGCAGGGGTACTCTCCTGCTCTGTGGGCAAAGGAGGAAGGGCATCCTGAGGATGAGCCAACTGAAGATAATCGGCCACCAGTTCCTGCAGAAAATGCATGGCTCCCGTACCATCTGTCAGCGCATGGAAAACCTCAAAGTTGATTCTCTTTTCATAATAGCTTACCTGGAACAGCAGATTTTTTTTGTCTGGAATATAAAGTCTGCTGCAGGGGGATTTTTTTTCTTTCTTTACAACCGGAGAAATATCACGGTGTTCCAGATAGAACCAGAAAAGTCCTTTGCGGAGGACCATCTGAAACAAAGGGTATTTTTCCATGGTTTTATCAAGAGCATCCTGAAGGAGCTTTGGATTTACATTTTCGTTTAATTCACAGTAGAAACGGAACACTCTTGTGTCATTTTTTCCTGTTACAAGTGGAAAGGCAAGTGCTGCGTTGTCCAGTTTTCTCCAGTTTGAATATCCGTTTTTCAATTTTTACACTTCCCTCTTTAAAAATTCATTCATATAAGAAAAACTTTCCTGTACATGGAAAAAACGAAGCCCCAGAGCAAAAAAGCCATGGAGGGCATCTTTGATCCGATGAACTTCTACATAATTTCCAGCCTCTGCAAGTTTTTTTCCATAATCTTCTCCTTCATCCCGAAGGGGATCAAACTCTGCTGTAAGGATCAGGGTTTCCGGCATATTGGTCAGATTCCTGGCCAGCAAAGGTGCAAAGTAAGGATTGATTCTGTCTTCCGGACAGCTCTCATATAAACTTAAATAATCCTGCATTTTTACAGCAGTGAGCAGATAATCAGTGCCATTAGCCTGTACAGAAGGATAAGGGGAGGCAGCCGTATAAGTGTTATATAAAGCTGGATAGATCAGAATCTGCCTGTGTACCTGAAACTCTCCTTTATCTCTTGCCATTAAAGCAACTGCGGCTGCAAGATTTCCTCCGGCGCTATCTCCCATTATTGTGATCCTGTGTGGATCTGTATTTAAGATCAGCTGGTTGGTATAAAGCTCTCTGGCGGCCGTATAGCAGTCCATCAAACCTGTTGGAAAACGGTATTCCGGAGCCAGACGATATTCTACAGATATCACGATATGACCGGTAGACTGTGCCATTCTGGCACATACCCTGTTATAGGTATCTACACTTTCTGTCACCCAACCGCCTCCGTGGAAAAATAAAAGAATAGGAAAGGTATGGCCTTTTTGTATGCCGTTTATCATCGCTGCTTCCGTTGGAAAATAAATCCGCATGGGAATTTCATAATCTTTATTATAAACGTGGATATCCATTTTTTTCAGAAAAATTTTCATGGCATCCAGCTTCTTTATATCCACAAGTCTGCGGGAGGACTCTACTTCTATGTTCCCATAGGAAAGGGCGTGAAGAATGGTCTGCATGGTTTTTGATATCATGGTGATGGTTATATTTCCTTTCGGGATAATGGTATTTTTCCGGATCAGATAGACCGGAAGCCTTTACCAATGATCTCACTGCTGTTTACAATGGTAATAAAAGCATGAGGGTCAATCTGACGCAGATGAATACGAAGGCGATTGGTTTCACTTCTTGTAAGTACTGTCATCAGTACCTTTTGTTCCTGTTTGGTATAGATTCCAAAGGCCTTTTGCTCTGTGGCGGAACGGTGAAGATCATTGATAATAAAATCCTCCACCTTATCAGGATATTTACAGATGATGGTACAGACCTTTCGCAGGTTCAGGCTTTCAATGGCGCTGTCCACAACTGTACATTTCAGTATCATGCCAAGGATACAGTAAAGACCTGTCTGTGCCCCATAGAGGTAAGCTGCCACCAGGACAATCCCAAGGTCACTGACCATAAGGGCACGTCCGATCTCAAGGCTGGTATATTTGTGCAGGATCATAGCCACAATGTCTGTACCTCCTGTAGAAGCTCCTACATTAAATACCATAGCAGCGCCCACTGCCGGAAGAATGACAGCAAAGCACAGCTCCAGGAAAACATCACTGGTAAGAGGTGCAGTTAATGGCCAGATAAACTCACAGGCACTTACGTAAAAAGAAAGTGCAAAGGAGGAATAAATAGTCCAACCCATGGAACGGATTCCCAGAAAGAAAAATCCTAATACAACAAGTGCAGCATTGACGATCCACATGAATACACCTACGTTCCATTTTGGAAACAGAGTAGACAGAATAATGGAAAGACCGGAAGTTCCGCCAAAAGCAAAATGATTGGGAGTTTTAAAAATTGCAATGCCAACAGCGGTAAAGATAAGACCCAGGTTAAGGATTAAAAAGAAAATAAAATTTTCTTTTGTAAATATTTTTCTATTCATATGTGAAAGGCTCCTCCTTTTCAGAGCGTGTTTGAAAACATGCTCCAGACACAGTATAACGTATCTAAATTTTTCCTGCTTTTTTTGCAGCATCGATCAGTTCTTTTAACCGTTTGTTGCATGTGCCAATGGGAACAGCTGTGCAGATGACTCTGTCGCATTTTTCCATAGTTTTCAGAGCCTTCTGATAAGTTTCTTCTGAAATGTCCATAAACGGTGTTTCTGTGATCACATCCTGCGCCAGAAGCCTTGCAAGCTGATAATCCACATCATTTGTATAAAGGATTCCGGCAACAAAAGGTGTGTGTTCTTTTTGCAGCTGCCGAAATACCGGAATACCTGTGCCATTTCCGCAAACTACAAAGGTTTTGGCAGTTCCCTCCGGTCTTGGCAGTTCAATACTGCCAAACAGAGGATCAAAAAATCCATTATTGATATCATAAAGATCACGGATCATATTTTCCTCAAAAATATCTTCCGGTTTGCCAAAATGAGAGATGGTGTCTCCTTTTACGCAGATGATCTTATCTGCAATCTTCTGTGCCAGGTCGATTTCATGAAGAGACATGATCACAGTAATATGCTTTTTCTTTGCCATATCCCTGAGAATGGAAAGCAGATCCAGTTTATGTTTGATGTCAAGGAAGGAAGTTGGCTCATCCAGGATGATAATATCCGGTTCCTGGCAGATAGCTCTGGCAAGAAGTACTCTCTGGCGCTGGCCGTCACTGATGTTGTTAAAATCCCTGTTTCCCAGATTTTCCGCATGTACTGCAGCCATAGCCTCTTCTACTTTTTCCTCATCCTCTCTTGTAAGGATGCCCAGCCTTCCAGTGTATGGATAGCGGCCAGTAGCCACAATGTCGTGGCAGGTCATAAGCTCCGGTTTCATACGTTCAGTAAGAACCACCGCCATTTTGGTGGACAGATCCCTGTAGGAAAAGGAAGTAAGATTCTGATTGTCAAAATAGACTTTTCCACCAATGATCTGCAGCTGTCTTGTGATACTCTTTAAAATGGTGGATTTACCGGAACCATTTGGACCAATGAGTGTGACAATTTCTCCTTTTTCTATCCCAATACAGATATCATGGATCAGAGCTTTTTTATTGTATCCCACAGACAAATGATCCATCTGAAAATAATGTTTTTCCATCTTCAGTTTCCTCTTTTCTTGTGCAGCATCATAAAAATAACCACCGGCGCTCCAAAAATAGAAGTGACCGTACTGATATTTAGTTCCAGAGGGGCAAAGGCCATTCTGGCGATCAGATCACACATCATACAGAATACAGCTCCGCCCAGAAAAGTTCCTGGAATGATGATAAGCGGCCTTGAAGTGTTAAAGCTTCTTTTCATTAAAAATGGAACAGCAATTCCAACAAAGGAGATCGGGCCTGCAAATGCTGTTACAGTTGCAGATAAAATGCTAGAAAGCAGGATCAGCGCAACTCTGAAAAAACGGATATTTACTCCCATGCTTTGAGCATAAGCCTCTCCCAACTGATAGGCTCCGATGGGTTTGGAAAGAAGGAAGGTAAGGAGCAATGTAATTCCAACTACGATAAATGAAATGTAGACATTGCTCCAGCTCATACCGGAAAAGCTTCCCTGTGACCAGCCATGGAGATTTACAATATCGGAATCATCTGCAAAGGTTACCACAAAATCTGTTACTGCAGAACAGATATAGCCGATCATAATTCCGGCAACCAGAAGGGTGGCCATATGCTTGATTCTTTTTGAAATCAAAAGGATAAATCCAATAGAAATCAGAGAACCAATAAAGGCAGCAATGATCAGCGTATAAGAAGTCACATTTACTGCTCTGCCAAGGTAATAGATCATGGTCAGTGCAACCACCATTTTTGCTCCAGAAGAAATACCCAGAACAAATGGACCTGCAATTGGATTTTCAAAGAATGTCTGCAAAAGGAAACCAGACAAAGACAAGGCACCGCCCAGAATTGCTGCCATCAGGATTCTGGGAAGGCGGATTTTCCAGATAATGCTGTATTCTTTTGTATCTGTGACTTTTTTCAGCAGGATATCTATGATCTCAGACAGGGAAATATTTACATTCCCAGTATTGATGTTCAGTACTGTAATAAGACCAAAAGCAAAGATCAGCAGGATAAAAACTACCGCATAGCGTGATCTTCTCCTGAAATTTTCCATATGGAAGCTGGTTTCGCCAGGTTGTTTTTTCATTCTTCTACTCCATTTTTGTTCCGTCTCAGTGAAAACGGACCCCTTGTTCAGAAGTCCGCTTTCACTGGTCAGGGGTGATTTTTTTATTTGTATCAGCTCAGTTTGTGCAGGAATGTCATATCCTCTTCATTTCCGTCTGTAAGCATCAGATTGAGGTCATTGATCAGTTCACCAATGGTATCGGTATGCTGATACATGGAATCGTCGGTTACCCATACGTTTCCATCTTTTACAGCCTTAAAATCAGCCATCAGACTGTCTTTTGCCAGAAGGTCATCCAGACTATTTACGGTGGCATCAATACTGGAATTGTAAATGAGATAATCCGCATCTATCGCAGTATTGTAAAACTCTTCCATAGTGATGGAAATGGAAGTTTTTCCACTGTCATCCTGAAGATCTGCAAAGGCATTTCTTCCACCAGCTACTTCGATCATGCTGGAAATATAGTCTTTTGGATTGCGGACTACCGGAGCCCCACTGGTATTGATGTAGAAAAAGGCAACTGTTTTTTCGGTGTTGGTGAAATCCTTTAATTTCTCAATGATCTCTGCCTGCTTTTCAAAGAACGCATCTGCTTCATCTTCCTTGTTCATCATAGCACCATAGAGCCTGATCCATTCTGTACGTCCAAGAGGCTGGCTTTCATAACTGGAACGGTCAATAAATACAGGGATTCCAAGGGTTTCAATCATTTCCTGAACCTTTGGGGCGTGAAGGATCATAGTAGATTCAATGGCAAGGTCACAGTCATCCCCTACCAGAAGCTCATAGTCCGGTTCATCATATTTTCCGGCATATGTCATGTCACCATTGTTAATGGCATCTGCGGCTGCCTGGATATACCAGCCAGAAGCATCCAGTCCGGAAAGTTTGATAGAATCTACACTTCCAATGGCATCAAAAAGAGCCATCGGGGAAGTTGCTGCCATATAAATGGTGTCAAGTGGCTGCTGAAGTACATAAATATCATCCTCCAGTCCATCTGGAGCTTCCTTTCCTTCCGGAACCAGCAGGTATCTGGCACTGTCGTGGACATCCAGAAGCTTGTAGCCGTCATTATAATAATAAACATCAAAACATTCTGCAAAGGAAAGCTCCATGGTAGATTCATAGGTAAGCCCTGGAAGCTCCGGAGCCTCTTCGGAAACGGCTGTGTCAGAGGTTTCTGCAGTAGTTTCTTCTTCTGCCCATACAGGGGAAACAGATGTAACTGCCATCATTGCCGCAAAAACAACACCAGCCACCTGTGTCTTAAATTTTTTGCTGATCATAATCTTCTCCTATTCAAAAATCGCTTCAAATACTTTCTTCCACTCTTCTTTTGCAGCATCATTTTTTTCATCATCAGAACGGTCTACAATAAATGGAATTTTTAATGCTGCATATTTCCCGGCAGAATCCTTCAAAAGTGCTTCTTTTTCTTCTACTTCATCCTCTGCATCCGGAAGGACATCAGAAGGAAGGATGGCAATCTGGCACTGATTTTTTACAAGGGCTTTGAAATCTGTATCTTCATAGGTTCCTGCAAAAATAAGGGAATCATCCTCTTCCTTTGCACTGCATGCAATCTTATCAGAAAGATTCAGCTCTGCCATCAGGGAAAGAGAATTGTCAGAAGCTGCATAAGCATTTTCTACAGGCTGCTGTACTAGAATCACATCTTTATCAAGGCCGGCAGGAATTACGGTATCTTCCGGCACGATCAGATATTTCACTACATTTCCCATATAGAGATCTTCTGTCTTGCTGATCATATCTGTTGCTTCTTTTGTGTCGGAAACCGTCTCTTTTTTTCTGGCAGTGTCTGTGGTCATATCTACCTCCAGAAGGGTAATACCCTTGTCATAGTTGTAGATCTTAAAATATTTCGCATGCTCCAGCTTGGTCTCGTCTTTGTATTCCAGACCTGTGATCTCAGGTGCGGTGTCGTCCAGCTTTTTATTTCCTGTGGAAAGCATACTGTTATCTCCTGACGGATTCTCTTTGTCTGTCTTTTTAGGATCATTGGCACCTTTTAAAGCGACATAAATGGTATAAGTGATCTCATGTGCCTGAGACATTCTGGTGGTCATTCCGATAATGGAATTATTCTGATTCAAGGCAACCGGGATAGTAAAGGTGGAGGTTCCACCGCCACAGTTTCCATAATAAGTATTTCCGTTTGCCTTTACATAGCCATAATATTCACTGCTGAATACGATGGTGGCGTAAGCCTGTCCACCGGTTACGGTAATCTTGCTGCAGGAAATGTTTACCTTTCCGGTACCGCCTGACCAGGAAAAGCTGTCCGGAGTGTAGGTGCCATCCTTTAATGTGGTGGAGCTATTGACTGCTGCAGTACCGCCGCTTAAATCAGACTCATATTTTGACTCTTTATCCGGTGTCTTATCTGGCTTTGTGGCTGGGGTAGGTGTTGGGGTCACAGTAGTCTGTGGTTTCCCTGCTGGAGTAGGTGTTGGTGTTGCAACTGTATCTGTACCTGGAACCGGTGTTATGGTAGCATCTGGCTGTGGTGCATCCTCTGGAATATCCGCTGTTTTGTTCAGCGTATTGGACTGGAAGGTCAGGATCCTGTCATACCAGATCTGATTTTTGTGAGAAAAGGCTGCTACAGCAATTCCTTTGTCAAGTGACTCTACCGGGATTTCATAGGTGTATTTTCCTTCACTGTTGACAACGTATGGAACCCATGTGGATGGATCTGCTTTGGCAGCTTCTTCCTTGGTACCAAGACAAAGATAATCATATCCTGTACCGCTTAAGGTAAGAACAGCTGTCATTTTTCCATTCTTGGAAGTAAGAACACAGTCTACAACACGGAACATGGTAGCACTGGAGTTTACTGTGACATTATAAACACCATTTGCGCAGGTACCTTCAGCAGGTGCAGGGGTTGGAGTGGCAGTAGGAGCCGGGACAATATCCTCTTTTTTCATTCCTGGAATAGTAATGGTATACTCTCCACCTTCTACGTACTGTTCCCACTGGCCGCTTTTTTTATTTCGAATAGCAATCTGATATTTCTGATCTGTTTCACTGGCAGGAACTTCCAGAATAAATGTATAGCCTCCATCTGTAGGAGTTCCCACGCAGACATTTTCCGGATCACTGATGGCATCATCTTTGCCGCCAAGATAAAGAGCATCATAGGTATCTGCAGAAGTTACAAGAGTAACCTGGATCTTGTCGTCAATCAGCTTTGCTGAAGAACTGGTAATTTTAAAATCTTCCAGGGAACCGGTATCATCTGGCTTGTCGATCACGATATCGGAACCGTCAGGCTTCACATTTGGAGAAATGATTTCTTCTGTCTCATCTGATGCCGCAGTTTCTTCTGTGTCAGAAACCGGAGCCGGGGACAGGGAAGGGGAAGGTGTAACGGAAAGCTCCGGCTCTTCTGCAGCTGGAGTCTGGTTCTCTTCTTCTTGATCGGAAGTCTTGGGAATATCCTCGGATGGAGCCTCTGTTGGAGCAGCGGTTACGGTAGGGATAAGCTCAGCTTCTGAAAGCACATCCTGATCGGAAGCGGAACTGCTCTTAATATCAGTCGCTTCTTCAGCCTGAATGAGCATCGCAGGTGTGACGCTCATTGCAAGGGATAAAAACAAAGCCATGAATCGTTTTGAATTTCTTTTCATTTGTTTCACTCCTCGTATAATAATATTATTATAGAATTGCAGCTCTCTGGCAGCTGGACAATTCATGGATAACCGGTTAAAATATCCGGGAAAGAAAAATGCCCGCTTCTTTTAGAAAAGCAGGCATAAATAACATATAGCAGGATGTCATGTCAGAAGAGGTTTTCGTCTCAATGCATGACCCAAAAGCCCCTGGCAAATGCAGGAACAGATTTCAGACCGCTGCTGACATAAAATGAAGTACTCTCCACGGAAGCTTTTCATTGGTAAATCCAGCAGGTTTCCTGACTTACAGATCAACATATCCTTCTGTCTTCTCAGCTGCCTGGCCAATGACATCTCTGAAGCATATTCCCTGTTTACAGTGACCGGATCGCTCAGGAATTTCACCTGATTCCCTCTTAGCCTGTAAAAGATGATACACGGCACTGGATTACGCATTTATTCAATTCAGCTTATTATAGCAGACTGATATTTTGAAATCAAGGCAATTAAGGAAATTATTCCTTATATTGACTGTTTCCAACTTCTTCCGAACGGAGCAGGTTTCCATCTTTGTCATATACGCTGCGGAAAGTTTTGCAGCTATTGGGACCGGTAGGCTCGGTGGTGATCTCTACGGTATTTTCATCTGTTTTGGTTCCGTAGATTTCCACGGTGACAGCCTCTTCTTTTTCATCGTAGGACGCTGTAAGTTTAATAGGATATTCGGTATTATTCTGGAATTTAAAATCCTGGCTTCCCCATACAACCGCTGCATCCAGGCCATCCTCTGCGTAATCGATCCTTGCTGCATGATTATGTCTTTCTATGATGGAAAGATCGGATTTCAGGCATGCCATAAATAATGTAGTAGAAATCTGACAAATTCCGCCTCCGATACCAAGGGCATGTTTGCCATTTACAATGACAGTGGCATCTTTATATCCACGTTCTGCAGTTCTGGGACCTAATGTATCGTTATAGGAGAAGATTTCTCCGGGCTGAAGCTCTACTTGGTCACAGGCAGCTACTGCAAGTTTCAGATTGGTGATTCTGTCTTTTGTGCCCCCGCCATAAGTGGTATAGCTTCCAAGAAGATTCAGATAAGGAAGGGCTTCAATGTCTTCTGTGGAAACATCCGGCTCTGTAAGCTTTAACGGAATACGGATGGTCTCGCCCTCTTTTGCTCTGGCAAGCTTTCTTGCTGCTGCTTTCGCATTGAATGAAATGCCAGTGACAGCTGGAATGATCTCATTATTTTTACCAAGAGAAGCATCCTGAGCATCTGTATGTACTTCTTTGTAATACACATCCATATCCACATCATCAGGGGCTGTCTCTACAGTGGGACATTCTATGTCAGCGCCGTAATTCTCGGTTACAATGGCATTGAGGATTTCTTTTTTCAGTGCTGCAATATCCGGAGCCATTCCTGTAGTTCCCTTTTTGATGATCAGTTCCGTGTCTGTGAGCCGCAGGGTAGTCTGTTTGGTGGTGGAACCATCCTGTATATCAGAATTTTCCAGCAGTTCTTCCAGATCATCTTCTGATTTGGCAACAGGCATCAAAGTGATTTCATCCTTTGTTTTATTGTTCATCAGTTCAATGCGGTCTGTTCCACGGGTATACCATGGGCCGTGTCCCAGTTCATATACACTGTTTACCAGAGATCTGGCATCCAGCGTCAGAACTGGATAAATGGAAAGGGGATAGGATTTTCCATTTAAATGGATGGTTATGGAAGTATCTTCATAATTTTTCTCAAAATCTTCTGTGAGTGCTGTGACAGCCTCTTCTTTTGTCATTCCCTGGAGGGGAATCCCATTTACCGTGATCTTTTTCCAGATTACATCATCTGAAAGGAAATGACACCACAGACAGTATGCTGCGATAACAGCAGCCACTATCAGAAGGATTCGGATCAGCGGGCCTTTCATCTGTTTGTTCATAAAATATCTTTTGGCAAGCTCCTTTGTTTATTTGACACCTGCCGAAGCAGACGTGTCCGTTTAGGTTTCCCGGATCAGTGGCCTGAAGAAACAGGTTCTGTTTCCAGTATGGCAGGCTGCACCTACCTGAGAAACTCTTGCCAGGATTGTATCATTATCACAGTCCAGAGTCAATGATTTTACGTATTGTAAATGCCCGGAGGTCAGTCCCTTTGTCCAAAGTTCATCTCTGCTGCGGCTCCAGTAAGTCATTTTGCCGGTACGAAGGGTAGTATTATAAGCTTCTTCATTCATATAGGCAAGCATAAGTACTTCATTTGTCTGCCAGTCCTGAACGATCACCGGTACCATTTTATCGCTGTTTAATTTAAATTCTGACCAGGGAATATTACTTTCCATAGGAAGCTTCGGCTGTTCCATGTTTCCTCCTTACAGGCTTCCCTTAGTGGAAAGCACATCTGTGATGCGTGGGTCATAAGATACTGCCATATCAAGAGCTTTGGAAAAGCTTTTAAACATGGCTTCTGCCATATGATGATTATTTCCGGGAGTAAGAACTTTGATATGAAGGTTCATTGCGGCTGTATAGGAAACGGCATAGAAAAACTCTCTTACCATTTCTGTAGCCATATCTCCGATCTTCTCTCTGGTAAAGGCACCATCAAAAGAGAAATAAGGTCTTCCGCTGAGATCCACTGCGCAGAGTACCAGGGATTCATCCATAGGAAGGATACAGCTGCCATAACGACGGATTCCTTTTTTATCTCCTACAGCTTCCCGGATGGCCGTTCCAAGTACAATTCCGGTGTCTTCTATGGTGTGATGGTCATCTACTTCCAGATCTCCCTTGACATTCAGGGACAGATCAAAAAGTCCATGGCGGGAAAAACCGTCCAGCATATGATCAAAAAAACCGATTCCGGTGGCAATCTCTCCCTTTCCGGAGCCATCCAGATTCAGTCTCAGCCGAATCTCAGTTTCTTTTGTAATTCGTTCTATTGTTGCTTCTCTTGTCATGATTCTTCCTGATCTTTCTCTTCTTCAAAACGAACTGCAATGGAGTTTGCATGTGCCGTAAGCTGTTCAGAAGTGGCAAACTGAATAATGTCCTTATGGATCTCTTTTAATGCAGATCTGGAGTAATATACTATACTTGATTTCTTGATAAAATCATCTACGGACAATGGGGAGAAGAATTTGGCTGTTCCATTTGTAGGCAGCACATGGTTCGGGCCTGCAAAATAATCACCCAACGGCTCAGAACTGTATTCTCCAATAAAGATAGCCCCGGCATTTCGCACCTTCATCATTACTTCAAATGCGTTTTTGGTTACAATCTCCATATGCTCAGATGCAATTTCATTTGCAGCCTCAATGGCTTCATCCATGTCCTCTGCAATCAGGATATACCCAAAGTTTTCCAGAGATTTTTCGATAATCTCTCTTCTGGAAAGGACTTTTAAGTAGCCCTGGATTTCCTCTTCCACCTTTTTGGCAAGCTCTGGACTTGTGGTGATCAGAATTGCAGAAGCCATTTCGTCATGCTCTGCCTGTGAAAGAAGATCTGCAGCAACGTAATGTGCGTTGGCAGTTTCATCTGCCAGTACAAGGATCTCACTTGGTCCGGCTATGGAATCAATGCTTACATGTCCATAGACAGCCTTTTTGGCAAGGGCAACGAAAATATTTCCAGGTCCCACGATCTTATCGACCTTTGGGATGCTGGCAGTGCCATAGGCAAGTGCGCCGATGGCCTGTGCGCCTCCAACCTTGTAAATCTCATCAGCTCCTGCCTCTTTTGCAGCTACTAAGGTAGAAGGATTCACCTTTCCATCTTTTCCTGGAGGTGTGGTCATAACAATATGCGGAACTCCTGCAACTTTTGCAGGAACAATATTCATCAGTACAGAAGAAGGATATACTGCCTTTCCTCCCGGGACATAAACACCCACACGGTTCAGAGGAGTTACCTTCTGGCCAAGCATGGTTCCATTTTCTGTGCTGGTAAACCAGCTGTTCTGACGCTGCTTTTCATGGTAGCTTCGGATATTTACAAGGGCTTTTTTGATAACCTCCAGCAAAGAGGTATCTACGGCCTGGTAAGCCTCCTGGATTTCTTCTTCTGTTACACGGATGGTTTCCGGGGTGATATCCACTTTATCAAATTCTCTGGTAAAGGAGAAAAGAGCCTCATCTCCTTTTTCTTTTACCTGTACCAGGATATCTGCAACTGCGGATTCAAATTTGCCGTAATTGTTGGGGCTTCTTTTTAAAAGATTTTCCAGAATGTCTTTTGTGGATTCTTTTGTTAATCTAACTGTACGCATATGATCAGGTCCTTCCTTTTCAGATTACTTTTCTTAAGTCTTCGATGAGCTTTCGGATCCGCTCATCCTCCATTTTCATGCTCACCTGGTTTACTACCATTCTTGCAGAAAGAGGGCACACCTCTTCTAACACTTTTAATCCATTTTCACGGAGAGTACTGCCCGTTTCCACAATGTCCACGATCACTTCGGAAAGCCCCACAATAGGTGCAAGTTCAATGGATCCGTTTAATTTGATGATCTCAACGGTCTGATGTTTTTTGTTGTAAAAATAGTCCTTAGCAATATTGGGATATTTGGTCGCCACCCGGATCAGCTGATTGGAGTTAAGAAGTGGCTTTGCGCTTTCCGGACCACAGACACACATCCGGCATTTTCCAAAACCCAGATCCATTACTTCATAAAGCTTGCGCCCTTCTTCCAGTATGGTATCTTTTCCCACGATACCGATGTCTGCTGCGCCATATTCCACGTAAGTAGGCACATCCGGTCCCTTTGCAAGAAAAAAGCGGACTTTTAAATCTTCGTTTACAAAGATCAGTTTTCTGGAATCTTTATCTCGCATTTCATCGCAGGTGATGCCGATTTTCTCAAACATGGAAAGGGTTTTCTCTGCAAGTCTCCCCTTGGTAAGGGCAAAAGTCAGATATCTCATAAATCCACCTCACAAACTTTTGTTACTTTTTCCGGACGCAGTGCTACATTTTTTCCCTGGGCCCGAAGTTCTTTTGCTTTCTGAATTGCCTGGATGCGGTTTTCCTTACGGTAAAACAGTACTTCTGTATCATTATCCTGGGGAGGGTCAATTTTCTGCCTGGATAATGCCATCAGAAGATTGTCGATCACGATAGCAAAACCAATAGATGCCGCAGGCTTTCCAAAATGCTTCATCAGCTGGTTATATCGTCCTCCTTTGATGAGGGGCTCACCGGTGCCATAAGTATAAGCCTGAAAAATAATTCCGGTATAATAGTGATATTTACTGAGCATGGCAAAATCAAAGGTAATATATTTTTCATAACCGTAAACTTTAAGAAGTTCATAAATTTCTTCCAGCTGTGCCACTGCTTTTAAAGCCTGTTCATTATCTGTAAGCTCCCGGGCCTTTTTCAATACCTCGGAGGCACCGAACATCTGGGGAAGCTGGATCAGCACATTTGCCAGAGACCGGTCAAGCTTCTTTTCTTTTACAAGCTCTTCCACACCGAAATAATTTTTCTGGGAAATCAGTTCACGAAGTTCTTCTTCCTCTTCTTCTGTCATTCCGGTCTGTGCCAGGACAGATTTGTAATAATCCACCTGCCCTACGCTTACCTGAAAATCTGTCAGGCCGGATGCAAGAAGACACTCTACTGTCATGGCAAGGATTTCTGCATCTGCCTCCGGGGAATCATCCCCCATACGCTCTACACCCATCTGTGTGGTCTCTTTCAGTCTGCCTCGGAAACTGGAATTGTTGATGAAAGTATTGCCTGTATAGCAAAGGCTTACCACTTCTTTTTCCGGATTAAAATAAGTGGCGCAGGCTCTGGAAACAGAGGGTGTAAAGTCCGGACGCAAAACCAGTGTATTTCCCTCTCTGTCAAAAAATTTGTAGAGTTCCCGGGACGGAATGGTTCCCACTTCTTTACTGAAAACCTCAAAATATTCAAAAGTCGGAGTTTCTATATCTTCATATCCATACCGGTGGAAAACATGGTGAAGCTTTTCCTGGATTGTTCTTTTTCTGGTGCATTCGCTGCTGTAAATGTCCCTTACCCCTTCTGGCGTATGAAAAATTCTCTGCATAAGATGTTTCCTCCATAATTGTTTCTCAATTCACTTTATCACGCTACCATGATAATGCAAAGCTAAAGATGATTATAATCGAATCCTGTCTGGATGTCAAGGTGAAAGGGGTTCGGTTTTATTCCCGTTTTTGCAGATCCAGCTTCATGGCATCCAGATAGGGAACCAGAATCCCACTTTTTCGGGGAAGATAAAAGGCTTCTGTCAGTTCATCTCTGCGAAAGCTTTTTCGTCCCCCCTGCTCCATCCTGTTCCAAAAGTCCATCAGTTTCCGAAAAGTCAGATAATAGAACTGGTTCAGATGGCTGAAAAAAATAAGAAAAAATGCCACACCGTTCTGCTTCTCAAAATCCCTCATAAATGCCACCTGATGAGGATGGATATTCGCAAGGGGAAACGTATCAGTGCTGCATTCCTTTGCATCAAAGCAGACAGGGATTCCCTGTACTGCACCTATATAGTCAACGGTACTTCTCTGATCAAAATAGGCAAGGGTGATATGGCGGCTGTCCTTATCCATCCGCACCGGTGTGATGGGGGTGGGAATCTTCTGGACAAGGGCAAGCCCCTTTTCCCTGTATTGTTCGTTGGTACGGTTGACAAGATCCTCCAGGGTAGAACCCCGGAGACCTCTGCTGTTCCATGTTGCCATTGCTATTCTTCTACCTCATTGCCCAGAAGCTTGATGGATGGATAGTATCGTACAACTGCCTTTCCCACAATCTGGTCAAAACGGACAAAAGTATTTTTCCAGTAACGGGAATCTTTGGAATTGTTACGGTTGTCGCCAAGCATAAAGTAACAATCCTCAGGAACGGTGTACGGGCCGAAGCTTCCACGCATTTTTTCCGGAATGAAATTATCTGGCAGCGGAGTCTCAGAATCGTCTATGTATACTTTCCCATCTTTGATCTCTACTGTTTCGCCCGGAAGACCGATCACACGTTTAATAAACAGCTGGCTTTCATCATCCGGGTATTTGAAGATCACAATGTCAAAACGTTCCGGATCTTTTACTTTTTTGGAAATTTCGTGTCCAAAGAAATCCAGATTGATTCCATATGCCAGACGGAATCCGAAAATACGGTCACCGGTCATAATGGTTTTTTCCATGGATTCAGAAGGGATTTTTGCATTGATCAGTACTACATTGTTGATGACCAGGACTACAGCTACTACAATGATGATCATTTTTACGTAGTCCCAAACTTCATGCCAGATTTTCATATTATTTATTCTCCTCTATGTGTTCCTCTTTCAGGATATTTTGAAACAGCTGGGGCAGAGCTGCTGTGAATGCTCTGTCAGACAGATAGGAAAGCGTTCCGGTGATCCGGGGGATCTCCAGTCTGTATGAATGAAGAAGCTGGGATTTCAGTCCATATCTGGAACGATAGGCTTCATTGACAGCTCGCTTTCCATACTTGAAATCTCCGATAATGGGATGTCCAACTGATGCAAGATGAGCCCGGATCTGATGAGTACGTCCGGTGATCAGCTCTACCTCCAAAAGTGTAACCTGTCCATTGGTGCATATCGGTCTGTAACGGGTCTCAATGGGAACTGCTTCCGGTGTTTCTTTTTCCTGTACTGTTACTTTATTACATTTTTCATCTTTATGCAAATAACCTTTGATATATTTTTCATTTTTTATGCTGCCCTGTACCAGACACCGGTAAAATTTGTGCAGACCCCTGTCATGAAAAAGCAGGGAAAGCTCCTGAAGTCCAGCCAGTGATTTTCCGGCTGCAACGATACCGCTGGTATTCCGGTCCAGCCGGTTACATACAGATGGACGAAAGGTATGAAGGCTCTCTTCTGTTACGGCACCGGTTTCCAGCAGATATCCTGTAAGGAATTCCACAAGGGAAGGCTCTTTACCGTCTGCAGGCTGGGAAAGCATCCCAACTGGTTTGTTGATCAAAAGGATATTATCATCTTCATAGACGATATCCAGGACATGATGAGCTCTTGCTGGTTTTGTGTCTGCTCCTGCAAATTTATCAAAGGTTTCATCACTTAAGAAAAGCTTTATCCTATCACCGGTATTTAACTTTTCAGCACCAGTGGCTTTTCCTCCATTAAGTGTGATATTTTTTTTGCGAAGCATTTTATAGCAGAAGCTTTTGGGAGCCTCCCGAAGAAGCTTACCCAGGTATTTGTCAAAACGCTGTCCTGCTTCATTGGCGTTGATAGTAAATTCTTTCATTGCGCACCATCCTGCTAAATACACAGATTGAGAATGACGTGCTTTATCATGTCATCTCTTGTATAATCCGGGTAACGGGGATCTGGGGTGAAACGCAACCCTTCTTCCAGAGACTCCTTGTGGGCATTCATGGAATCCAGGCGCTCCAGAAAAGGTCTGAGTTCCTTCAGGAGCTTCACATCTACCTTATAACCATTTTTACGGATCAGCTTCTGTGCCTCTGCCGCCATATATTCTGTATCTGCGGAAGAATCGCTGGTATAGCCTACCACCGTATTCCCACAGACCGCAATGGCATCGATGACTGCTTTTTTTTCATAAAAAGTCATATACATTTCATATGCCATTACCAGATTACCCTGGTGGCCGTGGATTTTTTTATAAAGATCAGGATCCATGGGGCGTGCCATCATGGTCATAACTACATCCACAACTGCTTTACAGCCGGGAAGGCTGCCTACCAGAGCAATGATGGTCCAGATACTGTTGCGGGTACCAAGATAGATCCACATGGTGATAAAGATAAAAAGCGGGACGCCAAGCATGATCGCAGCAATGATGATCCTGCGCTTCCGCTCTTTTTTCAGATAACCGAATTCTCCTTTGTTTGTCTGAGTCAGTTTCATGAAAACACTCCTATTTCTGCTTTTTTCTGTTGTGTGTATTGCGGATGGTTTTCTTTTTGGGTGATTTTTTATGGTCTGTCTGGGTAATACCCTGGGTACGCGATCCATTATGGTTTTCTCGTAACGGACGGATCAGGCATTTTTCACCATATCCTACAAGATCCATACGGCCAGCCATGCGCAGTCCCTCCAGAACCAGCTCACGGTTTGCCGGATTTTTATACTGCATAAGTGCCCTCTGGATGGCCTTTTCATGGGCACTTTTGGGAACATAAACCTTCTCTCCTGTAAGAGGATGGATTCCCGTATAGTACATACAGGTAGACAAGGTGGATGGGGTAGGATAAAAATCCTGCACCTGTTCCGGGGTAAAGCCCAGATCCCGCACGTATTCCGCAAGCTTTACTGCCTCTTTTATGGTACAGCCCGGATGAGAAGACATAAAATATGGCACAGCAAACTGCTGCAGACCTGCTTTTTTTGTGGCCTTTTCAAATTCCCTCAGAAATTTTTCATAGACATCATGGGAAGGCTTTCCCATATATTTCAGTACCTGATCGGAAACATGCTCCGGTGCCACCCGAAGCTGGCCGCTTACATGATAACGTGCAAGTTCATTAAGAAAAGTACGGTCAGGATCTGCCAGAACATAGTCAAACCGCACTCCGGAACGGACAAAAACCTTTTTGACCCTGGGAAGCTCCCTGAGTTTACGAAGAAGTGTAACATAATCCTTATGGTCTGCAGTAAGGTTTTTGCAGGGTGTGGGAAATAGGCAATGCCGATTTTTACAAACCCCTTTTGTCAGCTGCTTTTGACAGGAAGGCTGCCTGAAGTTTGCTGTAGGGCCTCCTACATCGTGGATATAACCTTTGAAATCCTTATCCTGGGTCATATGCACAGCTTCTTTTATGATAGATTCATGGCTTCTGGTCTGCAAAATCCTGCCCTGATGGAAGGTAAGGGCACAAAAACTGCAGCTTCCAAAGCAGCCACGGTTGCTGGTAAGGCTGAATTTAATTTCTTCAAGGGCCGGAATTCCGCCTTCCTTTTCATACATGGGATGATACTGCCCGGTATAGGGAAGATCATACACATCATCCATTTCTTCCTGGGAAAGAGGAAGCGCCGGGGGATTCTGGATGATATACCCTTTGTTCCCATAAGATTCTGCCATGGCCTTGGCTGTAAACGGGTCTGTATTCTGGTACTGAATGGCAAAGCTTCTGGCATAGGCTGCCTTGTCCTCTTTCACCTCGTCAAAGGACGGGAGCAGGATTGGCTCATAAGTCCGGGACAAATCCTTACATTTGTATACAGTCCCTGCCACATAGGTGATTTCCTCTACCGGAATCCCGCTGTCCAGGGCATCTGCAATCTCAATGATGGAATGCTCTCCCATTCCATAGGAAATAAGGTCTGCACCGGAATCCATAAGGACACTGTGTTTTACCTTGTTTTCCCAGTAATCATAATGGGCCATTCTACGTAGGCTGGCTTCTATGCCGCCCAGAATCACTGGTGATTTTTTGTAGGTCTGACGGATTAGATTGCTGTATACGATCACAGCACGATCCGGCCGAAGACCCATTTTGCCGCCTGGAGAATAGGAATCCTTCTGGCGGTGCTTTTTTGCCACTGTGTAGTGATTCACCATGGAATCCATGTTTCCCGCGCTTACCAGAAAGCCAAGACGCGGCTCCCCGAATACGGTAATACTCTCTTTTTTGCGCCAGTCAGGCTGGGGGATGATTCCCACTTTGTATCCATGGCTTTCCAAAAGGCGGCTGATGATCGCACTTCCAAAAGAGGAATGGTCTACATAGGCATCTCCTGTGACATATACAAAATCAACCTGCCCCCAGCCTCTGGCTTTCATATCTTCGTTTGTTACCGGTAAAAACTGATACATTTATTACCTTTCTGTGCTTTTTTATAGTGATGTCCGTATAAACGGTCATGTCCGGCTAAGCCGCCTGTCATCTGAAAACAGGAAACTTCCGGTATTCTTATGTAATGATTCAGGAAATGCAGCCCTTTCCAGGCTGCTGATGCCCGATATCATGATAAACTGCCTGTGCCCGATAGCCCTCGGCAATGATATCAAGCTGTCTGTGGAAACGCTCAAGCTGCTGAAGATCCTTAGTATGAAATACACGTAAAAACTCAGCCTGTATCTTAACCACTTCCCTTTCACTGGATACGCGGTACAGATTTTCGATATTATTCAGGATATCCTTCACCAGATTAGACTGCATCTGAGAAGAATTCTGTGCATCCATGATTTCATTTCGTACAGAAGACATCTCCCGATCCAGTGCAATGATTGCATCAGAGGAATTGGTCAGACGCTCTGCTACGTGAGGAGGCATATCCCCCTTGTACTTGTACTGAAGAGAATGCTCGATGGTCGCCCAGAAATTCATTGCCATAGTACGGATCTGAATCTCCGCCTGCAGTTTCTTGGGGCCATGGATAGTTTCTACTGTATAATAAATGATCAGGTGATAACTTCTGTAACCACTTTGTTTCACATGCTTCAGGTAATTCTTTTCGCTTTTGATGGTCATATCAGCGCGGTTCTGAATAATAGATGCAACAGTCTCGATATCCTCTTCAAACTGACAGATAATGCGGATTCCTGCAATATCTTCCACATCTTCTTCCATTCGCTCCATAGGAATGTGCTTGCGCTGCATTTTCTCAAGGATGCTGGATACGCTTTTCACACGTCCACAGACCTGCTCGATGGGAGAATACAGATCATTTTCCCGATGTTCGCTGATAATATGTTCGAATTTAACAATCAGTTCTTTGACTGCCAACTCGTAGGGGCATAAGATGCTTCTCCATAATTGTATTTCCATATTACTCGCTCCTTACAGATACAGACGAAAATAGTCTCTTGACAGGAAGTTCGCCCATATGTTTTTTTATTATAACATAAATTCCGAAAAATTTCTCATCAATATGCGTACTTTCTTAATTTTTTCTCCATAGCCTGTAGGATGTAGTAAGGATTTACACTTACTTCCCTGTTATCCGGGGAAATAATATAAATTCCAAGATGCAGATGTACAGGAAATTTCCCGGTTGTTCCCTCATCTCCGTAGCCGGTATTTCCCATATATCCCAGAATCTCGCCTGCACAGACAGAATCTCCTTCCCGAAATTCTTTCTCATACTCAGAGAGATGGGCATAGTAAAAATAGCCTCCATGAGGTCCACGGATTCCAATCCGATATCCGCCCAGAGGAAGCCAGCCTACTTTTTCCACAGTTCCTGCTGTCATGGAAATCACCGGATAAAAGCCGGAAATATTTTTCTGGCCAAAAATGTCACAGCCTTCGTGGACACGGGTTCCTCCAAAATTTCTGGAAGAACCAAAGGTGTCCGTATAATAAAAGGATTCTGTAGCATTTGTCAGATTTCTGTCCGGTATAGGAAATACTTCCAGATCCCCCCATATTGCCTGATAACATTTTTTCAGAAAAGCATATTCTCCTGACTTAAAATGGACGTAAGGATCTGAATCTGCAGATATTCTTTCAGGATAAAAACTGCCCTGCAGCATGGTAGTAGTAAGAAGATCAGCAAATTCCTCTCCTTTTGCAGAAGCTTTTTGCAAAGCTTCATAAAGATCCTGGGATAGTTTCTGCTCCCGAAAGCTGATGCTCATACAAGTATTTTCTTTCAGAATAGAAGCTCTGCTCCTGTATAAGAGCATTTCCTGAAGCAAAAAATTAAGGAGTAGAAGAAAAACAAGAAAAATCACCTGGTTTTTCTGCCTGTTCCTCATGGCATCCCCCCCTATGGCGTAAATTTCCCATAAAAAACAGCAGGTTCCTTTTTATCCTCAAATAATATATGAAGAAGTGGAAAATTTAGAACTGCAAAATTATTTTAATCTTTCAACATTTTCAGTACTTCTGTAAGGTAGTTCCATACCCGCTTTACAGACGCCAGCTCCAGACGTTCCTCGGAGGTATGGATTTTTTCCATATTGGGTCCTATGGAAATACAGTCCAGATCTTCCATTTTCTCATAAAAAAGACCGCATTCCAGACCTGCATGAATCACTGTTACCAGGGGCTTGGTGTGATACATACTTTCATATACCGCAATCATTTTATCCCGAAGAGGAGAATCCTTACGGTATTCCCATGCCGGATATACTCCGTCTATCAGATATTCTCCGCCTAGAAATTCTGTGAGATACATGATCTGACGGGAAAGGGCGTTCCGGGCGGTGAGTACAGAGCTTCGTACACTGGTTACCATATAAAGCTGATCTTCTGTTAATTTAAGAATTCCTGGATTACAGGAGGTCTCCACCAGTCCTGAAATAGTGCTGCTCATTTTCTGCACTCCATAAGGAAGATTCATAAGAAAAAACAACACTTTTTCCTGGCTTGTGGGACGAAGGACCATCCGGTCAGCCTCTCCTTCATCAGTGACAGAAATGGTGATTTCTTCATCGGAACCGGCATATTCTCTGCGCAAATCCTGTTCCAGAATATGTGCAAACTCATAAATATTCTCTACTTCTTCCGGAAGGGAAAGAACTGTGGCAGTGCATTCCCTTGTGATGGCATTGTCTTTTTGACCGCCTTCCAGCTCTGCCAGTGCATATCCACTGTAATTGCATAATTCAAACAGCAGCCGCCCCATAAGATGATTGGCATTTGCCCGGTTTTTGTCTATTTCAGCACCGGAATGTCCGCCTGTAAGCCCATTGATCCGAATGGACACAACCCTGCCGGAAGCTCCAACCCGCTGAACCGGAAGATAAGAATTTCCGGAAAGACCGCCTGCACAGCCAGTCAACAGACAGCCCTCCTTTTCAGAGTCCAGATTGATCATTCGTCTGCCTTTTAATACGCTGCAATCGAAGCTTTCCGCTCCCAGAAGACCAATTTCTTCATCCACAGTAAACAGAACTTCCAAAGCCGG
The DNA here is from genome assembly GCA_934394595.1 of uncultured Blautia sp. Taxonomy (GTDB): domain Bacteria; phylum Bacillota; class Clostridia; order Lachnospirales; family Lachnospiraceae; genus Blautia_A. The sequence goes on along the minus strand of CAKRRX010000019.1, from coordinate 3,411 downwards.
GTGTGGCAGATCATGACTGTCCAAAACAGCAAGGGCGTAGGCAAGTGCAATTCCGTCATCTCCCCCAAGAGTAGTTCCATCAGCAGACAGGTAACCATCCCGTACCAGAAGCTTCAATCCATCTTTGAAAAAATCGTGTTCCACATCCGGACGCTTTTCGCATACCATATCCATATGTCCCTGTAAGATCACTGTGGGAGCATTTTCATAGCCAGGTGTTGCAGGTTTATAAATCACAACATTATTGCTGTCATCCTGCACATACGAAAAACCATGACTGATGGCAAAGTTCACCAGATAATCACTGATCTGCCTGGTATTTCCAGATCCGTGAGGGATTTGGCAAAGTTCTTCAAAATAATGGAAAACCTTGTAAGATTCATAATTTTCTAATACTGACATATGGGATAATTCCTCCAGATTATTTTTTATTCATTTCCCCTTGTAAACTGCCATATATTGTACAAAAAAAGAGCAGGTGCTGCTATGAAAAAGAAAGTAACTGCAGGGGCAGTACTTCTGCTTCTTTTATTTTTGTTGTGTTTTCCGACGGAAGCATTATCCGCTTCACAAAAAGGGCTAAAGCTGTGGCTGGAATCGCTGATGCCTGCTCTTCTGCCTTTTATGATCCTCACCGGAATTCTCATTCATACAGAGGGAATTACAAAAATTGTACATCCGATAGCTCCTTTTTTCAAGGTGGTTTTTGGCCTTTCCCCAGGGGGAACCTATGTATTTTTGCTGGGATTACTTTGTGGGTATCCTATGGGGGCAAAGCTTTGTGCAGATCTGTATTATTCCGGGAAAATAAGCCGTCAGGAGGCAAATTATCTGCTGACTTTCTGCAACAATCCCAGTCCGGCATTTCTGGTTAGTTATGTGTGTGGAATCTGTCTGGAAGGGAAAGCAAAAATCTGCACAGTCCTTGTGCTTCTTATGACTTCAAATCTTGTTTGTATGATATTTTTCCGGATTTATTTCTCTTTTAAAAAAGAGAAAAACGTCTTCTGTATCTGTGTGGAAAGTCCCTCTGAGAGTTCAGAAGGTTACAATATAGATATGGCTATTATGAACGGATTTGAAACAATCACAAGGCTTGGCGGATATATCCTGCTGTTTTCGGTAGGAGCTGCGGGAATCCGTCATTTCTGGCCTTTTTCCCCGAAAGGAAAATATGTCTTTCTGGGCTTCACAGAGCTTACTACAGGGCTTTACGGACTTGCAGACTCACCCTTTTCTTATGAACTTCGTTTCCTCTTGGCTTTGTGCATGAGTACATTCGGCGGTTTTTGCATTCTGGCGCAGACAAAAAGCGTACTGGGAAAAGATCTTTCTTTTCCCTTGTACGCTTCTGCCAAATGTATAAATGCTGTGATCACAGCACTTTTGATCCTATTTTTTATTTATTAGTTATCGCCGATCTCATCAAGGAGAGAATCCTCTTCCTTTGCAGGCTCTGCATCAGATGGCTGATAGGAACCGGAAATCGCAGCTGCCTGAGCAGTCTGTGGAGCAAGCTCCTGACGATTGTGGTTCACCACATCCATGCATGCCTGAAGAGCATCGATGAATCCCTTATATTTGCCGCCGGCATCCTCAAGTGTCTGGGTAAGGACAGATCCGATGTTTGCCATCATATCATCTGTATAAGTAATGGCACTGAGACGGATGCTGTTGGCATCCTGTGTAGCAGAATCCAGAATCTCCTGAGCCTGACGGTTCGCTGCATTAATAGTCTCATTTGCCTGAGCATATGCTTTCTGCATGATCTCATGCTGAGTAACAAGCTCCTGAGCTTTATTCTGAGCATCTGCAATAAGAGCATCTGCCTTGGACTGTGCATCCTCAAGGATAGCATCTTTATTGCTGATGATCTTCTGATAACGCTTGATTTCATCCGGAGTCTTAAGGCGAAGTTCACGAAGAAGCTCTTCGATCTCTTCTTTATTTACAACAATCTTAGTAGTAGAAAGCGGCTGATATTTACAGCTGTCTACATATTCTTCAATTTCTTCAATGATCTGTTCAATTCTGCTGCTCATAGTAAACTCTCCTTATTCTATTTCTTCAAATCGTGCATCTTTTTCTTTACAGCTTCGGTAATTTCCAGCGGAGCAAACTTACTGAGATCGCCATCATAGCCAGCAACTTCCTTCATAATGGTGGAACTTAAGTAAGCATATTCCAGGCTCGTCGTCAGAAACACGGTGTCAACATCCGGGGCAAGAACCCGGTTGGTCTGTGCCATCTGCAACTCAAATTCAAAATCTGTCACTGCACGGAGCCCACGCACGATTACCTGTGCATGATTTTCTCTGGCAAAATTCACAGAAAGACCCTCAAATGCCTTTACCTGAACATTTGGTATGTCTTTTGTTGCCTTTTCTAGTATATTAACACGTTCTTCCACAGAAAACAACGGACTTTTTGCAGAATTATGCAAAACTCCCACGATTACTTTGTCGAAAGAGACGCTTGCACGTCTGATCACATCCAGATGGCCATAAGTGGCCGGATCAAAACTTCCCGGATAAACAGCTATTACCATGTATTTTACTCACTTTCCCCGGCATAAAAATATATGCTTATTGGTCTTGTATTCTTTGGAACGCAGCTGCCTGTATCCAAGATCTTCCACATAACCAAAATCTGTAGCCAGATCTGCCTCTATGATGATCAGTGTATTTTCATCTAGAATACTGCTGTCCTGAAGATATTCCAGAACCTGTCTCTCCAGCTCATGATTGTATGGCGGATCCATAAATATGCAATCAAAAATGCCCTTTCCTTCCAGGGAACGAAGGGCCTGCAGCACGTCCATGTTCAGCAGTTTACCACTATCTGCAAGTTTTGTAAATGCGAGATTTTCTCTTATGCAAGTACATGCCTTTGGATTTTTTTCAACAAAAACAGCCTGAGACGCTCCACGGCTGAGTGCTTCAATACCGATGGCTCCGCTTCCGCTGAACAGGTCAAGGAAACGACAGTCCAGAAGTTCAGGCTGAAGGATATTAAAAAGAGTTTCTTTGATGCGATCCGTGGTAGGGCGTGTATCCATACCCGGCACGGTTTTCAGATTTAATCGTCTTGCTTTTCCTGCGATGACTCTCATTTCAGATTCAGTCTCCAATCCAGATCACCACGTGCCAGACCCAGAATAAGAAGCTCTGCAGTGGCAATATTGGTTGCCACAGGGATATTATACTGGTCACAGCGCTTCACAATGGCTGTGATGTCCGGTTCCTTGGGATCTATCATAACAGGATTGTAGAAAAGAATTACCATATCCAGATCCTGCCGCTCTACCATCTCCATAAACTGCTTGTCGCCTCCGATACTGCCCGGTAAAAATTTGTGGACATGAAGGCCGGTAGCTTCTTCGATTCTTCTTCCTGTAGTGCCGGTAGCATA
>CAKRRX010000018.1 GCA_934394595.1 uncultured Blautia sp. | reverse complement strand
TTTTATAATATAGTAATTTCTTCTTTTCCTGTAATTTCTGTTTTTACTATGAAAGTCCCGGACGGCAGCCAAGAGCCATGCTTGCATGAGCAAATTCTTGGATATCGGACGGGCTAGAGCATGTTTGAAAAAGGCTTTCTGCAAGATGTGCGTCACAATTTGTGGGAATGATTTTTCAAACAGGCTCTAGAACATGTTTGAATGCCAGCCTCTGCATCTTCGTCTTCTGCACCTTCTTCTGGAGATTTCCTGAAAAAGAAGTACTTGCACCAGATCCTCCAGAAAGCCATCTGACATGGCTTCCATTTCTGCTTCTGATGTCACTTCTCTCATAATATTCTGACACAGGTGGTATAACATATACCGGTCAGGGTACTCATCATAAAGACGGCTTCCCTCATAATCCAGAAGATTGCATTCTTCCTCCACCTTTTCCTGCACCATTCTTGCAGTATATGGATAATAGGATTTCATCAGTGCAAATTCCAGATCCTGCTCCTTTTCTCCCAGATACAGTGCGGGATCTGCATATGCTGTATAAAATGGATTAAACTCTTTATATGCCATATATACACTCTTTTTCCTGTCATTTCTATTTCAGTATATGCAGAAAAAATCCCCGCGGTCAATATTACATTTTTTCCAGCATTTTCATAGTCAGTTTCACGCTGTGTTCAATCGCTGCCTTTTCAAAGGTATCATAGTCCATCTGCGCACTTCCGTCTGCTTTATCAGAAATTGCTCTGATTACCAGAAATGGAATATCATTCAAATAAGATGCCTGACCAATAGCGGCTCCTTCCATCTCTGTTGCATAGGCTGCAAACTCGCTCACAATAACATCCTTGATTCCCTGATCACAGATAAACTGGTCTCCTGATGCAATCCTTCCTTCGAAAACCTGAATATCCGGATTTACTTCACGGCATACCTCTACAGCAAGCTTTCTCATTTTTTCATCTGCCTCAAAACTAAAGGCATCCATTTGCGGAATCTGGCCCTTTTTGTATCCAAATCCTCTTGCATCCACATCATGCTGAACCAGATCTGTAGACACTACAATATCTCCAATATTAATGTCTTTGTTCAGACTCCCTGCAATTCCTGTATTGATGATCGCATCCACAGCAAAGGTATCTGCCAGGATCTGTGTACAAATACCCGCATTTACTTTTCCAATTCCGGAGCGGACAACCACCGCTCTTTTTCCCATTAAAGTTCCTTCAAAAAAATCCATGGAAGCTTTCTTTATGATTCTCACATCCTGCATTTTCTGTTTTAAAATGGAAATTTCCTGTTCCATTGCTCCAATAATACCAATACACTTCATATTCATAATTCTCCTGTTATCAATCTGTGTGAATTTATGTGTTATCTTTTATCAATTGGTATTATACCAAAAGATTACTTCATGTCCAACTTAATTTTCTTTTATTTCTCACAGGTATTTTAATGAAAAACACTTTTATTTCTCCGGCTGCCATTGGAATATTTTTTACTCCGACGTTTTACTGGCATCTTTGAAAAGGTTCTGCTATAATAGGGTGGTAATTTATAAATTGAATTTATACGAAATAACCGGAGGTATAAAAATGAGATACACAACAAAAGGTACTTGCTCTATGGCAATCGAATATGAGCTTGATGATGAGCAGAGAGTTCACAATGTAAAATTCATCGGTGGCTGTTCCGGAAATACCCAGGGCGTAGCCAAACTGGTAGAAGGCATGCCTGCAAAAGAAGTGATCAGCCGTCTGGAAGGCATTAGATGTGGTTCCCGCCCAACTTCATGTCCAGATCAGCTGGCTACCGCATTAAAAGGATCTCTTTCCTGATAAAAAAAATCCTGTTATAAAATCATTCTAAAAGGATGAAATACCCCCGGAAAAATCCGGGGGATTTTTTATACATCCGTTCTGTCCCATTTATCGCAAAGAGACTGAATTTCTCTGGAAAATTTTTCCAGATCTTTATTTGGACATCCTTCATTTTTCCGGATAACCGAAAGAAGTCTGTGTCCAAGCGCAAGAAGTTTCTCGTAAGCCCTTGCTGCTTTCGAAGTTTTCCGAACTTCTGCTTTCTGTATCTTAATTCCCTGCGCTTCATACAGAAACTCCCTTCTTTCCAGATCAAATACAGTTCCACTGAATGGAGCATAGGTATCATATCCCATTTCATCCCGCAGTCTGGCTGCAAAAAGTTCTGTCACACTATCCTCTCCATGGGTGATAAATACTTTTTCCGGCTTTTTATCAAATGCCTGAATCCAGTCAATCAAGCCATTTACATCTGCATGCCCGCTGATTCCCGGCATACGGCAGATTTTTGCCGCTACATGCACCGGCTCCCCAAACAGCTTCACCTCCGGCGCCCCCTCTAGCAGCGCACGGCCAATCGTTCCCTCTGCCTGGTATCCCACAAAAAGGATCGTACTGTCTTCCCTCCACAGATTATGCTTCAGATGATGCTTGATCCGTCCGGCATCACACATACCACTGGCTGAAATGATCACTTTACATTCTTCATCAAAATTTATTGCCCTTGAATCATCACTTGTAACCGAAATCTTTAATCCCGGAAAGCTAAGAGGATTGATTCCTTTCTGAATCAGATCCAGTGCTTCCTCATCAAAGCAATCATATTTATGCACTCCAAAAATATTCGTAGCCTCATTTGCCAGCGGGCTGTCTACAAACACTTTAAATCCATCATGTCCGTGAATCAGACCTTCTGCCTTGATCTGTCTGATAAAGTAAAGCATTTCCTGGGTACGCCCTACTGCAAAAGAAGGAACCACCAGATTGCCGCCTCTGTCAAAAGTCTCCTGTATGATTTCAGCTAAAAGCTTCACATAATCCGGCCTCTCCCCATGACTTCTGTCTCCGTAAGTGGATTCCATCACCACATAATCTGCTTGATGCAGATACTGCGGATTCCGTATCAGAGGCTGATTGGTATTTCCAATATCTCCTGAAAATACAATCGTCTTCTCCACTCCATCTTCCACAATCTGAAGTTCAATACTTGCAGATCCCAGCAAATGTCCTGCATCCACAAATTTCACCCGCAGTCCGTCTCCTGGTATGATTCCCTTGTCATAAGGACAACCTACAAAATTGTGAAGCACACCCATGGCATCTTCCATGGTATAGGCTGGTACAAAAGCCTCTTTTCCCTGTCTGCGCGCCTTTCGATTTCTCCATTCTGCCTCAAACATCTGGATGTGCGCACTGTCACGAAGCATGATATCACAAAGATTGCAGGTTGCTTCTGTAGCATAAATAGGGCCCTTAAACCCTTTTGCATAAAGTGCTGGAAGATTTCCGGAATGATCCATATGTGCATGGGTCAGAAGAACAAAATCCAGTTCCCCCGGTGAAACAGGAATCTCCTTATTTTCATAATAATTGGGACCCTGCTCCATTCCACAGTCCACAAGAAACTTTTTCCCAGCTGCCTCAAGATAATAACAGCTGCCAGTAACTTCATGAGTTGCTCCAATAAAAGTGATCTTCATATAGATTCCCCCTTATTCAGAACCAAATAATCATACCATTATAATTATTTCATGTTTTCAATTATCTTAATCATTTCTTCTGTCTCGATTTTTCCACTAAGCTGATAGAAACAGTCATCCTTTATCCACTGTGCAAAACAGCCATCTAGTGTTTCTTCCCCTGAACTGCTCCCCCAGACAGAGGCTGTGATATTTCCGGCAGCAATCTGAACATTCTGCGGCTTCTGGCTGAGTGTCCTGCTAAGACTGATGCTGTCTTCTGCTGCCTTACTTTTTCTGTCAGCGACATACAAAGAAAGTATGTTTCCCTTATATAAATATTCCATAGTCGCAGCTTCGACATCTTCATAAATGGTAAAATTCTGAAATTCCATACCCTCCGGGCGATACCACAAAACAGGCACCGAAATCCCCAGTACTTCAGAAATGCTTCTTAGCGCATCCCCTTCGTCCTGTCCTTCTGTCACGTCTCCGGTATTTCCAACACTGGTTCCGGTATCCGTTCCACTTATATATTTGAGCGTCTGGAGAAAATTTCCACGGCTTGCCTCACTTGTCATACTTCCGGCCAGTATACTGATCGCACAGATCACAGCTATGCTTGCGATCTTACCCAGCCTTCCTGACTTTTCAGGCAGCGGAAGCAGAAGCTTTGCCTCCTGCAAAAGCTCCTCCCGGGATATTTTATCTTCTGTTTTCTTATCCCCGGAAGTTTTTTCTTTTGACTCCTCTTCTTTTAAACTTCGGGCAGAAACATGTTCTTTTCCCGAAATTCCTGCACTGCTGCGCTTTCCTGGAAATTCAACAATCTGTGCGCCCTGCTGTTCCTGTTTTTTCTCCTGACAGAGTCCTTCAGCTTTCAGGCGCTTCATGAGCCTGGCATAAGATCTTTCAATTTCTTCTTCAGATACATGGACATCCTCTGTCTGATCATCACAAAGCAGACTATGTTCAATCATTTCTGCTTCTCTTATCATTTCCTCTTCCAACAGCTTATCCAGTTCTGTGTCATTCATCTCTCTACCCATTTTTTTCTCCCAGATTTTTTTCTTTCCTTGACAATTCATTCACAGGGGTTCATATTTATAAAATAAAAAGATTCTTTTAGGAGGCCCCTATGAAACATATTATACTCACCGGTGGCGGTACCGCCGGACATGTTACCCCGAATATCGCCCTGATCCCTGCATTAAAGGAAAAAGGCTATGAGATCTCCTACATCGGCTCTTACGATGGGATCGAGAAAAAGCTTATCGAGGAGCTGGGGATTCCCTATTACGGAATTGCTTCCGGTAAATTAAGACGTTATTTCGATTGGAAAAACTTTTCTGACCCTTTCCGGGTTCTGAAAGGATATTTTCAGGCAAAAAAACTTATGAAAAAGCTTAAACCTGATATCGTATTCTCTAAAGGTGGTTTTGTAACCGTCCCTGTTGTAATCGCAGCTGGTAAGCGTCATATCCCGGCAATCATCCATGAGTCCGATATGACCCCTGGCCTTGCCAACAGGCTGTGCCTTTCTCATGCATCAAAAATATGCTGCAATTTCCCTGAGACAGTAAAAAATCTTCCTGCTGAAAAAGCTGTTCTCACCGGAACCCCCATCCGTCAGGAATTGCTCCATGGCGATTCCAAACGTGCCAGAGAATATTGCGGCTTTACAGCTGACAAACCAGTTCTCCTTGTGATTGGAGGAAGTCTTGGGGCAGCTTCTGTGAATGAAAACATCCGTAAGATCCTTCCTGATCTTCTGAAGGAATTTCAGGTCATTCACATCTGTGGAAAGGGAAAAACAGACGCTTCTATTCAGATGGACGGCTATATACAATATGAATACGTTCAGGAGCAGCTTCCTGATATGTTCGCACTTGCTGATATCGTGATTTCCCGGGCAGGTGCCAATGCAATCTGTGAACTTGCAGCTCTTGCAAAACCAAATCTGCTGATTCCACTGTCTGCAAAAGCCAGCCGGGGCGATCAGATTCTCAATGCCCGCTCCTTTGAACGTCAGGGCTACAGCATGGTTCTTGAAGAGGAAGAAATCACAGATACCACTCTTCTGGACTCCATCAAGAAGCTGTACCAGGAACGAGATAAATACATTGCAGCTATGTCAGCTGGCAAAAATCTGAATTCTATTCAGCACATTGTTTCCCTGATCGAGGAATGCAGACTTTCATAAGTACTTATATACATCAGCACATATTCGTTTTCTGACGAATATGTGCTGATGTTTTGTTGTATTATTTTTCCAATCTGCCAAGCTCTTCCAGCAGCCAGTTTCTGGCTCTGAGTACTCTATTATTCACATTATTTCTTGTAAATCCATATTCTCTGGCGACTTCATCTGTTGAAATCTCCTGCATTTTTACTTTCATGAATATTTCGTAATTCACCGGACTTTTTCTTCTGAGATTTTCAAATGCCATAGAAAGATATTTCGCTTTTTCCATTCCAAGAATAGATGCCTCGGCACTTTCTGAACTCCGGTAGTGCACCTCTGCCACTTCATTATCCAGCATGATCTCCCGTCTGACGTATGCTTTTCTCAGATAATCTCTTCCCTTATTGGTAGTTTCCATAACAACCAGTGAACGGGTCTTTCTCTCATCTGAGATATTCAGCCTGTCTCTGATCTTATAAAAATAACAAAAAACTTCCTGACTGACATCTTCCGCTATAAAATGACTCTGTACGACTTTATTTGCGACTTTAATTGAGATCTCATAGTATTGCTCATAAAAACGTCTGAATTCTTCACTATTCATCTCTTGTACCTTTGTCCAGTTTAACTGTTCATTTTCTCCAGGATCTCATTTTTCACATCATCCGTTAGAGTACCTGAATTCCAGGTAATTCCGGCTTCATCGCCTTTATAACGCGGAATCAGATGCATATGAAAATGGAATACCGTCTGACCAGCCGGTTCTCCATTATTCTGAACAATGTTAAAACCATCGCAATTCAGAGCTTTTGTCATTTTCGTCGCCATTTTCTTTGCCAGGATCATTGCCTTTGCTGCCATATCCTCAGAAATCTCATAGATATTTGCAGCATGTGTTTTGGGCAGAATCAATGCATGTCCCTTTGTAGCAGGACCCAGATCAAGTATTACTCTGAATTCCTCATCCTCATACAATGTTGCGGACGGAATCTCCCCGTTTGCAATCTTACAAAAAATACAGTTATCCATAGTTTTCTCTTCTCCTCCCTGAAAGATATATAATAACAACGTTTTTCAACGTTCAAAATCACATTTTTCTTTTAAATTTTTTCTGTCGAATTTTCCAGATTTTTTTAGTACGATTTAAATTGCTATTCCGTACTGCAAATGCTACACTTCTCCTGAGGTGATCATATGCAAAATAAAAAACAGCTTTCTAAAGCAGAAAACGATTTTCATTTTATCATGTCCAGAGTTTCACATGAAATACGCAATCCGGTAGCGCTGATTGGCAGTGAACTTCAGATGATCGAAGCCACACATCCGGAAGTCACCGGATATGATTACTGGAATGATATCCTGGATAACCTGGATTACATAAAGCAGCTTCTCAATGATCTTTCTGATTATAACAATGCAGGAAGACTTACTTTGAAAAAGACCTCTATGACAGATTACCTGAATTCCGTCCTTTCCAGTACAATCCCCACATTCCATTATCTCGGGATTGCCCTGGAACTGCACATTGCTCCAAATCTCCCGGAAATACCGGTTGATCAGGCGAAAATGAAACAGGCTCTTCTGAATCTCCTGCGAAATGCAGCAGAATCCATTACTTTCCCAAATGGAAAAGTAACGTTCCATGCCAGCTGCTCCGCCGGCAAGCTTTTCATTTCTGTAGAAGACAACGGATGTGGGATTTCCCCGGAACAACTGCCAGAGATTTTTACCCCTTTTAAAACCTTTAAACCGGAAGGCACAGGTCTTGGGCTTGCCATTACCCGCCAGATCATTGAAGCACATAACGGTTCCATAAAGGTCAGCAGTTCCACAGGACAGGGAACCTCCTTTCAGATTACCCTTGTACTAGAACGAGGATGATACAAAACCACAGCAAGTAAAATTCCGCATATCATTCCACCAACATGTGCAGCATTATCCACACCACTGCTGGCAAAACCAAAATATAAAGAAAAAGCTGCCATCACCAGCATCTGACGTGTAGATATGTCCTGAAGCCTTCCACGGTTTCGGATGACCACCCAGATCATCGCTCCCATTACAGCAAATACTGCTCCGGAAGCACCTGCAGATACCGCATAATTGCCACCTTTTATATCAAATACAAGCGAAATAAGGTTGCCTCCAATTCCCCCCAGGAAATAAATCAGAAGAAATCTTATTTTCCCCACAACAGGCTCCAGACGCTGTCCCAGAACAAACAATACCAGCATATTATTTGCCAGGTGCTCTATGCCAAAATGCAGAAACATGCAGGTAAACAAGCGGTAGTATTCTCCATTTTCCATTATAAAGGGTGGATAAGCAGCTCCGCATTCAAGCATATGAATGGTATTATCTGTTCCTCCGGTAAAATCTGTAACAAGAAATATGATAATATTCAAGAGCAGTAACACGGCTGTTACAGGTTCTTTACTCAGTTCTTTTTTCAATTCTTCCACGCAAACACCTCTCCTGAAGTTATATATTAACTATAACACAATTCAGGCTGGTCCTCAATCGTTTCCTTTGACCGATTTTATCTATTTCAGAAATACATATCTTGCCTGTGCAAAGTCTACTTCATCCTGATCCTGAAGACAGTATTCTTCATCGGCTTTCAGAAGTTTTCCGTTTACTGCAGTCCCGTTTCGCGAATTCAGATCTGTAAGATAATAATCCTGATCTCTTTTTCGTATCTTGGCATGCATACGGCTTACTGTAGGAAGGTCAATCACTGCATCTGATGCAGTTGCCATTTTTCCAATTATCGTCAGATCCTCTTTCAGATAAATTGTTGCCAGTTCCCCGGGTTCTTTGCTCACCAGGGAAGCCGGGCCTGCTACCTTAGTGGACGAAAGCAACGTGGTCTCGCCGAAATATCCTTGTTCTGCAGAAAGCACCTGGCCTTCATCCAGGCTTTCTTTTTTCTCACCTATCTCCATTTTCATATTTGAAGACATGGGACTAAAAGTTTTCTTTTCTCTTTTCTCTTCCGTTTCGTTCCTCTGTTCAGATTCCTTTTCCGGCTTTTTCGTAGAGTACACAAATGTCACCGCCATCGCAATTCCCATAAGCAGTATAACCCCTCCCAGTATCCCTATAAGTGAGATCTGAGGAAGATATCCCAACATTTTTAACCCAATCAAAACCAGTATCACCATTCCACCGCCACAGCATTCCAAAATTATTTTCCACAGACATTTTTTTGTTCTGGGAGAACTGGATTTTTTGGAAACTCCAGAAAATGTTTCTGGTTCCTCTCTCCATAAAAGTTCCAGATCTGGTTCTGGAATCTTTTGTGGCTTTTCCGGCAAAACAGACGAAGAATTTTCTGTTTTCTCTTCCGGCAATTTCATATCCAGATTCTTTTCTCCTGAGTTTTCTCTTTCCTGATATAGCTCTTTTTTGACATATTCCAGATGAAATGTATCTTCAAGAGCCCTTCGATATACTCCATATCCCAGCATAACCGCCTTCTGATCCTCATGATCCAGCCTTGGAAGAATATATTCTGTCAGTTCCTGAAATTTCTGCCGCACATCCTCCTCGTAACCTGGCAGATAGCAAAAATAGAGCTGTCTTTTTTCCAGATCCACATACATATATTCTGGTTTCACCACCAGATTTCCCGGATTTAGCAAATACTCTGACATCTCCTCCATTCCCTGCACAAAGCCTCCCAGAATCATACGCAGATCCTCATAACCAATTTTCTTTTCTTCATACAGTATTGCAACAGACTGCTTTGAGGTAATATCAAAACATACCATAAACTGCCCGTCAATTCCCTGCACCTTACATTTCAAAACAGAAGGTACGATATTTCCTACCAGCATGCGTACTTGATAAGATGTGGTATCCGGCTCTTCTGTTTCATATAGCACCAGATAATTTCCATTGATATCCCTTTTATACTCTGTTCTCATCATGCGCCCTCCAGCTGTTTTACGGTTTCTGCAGCACTTTTTATTTTTCGGATCCAGGACACCGGACGAATAACCTTTGCGCTTCCTTTTGCCTGCATATGCCAGGAAAAACCTCCAAAAGAAGAAATTGTATCCATATCATACTGAATCTGAACTTTTCTTCCGCTTTTTGCCTGTATTTCAAGATTATCTCCACCGAAGAAGCCCATATTTCCTAATTCTTTTCCTTTTCCCAGAGCAGTCTGATAAGACTTTCCATCTGGCGTCATCATTGCCATGCTTCCATCCAGGGCAGCCTCATATGCAGCTGCAGTTAACCAGGCACGGTTGTGTACCCAAAAGAACAGGTAGATGACAGACATCACAATTAATAACAATAATGACATTATAAGTGCTGTTTCAATAGTCAAGCTTCCCTTTTTCAATCTTTTTTTCATAGTATCAACCCTCCGATATATCCAGCAAACAGGAATGGCACAAAAGGGATCTGTTTCTTTCTCACACCTTTTTGAAGCAATAACAATATTGCTCCATACACACAGCTGTACAGACTTCCCGCCAATAGGATTCCCATAACTTTCTCCCAGGAAAGCATTGTTCCCAGCGAAAGAAGTATCAGTCCATCCCCAAGTCCAACTGCTCCGGCAGTTAAAAGGCTCAATGCTATCAAACAACATCCTGGCGCTGCAGCAGCAAAATATCCTAATGAAAGATCTCCATGAAAAACAGCTGTTGTAATCCCACAGCCTATGCAGATCACAACTGAAGCCAGCGAAATCTCTTTCTTTCTTATATCTGTCCAACTGTTAAGTAGTAGAAAAATGATGATACAGATTTTTTCCATTTCTTGCTCCTTTATCCACATCTGCTGCAGGGACGCAGGTTTTCTGCCTCTGATTCTTTGATCAGTCTTACCGTTCTTTTCAACCCGCTGCAGTTTTTACTGTTGTGATACCGGTTTCCAGTATTGGTTATGTAAACGGTACTGCCTGGTTCTTGATTCCAGCTGCATCTTTCACAGGCATGGTATTTCTCGCCATATTCATTTCTTTTCAGAGAAACACTGCTTCCTGCAACGCCTACTGCTGATACATTCAGATAACGGCAGTCCGGACTTTTGTGATACACAGAACCTGCCTGGGTGACATATACCATAGCTTCCACAGTCTCCGAATCGGAAAATCCGGACAGATTACGGTCTGCCCCTGTCCAGGCATGTACCTTAACTGTGTTATGCATCCATATAGCCGGTAATGGAAATGCCGGACTGACAGGCTTATATCTGTAAATATCTGGAAGTGTAATTTCCGCAGTTTCCCCACCACCGGTTCTGTACGCATACATTCCAGCTTCCTTGGCTCTCTGACACAGCTGACTCAGATGCTCTGTCTGTACTTTATAAACGTCCATAAATGAGATCATAGTAATCATCCCAAAGAAAAACAACGGAAGCACCAGTGCTGCTTCAATAGTCATGCTGGCTCTTTTCGCACGTTTCACAATACAATTCCACAAGATATACAAAGATGTATTTCCGAAAAGCTGCACATTGAAAAACGGGGTTTTTCCAATATGCTGACCATTCAGAGAACTTTTCCTTTTTTGTTTCCTGTAAATCCATGGGGATTTCCGTATATCATTTTTTCCTTTTTTATCATACATCTTTTTCCTCGCCTCACTTTCCGGAAAAACATCTGTGTATACCTTCTTCAGATATAATGATAGGCTCTTGTAACCGTAAACGTTTTTTTCTCATTTGCTTTCACATCAACAGATGCTTCCAGCGCAGTCAGGCATAGATCCAGTCTAAAATTCTCCCATCCTTCTTTTGCATGCATTTTCATTTCTACCAGGTCCATCCCTCTCATGATTTTTACCCTTTTTGACTGTGCAAGCAGGAATACCTGCAGATAATCTTCATAGGACATTCCGGACGCGCCACTTTTCTCTGAAGAATCCAGCTGGCCAAAAACACCCGAAAGTCCTTCCAGCGAAAGCTTCCAGTCAGAGGGACTTTTTATCAAAGGCACTTTTCCACCTGACATTAATTCTTTTACATCCAGAACACTTTCTGCAAAAGCCCAGCAAAAAACCAGTGCTGCTCTGATTGCGGCAGCGGCAGGCGGTACCAGAAAGCCGGATGCAATCCCTGTTGCCAGAGCATCTATCTGTGCCATTTTAAAAGTATCCCCATACAAACTTGCAGCATTGGCACCTTCCCTTGTAAAAAGCAATTTTGTAGCTATTGCCTTCAGATTTGCTTCATCAGAGCTTTTTCCAGCCACAATATATTCAATCTGATAGCTAAGTGCTTCCTTTGCCGGGTTCATATAATTTCCCATTTTATCCATAAGATACGCCTGATAAAGTGCCTGTGAAGTCACGGAGTTTTCTTTTTTCAGCTTTCCTTCCATCGCCATTCCCTGCTCCAGGTCCCGCCTGGAAACCAATGTACTTCGATCTATCTCCTTCTCGGAAACCTCACGATCCAGTGGTACCACCAGACTCAGAAGACCAATTTTTCGCATCCTTCGTATTACAGGAATGGGATTATCCACCTTTGCCGGTGGCTGTGGCTGTACAGGGACCAGAGATCCCGCGGAGCCATCAGTGAAACCATTTTGTCCCTGATTTTGCTGCTCCTGCTTTTTCTTTTCTTCCAGCAAAGCCTGACTTTTCTGGGATGCCTGTCCCATTTCAGCATCATACCCTTCAATGGCCTTTCCGTTTTCCAGCGCTTCTCCTTTTTCTTCTGCTTCTGCAATTTCTTCCTGCTGATTTCTCATTTTCTTTAAAAGGAGCTGTACTCCCTGGCTTCCAAGAGTTTCTCTCATGTAGCTGACAACCTGCTGGTAAAACACCTCACCGCTCTCATCTGTCAGCAGCTGATATCCGGTAACTCCCCCCTGTTCCAGAGACAGTTCCTGGCTGTTTTGTCCTAATACAGGTTTCATGTATGATTCTACTTCATCATACACTGAGGCCAGATCTAATTCCTTTCCCCCTGACGATCCATCAAATGCGAATATATCAAAGTCCTTTAAAAGAGACTTATTATATTGTCCAAACAGAGAATAAAGTCCGATATCCAGGCCATTTAAGATTTGTGTTCTGGCAGCTGCCATTCTTGCTGATTCAATTCCCGAACTCAGCAATGACAAAATGAGTCCCAGCATCAGCGCCAGAAAAACCGTAATACTTCCCTTTCTTGCCATGAAGCACCTCTCCTTTTTTCATTTACTGCATGTTTCTTTTTTGCTAAATGGAATTACTTTGTTTTGCGATTTTTCCCAGAATTGATTTTACAAGAGCAGTAAGCTGATCTTTAAAGATCATGACCAGCCCAATCAGAACTACCAGAATCAGAATGATCTCCACAACACCTACGGCATCCTCTTCCTGCAAAAACTCTTTTGTAAACACGCATAAGTTCTTCATCTTTTTTCACCTCCCCGGGCCTGATGTATTTCTGTGTGATAAGAAACATCTTAAGTGATAAGTTCATTTTCTTAAAACACAGATGGATGTTTTATCCGTAAAAGGACAGCCAGGCCGGCAGCATGACGATTGCCATTACCACCATCAGCATCAGTACCATAGGAAAAAGCAGCTTGGTAGTAGCAGCCTCCCCCAGCACTCTTGCCTTTCTTTTCCTGTCATCCCAGGCTTCCACAGATTCTTTTTCCAGCATTTCTCCCATATGTCGGCTTCCCTTCTGCAGGTTCTGTACCAGAAGAGTGGCAAAAGTCTTATATTTCACATGACCGCAACGCTCTCCAAATCTTCGGTAAACCTCTGCTTCTGAAACTCCGCTTTCTATTTCGCAGCATGCTGTCACAATCTCTTCATATGCCAGTTTCTTGTCTTTTTTCTTCTTATAATCTGCTGCCATCTTCACAAATGCATTACGTACTGTCATTCCAGCCTGTACCAGCAGCGTAAATTTCATAACCATTCCCGGATATTCCATCATAAGTGCTTCATAACGCTTCTGCCTTATTTTCTGTTCTTCCCTTGCTGTAAAAACAATCATGGAAAACGCAGCGAGCAACGCTAAAGCAGCCATCATGTTACCGGTATTGTCCTTTGGAGTTGTCCAGGTCAGATTCTGCCCGTTCCAGCTGCCTGGCAGATAGTAGTAATCCGGATCCTCTTTTTCCAGATTATATTTTTCCACCAGTTCCTGCATTTCCTGCTTTTGCATTTCCTCTTCAGTCAGCTCCTTCGGTTGCTGTTCTTCTTCTGATTCCACTTCCTTTTCCGGAATTTGTACGTAGAGACTGCCTGCTTCTTCTCCATCCAGGGATACCATGAATTTCTCCTCATAAGAATTTTCCTCCTTTTCCAGTCTGTAATCTTCTGAACAAACCTGCCCTCCACCATGTAAAACAGTAAGAAGCATCCCGGCCAGATTTCCCAAAAGCGCCACTGCCAGAAACAACCTTCTTCCTTTTTTAGTTCCTGCATTTTCTGCAGGTACCCATCCAACCTTTACCCCGACTGCCAAAACAGCCACAATTATAAAAACGCCTATATGCAGCCACATATTTTCACACCTCGATATCTACGATCCTTTTTCCCAGCCAGTAAGCCGCGGCATAAACAGCTAAACATACCGTCATTGCACAGATTCCAAAGGGATTTCCATAAAGAACATTCAAAAATCCAGGGGAAGCCAGTTCCAGGTACAAAATAATCCCCGCCGGCATCAGACTCATGATCATTTGCTCTGATTTTTTTGCAGATAAAGTGGCTTCTATCTCTTTTTTTACATCAATTTTATCGCCGAGCATCCTGGAGACCTTGAGAATTACATTTCCCATATCTCCTCCGCTCCTCTTGGCTATGTAAAATACAGATGCAAAATTTTCAATATCTTCCACTTTACACCGATTTGCCAAATCCAGAAAAAGTTCTTCTACCGGTACACTCACATGCTGCTGCGCTTCTATATAGCGAAATTCTGCCAGGATATCATCTTCTTTCTCATACAGCTGCTCCAGATCATGAACGCAGACCGTAACCGCATTTTCCACTGAATAACCTGCCTGCACAGCCACATTCATAGAATTCAGCGCATCTTTAAACTGATAATCCAGTTTTCTCTTTCTTTTCTGAATCAGCTGCTTCTTTTTCCATTTGAGAAAAAGGACCGGAAATGGAAGCATCGGCAGTAATGCCCAGAAACTTTTGTAAAACAGATAATCAACTGCAATACAAAACAAGACACCCTGGACACCGTATTTCAGAATTTCCCTTGCTGAATATGAATACTTATCGTAATCCTGATTCCTTTTCATTGTTTTCCCCCCGCACGTTTCAGTTTTTCATTATGTTGAAGTTCTGACACCTGTACAAGTCCCCTTTCCTCCTGCCATTGATACAGCGGCTGTATTCGGATATCTCCTTTTTCATAACCGCATACCTCTGTGATCTCCAAGACCTTTCTGGACTTGTCCCGCATTCTTCCCAGATGGATCAGAATATCCACTCCAGATGCAATCTGCCTTCGCACTGCCTCAAGGGGAAGATCGATTCCCATCAGTACCATAGTTTCCAGTCTGGAGAGCATATCCCTGCTGCTGTTTGCATGGCCGGTGGATAAAGAGCCATCGTGTCCGGTATTTAATGCCTGGATCATATCAACAGCTTCCTCTCCTCGCACCTCTCCTACCACAATTCTGTCCGGTCTCATTCGAAGCGCAGATTTTATCAGGTCCCGAATGCTGATCGCTGAGCCTCCATTTCCATTAGATGCCTTTGCTTCCAGCCTCACCAGATTTGAAATTCCCTGAAGCTTCAATTCCGCATTATCCTCTATGGTGATGATTCGTTCATCTTTTGGAATATACTCAGACAAAGCCCCCAGAAATGTGGTTTTTCCACTTCCTGTCCCTCCACCGATCACAATAGAGTATCTTGCTTCTACCAGTTTTCTCAAAAACTCTGCGCATTCTGATGTAATGCTTCCCAGTTCAATGAGCTTCTCCATAGTAATAGGTTTATCCGGGAAACGACGTATGGTAAGAATGGGGCCATCCAATGCCACAGGATAAATGACTGCATTTACCCTGGCACCGTTTTGAAGTCTGGCATCTACTATCGGACTGGACTCATTTACAACACGATTGCATTTTCCAACAATCTGCTGAATTACATCCTCAAGCTTCTGTCTGTCCGTGAATCTTTTATGCCATTTCGTCAGCTTTCCTCCCCGTTCTATGAAAATGGAATCCGGTCCATTTACCATTATTTCTGTTACTGTTTCATCTTCGATCAGTTCCTGAAGCACATCCAGCTTTCTGACAGAATAAAAAAGTTCCTGTCGAAGCTGTACTTTTTCTTTTAGACTGATTCCCTGATCCCGCAGATTATTTATGATCAGTTCATCTATATTTTCCAAAATTTCCTCATCTGACAGATCCCGGTAAACATCCAGTTTTTCCATAAGCATCTGTCGGAGTGTGCGAAATATTTCCTGACTCATTCTCTTTCCTTTCTGAGTATTTCCCTGACATAGTCTCCCAGTTCACTCCACACCAGACCTTCAATATAATTCTCAGGTGCTGTATTTCCCCCATGGAAGGGTGCCCGTATTTTTACTGTTTTGGTAAGTACCTGTGGATAATCCCAGATTCTTAACAGATTTTCAAATTGTGCAATCTTTGACACCGATATCTGATCCGACAAAACCGGCATGTAAATCCTGCTGCACCGATCCAGCATCTGAAAAGTCTCATCAATCGCACCACCCATATCCAGGATCAGAATTTCATAGTTACTGTGCATGACAATCTCCTGAAGAAGCTTTTCCCAATCCTCCCATGGAGTACTGCGAATATCTGCCGGAGTCCTCACTGGTGGAATAAAATCCAGATTATTTATGGTCTGGATCATCTCGTTCATTTTATATGTAAGATTCTTGTTTTCCTGCCGTACATAATAAAGAAGATCACTGAGATTCTGATCAAAGCCTTTTCCCATCATTTCTTCAAATCCTGAATATTCCTCCAGATTCAGGTACAGAACAGCTCTGTCTTTTGCCAGGATCTGCCCCAGTGTCAGGGCAAAGGAAGTCTTCAGACATCTTCCCAAAGGAGAATACACTCCCAGGATCTCCGTATTTTTCTTAAGAATCGGAAATGCCACAGGTGCAACTGCTTTTTCAGCCCCATAATATGCCATTACCTCCCTCACTACATCTGAGGATGCCTGATATTTATACACACTTGGATACCGGTCAAGTTCCGGAGGATGCACTCCCTCCGAAAGTATAACAATTTTACCAATATCCAGTTCCTGTACCTGCCGGCACATTGCTTTTCCGGAAATCAGCAGCAACTCAATATGAACCTTTTTTCCATAAGCAATCAGGCTTTCCACTGTGGTAAATGCCTGAATCTCAAAAGGAAGGTTTTTCTTATGATTCAGATATCCCATAAAATTCAACGCATAATCCACTTCCAGATCGCAAACTGCAAAAATATTCTTTTTCAATACAAACCTCCTGCGCCAAGAATTGCGCTTAAAAAGACAGGAACTGTAAAATGAAAATTTTCAGGAGCCATTCCTTTTTGGTAATATGGGCTTTTCCTGCCTGTTTCTCTAAACTCCCGGATATAATTGATCAAATATTGGAATCTCTGGCAGATATTGCCATTTAGAACAAGGATTGCGGCTGCGATCACAGCCCCGATAAGAAAGGAAAACAGAATACATTTCAATATTCTTGCCGGACCAAATGTTGCTCCAAGAGTACAGAACAGCTTGATATCTCCCGGCCCCAGCATGCGAAAGCAAAAAAGGCCTCCCAATAACAGCACCGGAAGAAAAATTCCCGGTAATGAATGCCAGATCCCGGCCGTGCCTTCTGTGACATACCGGACAGACAGTTCTGTCATAAGACAAAACAACAGCCAGCCATTATCCACCTTTGTGGTACGGATATCCATAACAGCCGCCACCCCTGCCACAATCACAGGAAAAGCGATATAAAACAACATAAACTCACCTCCTTTTGACAAATTGTCTTTATCACCTGCAAACCTGGAGGAATGTTTCTCTTGTGTATTTCGTACTTTATGAGGTTAAGGGCAATGAAATTATATTGCAGATGCCTATGCTGCAAAACAAATCAGTCCCTGATATCATAATCTTATCTTAAGTAAAAAAAGGAAATCGCCATTCTGAACAGATGGCTCTTGACACCAGATGATTTCTGGTGAATCTTATTATAGATGCAGCCAGGGATTTTGTCCAGCATTTTTTCTCTGCAATTTCTAAAAAAACTGTAAACTCAAAAATAAAAGGTGTATAATCCATTCAGGAGGTGTTTCCATGAAAAAGATTCTTTGCCTTGGAGACAGCATAACAGACTGTGATCACTGCTTTTCGTCTGATATGCTTGGAAATGGTTACGTAAAAATACTCTCACACAAACTGGCCAAACAGGTGGAAGATTGCCAGGTACGCAATTGCGGAACAGACGGTTTTACCCTTTTTCGCCTTTTGCAAAACAGTCAGCTCTATCTTTCCGATAATCCTGATCTTATAACAATCCTGATTGGAATAAATGATGTGGGACTTATGATGAATACAGACCGTTCCAGCATACAGAAGCAGGAAATGCTTTTACAATTTAATTCTCGTTACAGAGAATTGATAACAATATTAACAAATTCCACCTCTCGCATTCTTCTTATGGAACCGTTTCTTTTTTCCTGGCCTGCGGTGTATAAGAACTGGTTCCCCTATGTAAAAGAAATGTCAAAGCAGATCAGAAAACTCGCAGCAGATTTTCAGCTTCCATTTCTTTCTCTGCACAAGGAACTGAATGCCATGGCTCAGATCTACGGTTTTTCCCGTATTACCACTGATGGAATCCACCTCACCGCACAGGGGCATGAAGTACTGGCACAAAGGCTTTACAGTTGCATCACAACCCACAATTATGTATAATATTATGATAATATCCGGGTCAAAAGTTCAAAAGGCTGTTCATGCTTGCATAATGGAGCATTTGAGCTCGGGACCCGCCGAACATGAGGAAGTAGCGATTTACAAGCATCTGAACTACTCACAATATTAACGTCAAAGAAGGTTTTCATTATGGATAAAATCATCAAAGAAATCGAGGATATGTCACTGAACGCATGGCCTTCCCATAAAATGGAGCTGTACGACGGCTGGATACTGCGTTTTTCTTATTTTTATACACACCGTACAAACAGTGTGGAGCAATTCGGTACTTCCACACTCTCATGGAGAGAGAAGGTTTCTTTTTGCGAACAGGAATATGCCCGTCTGGGCAGCCCTGCCATTTTTAAGATTAGCCCCCTGGTTTCTCCTGATTTTGATTATGTTCTGGAAAACCGTAACTATGAGATTCAGCATACCACCAATGTCATGACCACAGACCTGAAGGATGCTGATCTTTCAGCCTCTTATGAGCAGGTTACGATCACAGATGAAATCCCGGATATCTGGATTGAAAGTCTTTTTGACCTGAAGGGAACCATTAACCCTGTTCACCGTGCGGTTGTTCCTTCTATGTACCATGCCATTGTAAAAGATACTGTATGCGCCTCCATCTGGAATAATGGAAAAATCATTGCAACAGGTCTTGGAATCCTGGACCGCAATTATATCGGCCTGTATGCCATTCATGTTCGTGAGGACTTCCGACACAAAGGATATGCCAGACAAATATGCACTGCCCTTCTGAATGAGGGAAAGAAAAAAGGGGCTGAAAAGGCCTATCTGCAAGTTGTGGAGGGAAATACCCCCGCAAGGACTCTTTATGAGTCTCTCGGACTTAAGTATCTCTACACCTACTGGTTCCGTGTTCAGACGCTCTAAGATTGCAGATGGCCTTTTGCCACTGATATCACAATACACAAAAAAAGCTGAACAGAACTTTTTTCAGTTCCGTGCAGCTTTCTTTATCTTGGGGAATCTGTATTCTATTTTGAAAATATGTATTCTTATATCTGTTCTTTATACTGTCTTCTTTTCCAGTTTACCGGTTCTCACATTCTCATGTACCATAGCAGTAAGTGGACTAAAATAAAGAACCAGAGTACATACACAATAAATCGGAGTCATGATTGCATACTGAACAACACGTCCTGGCATAATTGCATAGAAATTTTGTCCCATCAGTACAAGACCTGCAGTAGTAAATCCCAGCGTACCTAAGATTCCGGAAATCACAATACTCACACAGATAATCACCGACTTCATCGGCCGGTTCTTTTCTTTGATTAACCATCCTGCAATTCCAGCAACTACGCCCCAGATAACAGCAGACAAAGTGATCAGCGGATTTACCCCATAACCGGATATAAAGCATCCGATCACATCTGCCAGTCCACCTTCAATACCACCAGCAACCGGTCCCATCCAAAGTCCTGCAAGTACAGTAGCAATTGCTCCTAATGTGATTCGGTAAATACCACCGATATTAATCACTGCCACACGGGTCAGTACGATCTGGATCGCAGTCAGCAGTGCCAGAAAAACGAGCTTTTTCACGCTCCACATCTGTTTGTTTTTTTGCATAATAAAAACACCTCCATAATGATTAAAATAACAGAGTAGTTACCATAAATAATAATCCCTCCACATTATGAGATGTTCTCACATGTAGCAACGGGTGCGGAAAATATATCGTAAACCTCTGATATGGCTTTTCGTTTCACGGCGACTCCCCAGCCAATGAACACTTAACGCATAAATTCCTACTTCGCTATTATTTATTTAAGCCGATTATAGCACAATATATGGAAATTTCAATATGTTTTTGTTATACTATTGTCATACTTGAAATGTTTATACTTACTGTAATAACAGGTTTTATTTTTAACGTTATTTTTTAATGTTTCTGCATTTGGAGGATCTATAGATTTCATGAAAAATGTTGTAAAAATTATCCTTTTATCCGGTCTGGCACTTTCTATTTCCGCATGTACCCCCTTTGATGTTCTGAATAATTATGTGGACCAGTCAGAGGAAAATCCGGAAGATACCATATCCCAGGTGCCTAAACAGCGAGTCTATATGGATGAGGTCACCGGCACCTTGCAGGACTTCACCGGAAGTTCTCTTACAATGAAAAATGAAGATCACACTTATATTTTTGATATTTCGGAAGCCACCTTGGAATGTGAAGAGGGCATGATAACCGGAGATGAGATCAGTGTGATCTACGAAGGACAGCTCGCCGATAACGATGTAAACAGTGTAAAAGCCCTCAAGGTTGTTGATGAATTCCATAAAAAGGGGCAACTCGAAACCCGCAAAGCATACGGAAAGATCCAAAGTCTTACGCCAAACACCATAACTATAAAAACGAAAAAGGGCAAGACAGCTACCTACCCCATAACCGGGACAGAACAGTATTATCAAAATGGCATTCACACAGGGAACTGGGTCTATATCCACTTTAAAGGACAGTTTACCCCGACAGACAGTACTAAAGTATTAAATGCCAGTCACCTGAAAGTTCTGAGTATTTCTGACATTGATCCATTAAAGCTGCCTGACCCAACGCCTACTCCTGATCCAGTTCAGTCCACGGATGAGACCACAAAAGAAAAACAATTTCATGCCACAATACAAAATCTCTCCGATAATCAGCTAACCGTCTGTCCGTCCAGCTCAGATGCTTCGCTGACCATTGATATGTCCCAGATTCCCTGCTATTTCAAGGGAGGAGCAGCACCTGGTTCTTATGTAAACGTGACATATACAGGAGATTTCCAAGAGACATCCCTGGATCAGATCCAGGTAGTTGCAGTCACCGGTGATGACCCGGATTCTCTTGGCACACGAAACCTTTCTTATACAGTAAGCGGTGTAATCACCGGACATACAGCCAATACTGTCACAATCTCCACTGCTGATGGTGCTTCTGTCACCTGCTTCACGGAGGGCGTCCGCAACACTTCCACTTCCGGTATGGAAAGCGGAGCCAGTATTCGCATCACATTTGATCCTGTAACTTCCAGGACATCCAACATCTATACTTCAGTTAAGATCGAGGATGCCTGAATGTATCTCGAATCTTCTCTTCTCCGGCTTTCAGCCAGGACAATACCTGGTCTGAAAGTCCGAGGATCTCAGTAACTGCATGGTATTCATCTAATAATCCCTGTCCATGAAATACCTGATAGGCTCCTGCATCACTTCCAAGAGCTATTTTCACTTTTTTTCTGTATGCCAGCTTCAGATTCCGCTCCGCCTGTTCTATGATTGGCCAAAGAACAGCCTCTTCATATCTTCCACAGCCAGAAAGATTACGCACAGTGACAAGAGTAGGTACCCACACAGTGTCACTAAGAGCAAGCTGCTCCAAAGTCTCCTCATCCATATAATTCCCGTGTTCCACAGACTCTACACCAGCTTTCACAGCAGCCTGCACACCATAGACACCGTTAGTATGACTCATTACTGCCATACCTTCTTCATGAGCAATATGAACCATTTCTTTTACTTCGGCTTCCGCAAGCGGTGTTCCCGTCACCTTTCCATGATTATAAAAATCCAGCAGTCCGGTAGTCATAATCTTTATAAAATCAGCTCCCTGATTTTTCGCTTCCAGCACCAGCCCATGATATTCCTCCATGGTATCAAATCCTTTTCCCACAATGGCGCCATAATGTCCATTTTTATGGATTGCAAAAGCAGGCGTTCGATAATCAATTCCAAATTCTGATGCCAGCTCTTTCGCGCGGCTTGACACCCCAAGTGCATCCCCACCGTCACGTACAAACGTAATCCCACATTTACAGTATTCTTCCAGGTGTCTGCGGATTACGTCATCATTTATATGCTCTCGGTGCATTTCAATTGCTTTTTTATAATTAAGCCCATCCATGATGATATGGGCATGACACTCTCCAAACATTTCTTTTCCTCTGAACCATCTACAGTCTATTTTTCAAAAAATGCCCTGATTTCTTTTTCTGTAGCCTGCACAGATCCCTGTACAAAAAACGGTCTGCCGCCACCTCTTCCATTTAAGGCAACATTCAACTCCTTGGTAAACTGGCGAAGATCTCCATCTTTTTCTCCTATTGCGTATTTATAGCTTCCATCTGCATTTTTTGAGAAAACAGCACATCTTCCAATACACCCCTGTAAAATAGCATCTGTCAGCTTCTGAACCCCAGATGCTTCCATGCCCTCTTCAAACACAAGCGGGTTCTCACATCCATTCCACTTCTGTGCTTCATTCGCAATAAAAGAAGTCTCCATGGCATGTACCTGTCCTTTTAATCCAAAGTTCTCCTCCTGCAGACGGGCAACAGCCTGTGCTGTATTGCCTGGCTTGGCTGAAAGCTTCATGGAAATCTGTCTGTTCTGCTCATTTACCATATTAAGATAATCCAACACCCGCTTTCCAGATAACATTTCCATTCTCACACCCTCACGGAATTTCACAACAGAAAGCAGTTTTACCATTCCGACCTCACCTGTATGCGTTACATGGGTTCCACAGCATGCGCAGGTATCAGCACCTGGAAAACGTACAATTCGTACCCATCCAGACAATTCCTTTTTGCTTCGATACGCCAGTTCCTTTAATTCTTCCTCTGATGGATAAAAGATCTCCACTGCAGCATTTTCCCATATGATGCCATTGGCCTTCTCTTCAATTTCAGACATCTGCTTCTCATCAAATGCACCACTGAAATCTACCGTTATCACATCGCTTCCCATATGAAAACCTACATTCTCATATCCGAATGCTTCATGGATCAGTCCACTGACAATATGTTCCCCAGAGTGCTGCTGCATCAGGTCAAATCTTCTCTCCCAGTCTATTTTTCCTACAACAGACTTTCCCACTTCCAGAGGTGCCACTGTATAATGAAGCAATTCTCCCTCTTTTTCCTGGACTTCTGTTACGGCTATACCGTCCAGTGTCCCCATATCACTTGGCTGGCCACCACCTTCCGGATAAAATGCGGTCTCATCCAGAATCACCTCATATCCTTTTTTTCTGCTGCGACATTCCAGAACTCTGGCAGTAAACTCTTTTTTATATACGTCTTCGTAATATAATCGTTTTGTCTCGTACATGCTTTTCCTCTCCTGCTATATAAATTATAAGGATTATGACACCCTTTGCAAAATTGATTTTTCAAAGACACTCTAATCCGTTTTCGGTAATTTTATGGAAATTTCTCCGAAAGATAATCGGTTCTGTGACCCATCTGTTTCCCGAATCAGTAATTTTCCATCCGGACAGATTTCCAGCGCTGTGGCACTTCGGCTCTTCTTATTGTCAAAAATAAGGATATCCTTTCCCGGAACAATATTATGTTCCACATACTCCTTTGACAGCTGTAAGTTTCTTGTCTCTTCCAGAAGAAAATTTACGATTTCAGCCACCAGTCGATTCCGGTCTGCTTTATCTGCGGATTTGGAATCCGGATATATTCCTCCGGCTACTTCTAAAAGCTCCCTGGAAAATTTTTCCTTCTCTACATATAGATTCAATCCGATTCCTACAATGGCGTATTCAATATTTCCACTCTCAAAATCTGTCACTGCCTCAGTGAGAATACCACATACCTTTTTGCCATCTCTGTAAAGGTCATTTACCCACTTAATCCCCAGCTCTATTCCACAGACTTTGCGGACTGCCTTATATACTGCCGTTGCTGCAGCAGTTGTGATCAGCAGGCTTCCCTCCAGGGTCTCGTTCGGTTCCAGAATCACACTGAGATAAATTCCCGTTCCTTTTGGGGAATAAAATTCCCTGCCTCTTCGTCCTCTGCCCGCAGTCTGCTCCAATGCAACTACAAAAGAGCCATGACCTGCACTGCCATTTACAGCGGCCTGTCTGGCTTCCAGATTGGTCGAGGAGATTTCATCAAAAATTTTAATCTCCACCTGAGGATCGTTCAAAAACAGCCGTATTCCCTCGGCGGATAATAAATTACTTTCTTTTGCCAGAGTATATCCTTTATTTGGTCCCGCTTCAATGGGATAACCTTCCTGTCGTAGGCTTTTTACCGCTTTCCATACAGCAGCACGGGTACAGGACAGTTCCTTTCCAATGTCTTCCCCTGACAGAATCTCTCCTTTGTGCTGCTCCAACAATTCCAAAAGTCTGGATTTTACCGTCATACTTTCACCCTTCATAGTTCTCCAGGGCTCTTTTCAGAAAGTCCCGGTATTCTCTACGCACATTCTCTGGTGAAACAATTTTCACTCTTTTTCCAAGAGCTGAAAGCCATCCGAAAAACTGATCACTTACATTGACCTGCACTCTGGTGATCGAACATTCTTCTTCCCTGGACATGATCATAATATCCGACCCGAACCTGTCAATAAGAACGCCAGCAAGCGAATTCTCAAATTCCAGACATATGGTCTCTCGTCGACCACCAAACATCCCAAATGTCCCGGAAACAAACTGAGCTCCGTCAAAATTCTCGAAAATCTCAGTTCCGCTCCTGGGGAGATCTTCAGCAGTGATCCTGTGCATCTTGTCCACACGATAGTGCTTCACCACACCGCAACTCTCGTCTATTCCGATCAGGTAATAATTCTCATCCTTCCAAACCAGCTGCCAGGGACTAAGATGATATCTTGCACCACCCTTTTTCAGATGCAGTTCCTTGGATACCGTCCACTGAGCATATTGAAAACTAATCTGACGATTCTGTGAAATAGCCTTATGGATCTCGTCCACGTTGTAATAAATGCTCTCATTTTTATTTTTCACTCGATCCTGTACGATCATCTGCCGCTGCAGCTCTCGTGCCTGATACACACTGGTAAGACCCTCCAGCTTGTGGATCAGTTGTCGTGATTTCCCTGTGGTGAGAAAATGAGACGACTGTACTGCATCCATCAGAAGCTTCAGCTCGGCTGTCTCAAACTCACGGCTGGCCAGATAAAACCCTGCTGGTTTCTCACGACGATTCACAATGTCCATGCCAAACACACGAAGATTCTCAATATCATCATATATTGTCTTTCGCTCTGCGTGAATGCCAAAATCCTCCAGATAAGCCAGCAGATCCTTAACACTCATGGGATGCTGTTCATCCGTTTTTTCCATGAAGACCTGCATAAGATATAAAATTTTAAGTTTCTGCTGAAAAGATTTCGGCATGGTTCTTACTCCTATTTATCTGTCAAAGCTGCTACGACTCCACAATATAATACCATAAAGGCCAACATAAGAGCAACAAGATCTGCTCCGCGAAAATCAATATCAAACACCATAGCTCCTGCGATCATAATCTCTACAGTGATCACTATCCCAAGGATCATAGCCATTGCACCGGAAAATTTCTGATTTTCTTTTCCATGCTGCTCCTGCTCTATATAGTCCTGAAATACTGCTTTTCCTGCTTTTGTCTTTTTATCAGAATTCCACATTTTATTGTCCTCCTTGTATTCTCCTTACTACGACTTGACATGTCCTTAAATATATTTTCCGAACATATTTTCCGAACACATTTTCTTTTATGTGATTAGTCTACCACATTTTCAGTACAATAAAACGGAATGAATTGACTATTTTCGAATATTTGTTTGTTTTTCACAATATAAAAATACCATCTGCCATGTTTTTCTTCAATCTCGACAGATGGTATTTACAGATGATATTTACAAATAATGCTCCAAATGCCCTTACATAAATCCAGCAAATACAGAAGCAATAATTACAGTCAGAAGACCGGCTACTGCAATGGCCAGGCTGCTCATAGCACCTTCTACAGGTCCCATTTCCATTGCCTTTGAAGTTCCGATGGCATGGGCAGAAGTTCCAAGGGCCAGACCTTTTGCAATGGGTTCCTCGATCTTCGCTGCCTTGCAGACGCCTTCTGCGATTACATTTCCCAGGACTCCGGTAATGATGATCACCGCAACGGTAATGGTCACCAGTCCTCCCAGTTCCTCAGATACTCCCATTCCAATGGCAGTAGTGATAGACTTAGGAAGAAGTGTCACATATTCCTTATGGGACAGGCCAAAAAGCTTTGCAAAAACCAGCACACTCACCATACTTGCAAGTACTCCGGAAAGAATTCCTACAATAACCGCCTTGAGATTTTTGCGCAGAAGTGTAAGCTGACGGTAAAGCGGAACAGCCAGACATACTGTAGCCGGAGTAAGCAGATAGCTGATATACTGTCCGCCTGCATTATAGGTCTTATAATCCACCTGCATCACCTGCAAAATCCCCATAACACAGAGAATAGCGATCAGAAGCGGATTGAACACTGCCATTTTAAACTTTTTCTTCAGCAAAAGACCGATCTCATATCCGATCAGACTTACTGCTGCCCCGAAAAACAGGGAATTCTCAATAAATGATATCATTTCTTTTCTTTCCTCCTGTCTTTTCGGATTACAAACTGCGTGCTACGGCCTGTAATCACCATTACGATCACAGTAGTCAGCACCGTGATCACCACAACCGGGATCCAGATAGGCTGCAGATCCCCCCAGGCCTCCAGCAGTCCCACACCTGCCGGAACAAACATGACCGGCATGATCTCCACCAGAAAATCAGCCGCATCTTCCACCTGCTCCATCTTCAGAATGCCGCTGGTCAAAGCACCCAGCATCAGCACCAGCCCATATACACTGGCAGGTATTGGAAGAGGAATAAAGATATGTAATCCTTCTCCCAGCGCTGAAATAAGCAGTATAATACAAAATTGCCTCAGATACTTCAATTTTTGTCATCCTCCTTGCCGTCTCCATAAAGAAGTTCTTTTGCGATTTCCAGATATGGCTGTAATTCCTCCAGTGTGGCTCTTCCGATCCTTTTCATTTTGGTAACATCGGGATACTGCGCAGGTATGGAGCGAGTCATATTCCCATCTCCGTAAATTTTCACCATATCACCATTTACCAGAGTATCTCCGGCGATCAGGGCGCCTTTTTGATTATAGATTCCCTCCTTTGGAACCTCTGCACTGAAAACAGTCTTTTTGTCCATGTCCACAAACACCATAGTCTTCAGTATATCTCCCACTTCCACGCAGATGGCCCGGATTGCTTCCTGATCAAGGCGTGCTTCCTCCTGTCTGTCCTTTTCTGCCTGTCTGGCAACCATATTCCAGAAGGACCCGCCTACCACACCAAAAATCAACAGCAGCATGATCATTCCTACAATGAATTTCACATCTATTTTCTTTTTCTCCACTGCAAATCCTCATTTCTTTCATGGCATTTTCTTCTGACCCATTATACCGTATACATTTGAAATTGCAAGGCTATCTTTGCACAATTATTTACTGAAAAAATAGCTTTATAATAGTATTTTTTCTACACTCCACTTTCCATTTTCCACAGTCATAACAGCCATTGTGACTTCACCGCCAAAACGGCTGTGCCCGCAGCTGCCCGGATTCAGCCACAATCTTCCATCAATTTCACTGCAAAAATACTTATGGCTATGCCCAAATATGACCACCTTGGTCTCTCCCAGTTCCCAGGCCACATCCTTCTTATCATGTACCATAAAAAACTTTATATTTCCTATGGAAAACTTTAAGCTTCTTCTCAGATTCTGCGCCCAGAAGCCATCATTATTCCCCCTCACCACATAAACAGATCCCAGAGGGCGCAATTCATCCAAAATCTCAGGACAGTCCACATCTCCGGCATGTAAAATATAATCACAGCCTTTCAAAATCTCTTTCACTTTTGGCCGTAAAAGCCCATGAGTATCTGAAATAATTCCAATTTTTTCTGCCATTTTTCCCTCTCTTCAGATAACAAATCAGCTGTTTTTTACTCTGCAAACAGCTGGATTTTCCCGTATTCTCCGTCAAATCCAGGCTTTCGTATCACCTTTCCTGACCGTATCCTGCTGATTCCCTCTGCAATCTGAGAACTGCTTTTTTTCTTAATATCCTCCGGTGGAATCTGCCGTAAAATCTGAAATTCCGTGCCAAGCTCCCGAAGCATTTTTTCATATTGGGATGTTACCGCTTTGCTGGCTGTAGAATATCCGACACAAGCCGAAATCACCTCCGGAAGGGGAACAATACTTTCAAAAGTTCTGGCATTCTCCCCTGCTGATCCATCCTCTTTATCCGTAAGATCAGCTACTCTGTGATCCACTCCCATAGTGAGCTTTTTTCCACACACAGGACAGATTCCATGATACTTTTGGGTCTCCTTTGGGCTGCAGCACACATGGCATTTCCTGTGACCATCATAATGATATTTTCCCTCCTCCGGAAAAAATTCCAAAGTTCCTTCCAGACCTTTTCCCTCCTGAATTGCCTTGTACAGACCTCTGTAAGACAGTTCCATATCCAGAAGATTCGCCTCCCTTCCCAGTTTGGAGGGAGAATGTGCATCTGAATTGGAGATCAGAAAAAGGCCATCCAGAGCGGATACTTTCCAGTTCATAGGCGGATCAGAGGATAATCCGGTTTCCACAGCATGGATATAAGGTGTCAGATCCTCAAAACATTCCTCTACAGAATCAAATCCGGACGCTGCTCCAAGCAGGCCAAAATGCGGTGTCCAGATGTGTGCCGGTACCAGAATCCCCGCCGGATCTGTTTCCAGAAGTATCTCCAGAAGATCCCGGCAGTCCAGCCCAAGGATGGGTCTGCCATCTGAATGGATATTTCCTATTTTTTCCAGTTTTCCTGCCATTTCATCTGCCGCTTCCATCCCCGAAAGCAGGAGCACATTATGGATTTTTCTGCATTTTCCATTCTTTTTGTAAATTGAACTGATCTCACCGGTAAATGCAAACCTTGGAGCTGTTCCCGGCATATCTCTGGACTCTTCCAGAACATATTCTTCTTTCAGCCGATACAGTCCCTCTTCTGCCGGCTCCAGTTTTTCCTGCAGCTCCTGACGCCATCCTGGATGGGTAAAATCCCCTGTTCCGATCAGGGAAATTCCCTTTTTTCTTGCCCAAAGATCCAGATATTCCGGGGTTCCCTGCCTGCTGGTTGCCATAGAATAACGGGAATGAATATGAAGATCTGCTATTATTTTCACCTTTTTACCTCTTCACTGTTTTGTATTGTTGTAGACTGAAGTGTCCCAAGTTCAAACGCCTTATCGTGCAAGCACGAACGGCTTTTTGACCTTTTGACACTGGTATCATTTTATTTTCCAGCCTTCTTATACCAGTTTGTGATCCATTTTCCGGCCGCAGTCAGATTTTTGGAAGACCATTTCCCGGTTTTTTTACAGTTTGACCGGATAAAAGCAGAACTCTCCCCTTTGTTTGACAAACTCCATGCCACATAACTGATCTTATTACGATCCAGAAAACTGAGCCATTTTTTTGCCTCTTTTTTATTCAGATTTCCATTTCCGGACGCATCACAGATGCTGAATTCCGATACAAACAATGGCAACCCTTTATCTAATGCAGTCTGTGCTTTATCTCGCAGCCACTGTCCATGGGTTCCGGCATAAAAATGCAATGTGTACATTACATTTTTTCTGTATTTTTTGCTGATAGGAGACAGTGCTGCCAGATCCACATCCTGAGACCATGTTGGGGTACCCACAAGGATCACAGCTTTTTTATCATATGTGCGGATGCCTTTTATGATCTTTTCAGCATATCTTTTTACTGTTTTCCAGGAAGTTCCGCCATTTGGTTCGTTGCAGATTTCATAGATCACATTGGTATTATTTTTATACTTTTTCGCCATTTTTTTGAAGAATTTAAGTGCCTGTTTCTGATTCTGCTGCGGATTTCCATCGCTTAATATATGCCAGTCTATGATCACATAAAGCCCTGCATTTGTGGCATATTTCACCCCATTGTCAATGCACGTTTCCAGCTTCCTGCGGTTTGCTTCATCCCCGGTACAGTACCCGTTATATTCCGCAGTATACATAGCAAGGCGCACTGCATTTATCTTCCAGTTTTTCTTCATAAAAGTAAATGCACTCTGATTTACATACTCCGGATACCAGGATAGCCCATGAGTACTTACACCTCGCAGCTGCACATTTTTTCCACTGCTGTTTACCAGTCTGCTTCCCTTTACCTGAAGTCTGGGCAGCTTTGACGCTGCAGATACCGGCATGCAAAACGCACACAGGCAGAGAAAGATTCCCAATATCACTACTCTTCTTTTTCGTTTTTTCTCCATCACATTCCCTCCTCCATAAGTTTCCAGCCATTCTCTTTCAGCCATCTTTTTTGCTCCCTGTAATCTGGAAGAACTGTTTCTACCTCCTTCCAGAATGCGTCGGAATGATTCATTTCTTTTCGATGACAAAGCTCATGAACTACCACATAATCCAGCACTTCCGGTGGTGCCAGTATCAAAAGCCAGTTGAAATTCAGGTTTCCTGCAGCACTGCAGGATCCCCACCTTGTCTTCTGCTGACGAAGGGTGATCCTTCCATATGTCACGCCTGTCTTCTTTGCATAATAGGCTACCCGTGCCGGAAACACCTGACAGGCTTTTTCCTGAAACTGCTTTTTTTCAGACGGTGAAAGCTTTTTTACGCTCTCTTTTGCAGCTTCTCTTTGTTGTATTTTTTCCAGATTTTTCAGAATCCACTGGCTCTTTTCTTCTACAAATCGGTTGATCCTTGCTTCGGATAACCGAAGAGGCGCACGGACGATCAGCCGACCATCCGGACGGATTTCCAAAGTTACAGTCCTGCGTTTGCTTCGGATGATCTGATAGGCAAATTTTTTATTTAACATAACAGCTTCTCCGCATATTCATTCATTTCCTTTACCAGAAGCTGTATCTTTTTCCTGGTATCTTCTTCTGCATAATCCAGTCTCCCTGCAATCCTGGAAATGTAATTTTTCTCTTTCATGATCTCCCAGGATTCCTTAAAATTCAGGTCATAATACTGTACAATATAGGATACCCAAAAATCCACAGAAGTCACCCGGTTGGCAGATAAAACAGATTCTTTTTTCACACAGGATTCCCATACTGCCGGGGAGATCAGGCCTTTTCCTGCATCAGCAGCAGGAACATCCAACATCGCCTCAAGTGGTTCTCTCAGCTTTACTCTGCAATTATCCAGCTTGTCCGCATCCCGGATCATTTGGGCATGAAAAAGGATGCGTTCATCTGTAATTCCCTCTAATCTGAAATCGCTGTGCTTTGCAATAGCAGCGTATATAATCTCATCATAACAGGTATCTGCCAGGAACCTGCGAATCATAGGGTTTTCCCCATCAAAAAGAAGCTTCACCCCAAAAGCTGCATGATCCATAGTGTCCGGCATAAAACTGTCATAAAGGCGCAGCTGTTCAAATCTTCCAATATCATGTAAAAGTGCGATCAGCTCCGCCAGCTGCTGCTCTTCTTCTCCCAGCTTCATCCTTTTTCCAATTTCCCTGGCGCAGCTCACCACCCCATAAGTATGCACGATCTTCAGCTTTATTTTTTCATCATTTCTGTCATATTCATCAAGATAGGCCTCAAAAACTTCACGGGCCTTTTTCAGATCAATTGCCAA
>CAKRRX010000017.1 GCA_934394595.1 uncultured Blautia sp. | reverse complement strand
AGTCCATTGACCGGCTTGGCATGGCAAAGCTGGAGCATATCAGGCATCCTCTTCTGAAGAAGACCGCAGCCGTGATCCGGAAAAAAGCCTGCGCCGGATATCAGGAAAATATACTGGAAGAGCTGCTGGGGGATATTTTGTGAAGGGCGGTTTGGAAAGAAGCATTTATATCTTGTGAAAAATCTTTGGACATGATATCGTGTAGACAGGATAGTGAAAAATAATCAGGAAAGAGAGCAAAGTGCTTTTCGAGGGACTGGAAATTGAGAAACAGACGGAACTATGCAGCAGATGGATGAACCAGTATCCTGTAATCTTTTTTTCCGTGAAGGATGTGGATGGATTGCAGTTCCAGAGTGCATGTGACCGGCTGAAAGTGCTGATATCCAATCTTTATAAAGAATATACATTTTTATTAGAGTGTGAAACAATAGATCCGGATGATAAGAAAAATTTTCAGCTGCTGAAGGACGGGCAGGCTGGTGAGATATTGATTAGTTTTTCCCTAAGTATTCTTATGAGAATGCTTCGGAAGTACTATAACAAGCCCGTGATTCTTTTACTGGATGAATATGATGTTCCTTTATCAAAGGCCAGCAGCCATGGCTATTATCCGGAAATGCTTCAGATAATAAAGAGCATGATGAGTACAGCCTGCAAGGATAATCCAGATCTTTATTTCGCTGTGATTACCGGATGTCTGCGGATTGCCAGGGAAAGTATTTTCACTGGAATGAATAATCTGGTAGTGGATTCTATTGCAGATTCAAGATTAAATGAATATTTCGGATTTACCCAGGACGAAGTAGAGCAAATTTTGAAAGCAGGAGATGTGGTTGAGAAAAAAGAAGAAATACAGAGTTGGTATGATGGTTATCATTTTGGTGACTCAGATGTGTATTGTCCGTGGGATGTAATGAATTACCTGCGGGATCTTCAATATAACCCAAAGGCTAAACCTGCCAGCTACTGGAAAAATACCAGTGACAATGCGATTATCCGTTCTTTTATTGATTATGCCGGAAGCAGTATAACGCAGAAACTGGAAACATTACTTTCCGGTGGTTATATTGTTGAGAATGTGGATGAAAATCTTACTTATGATTACCTTCATTCCTCAGAAGATAATCTGTGGAGTATTCTTTATCTTACTGGTTATCTGACGAAAGTAAGAGAAGAGAATATGACTGCCTCATTGCCGGCTGGTGCAACCGCATTGCTTATACCCAATGAGGAAATAAAAGAAATTTTTGAAACAACCATTATAAAATGGTTCAGCGAAAGTGCGGTAACCTGGGACAGACAGAAATTATTTGATGCTGTATGGGATGGAAATGCGCAAATATTAACCCAGGAGATGAGCAAACTCCTTCGAAAAACGATTAGTTATCATGATTATAAAGAGGATTTTTATCACGCCTTTCTTGCCGGGATTTTTGCAGGAGCCGGCTATCTGGTGGAATCCAATAAGGAACATGGCGAGGGAAGAAGCGATGTAACCGTTTTTGATGATGTTAACGGAAGAGTGGCAGTTTTTGAAGTCAAATATTCAAAAACTCGAGAACGCATGTCAGTTGATTGCGAGAAAGCTCTGACGCAGATTGAGGATCGCATGTATGCGAAAGAATATGAGGAGGATTATGACCATATTCTGTGTTACGGAATTTCTTTTTTCAGAAAACGCTGTCTGGTGAAATTGCACCCCTAATCGGGACAATTAGGCGAATGGTATACATGGTTTTTGACCAGGAGGGATTTGCATGAAGAGAAGACATATAAGATCGGTTTTACTGGCTGCAGCAGTGGTGCTGTCAGCTATGGGCATATATACAGGCAATGGAAATGATGGCGGATGGCATCTGGAAGAGACGGTACAGGCAGCTTCTGCAGATTATATTTTACCTCAAAGTGCAGACACAGTACTGACAACAGCAGATGTAGAAGGGCTGAGCCTGCAGGCAGTCTGCTATGCGAAAAATGAGATTTATGCCAGACGGGGGCGTTTGTTTAAGTCTCAGGAACTGATGGATTATTTCAATTCCAAAAGCTGGTATAGCGGAACGATTTCACCGGAGAACTTTACAGACAACCTGTTAAGTGCGACAGAATATCAGAATGCCCAGTTTCTTGCAAATGTGGAACATCAGATAAATGAATCCGGTTATCAGCTGGATCAGCCTGGATACGACATTACACAGGCAGGCGGACAAACGGAGGTTGACAGTGCATCCGCAGTGGAATCTATGTTGTCAGGTCATGTAGTGAAGCTGGGACTTAGTACTGATCTGGATGTGAATCAGGATGGAACTGATGAATCGGTTGCGTTGTTCGTCGGTCATCATACTCCTAATGATATAGAAAATAATTATATGTTAGAAGTGAATGGCATGACGATTATGGACATGGGTGAGTATGTCAGCGATGATATATATGGTGTCAGCCTGGATGGGAAAAATATTTTACTGATTGTATATGAGTATGGTCCCAGTGATGACCCTTGCTGTACCTTTTTCAAATATACAGGGGATACGCTGATCCGTCTTGGACAGATCCCGGCAGCTCCGGATAATTTTGTGGCAGATGGCGGTGTGATCAAAACCAGAATCCGCTGCAATGTAATGGGAACCATGGCCATTGAGACCCAGTATATGGTAGACCAGAATAATACACTGACCAGAATGAATCAGGATGTCTATACCTACAGCAAGAATTTCCGGTACCCATCTGAGGAGGACGACTTTTTTGCCTATTTGAAACAGAATCTGATCGTCCATGAAGAACGGGATGCTGCATCCGTTGCAACTGAAATGACACCCCAGAATGTCCGTTTTCCATACACAGACAGTGAAAACTGGGTTTATGTAGAAGGAAGCACAGGCCAGGGTGGATGGCTTTATGTAGGAGACTGGAGTTACAGCAGGAGAAGAGATGTGTTTGATCATTTACAGATGTATGATTGACTATGAAGCATAAGAAATATTCAAGGAAACTGGGGAATTGTAATGATGGAGTATACGATTGGAAGTATTGTCTTTGATGATTGGGAAATCATACAGGAGATAGGGGAAGGTTCATCTGGTAAGGTATTTGAGATACAGAAAAATTTATGCGGAGAGAAAATTAAGTCCGCATTGAAAGTTATCCGTATTCCTAAATCAGTATCCGATATAAGGACTGTGGCAAGTGAAGGAATGAGTGAAGAGGCAATTTCCAATTATTTTAGAGGTTTTGTAGACGAAATCCTTCATGAAGTGAAAGTGATGATTTCTCTGAAAGATCATCCAAACATTGTGAAATATGAAGATCACACTGTTATTGCCCATGAAAATACAGTAGGTTGGGATATTTTGATCCGTATGGAGCTTTTGCAGACATTGGAAGAGTGGCAGATGAGTCATGATATTCAGGAATCGACGGTACTCAATTTAGGATGTGAGATGTGCAGTGTGTTGGCTTATGCAGTGGATCAAGGGGTAATGCATCGGGATATTAAGCCAGGGAATATCTTTGTAGACGCTATGGGAAACTTCAAACTAGGAGATTTTGGAATATCTCGAACAATTGAAAAAACTACAGGTGGTTTATCAAAAAAGGGAACAGAAAGTTATATGGCGCCAGAGGTTTATCTGGGAAAACAGTATGATGAGTTGATTGATGTTTATTCCCTGGGAATCGTGTTATACAAAATGCTGAATCATAATAGACTTCCCTTTTATCCACCGGCACCGAGAGAAATTAGTTATAGGGATCGAGAAAATGCCCTTGCAAGAAGGATGAGTGGGGAAAAAATTCCGCGCCCCTGTTCTGGAAGCGAAGAATTGGTAGACGCAATAATGAAAGCATGTGAATATCTGCCGGAAAACAGATATTCTTCTATGGCAGAATTTTATAATGTTTTAAAAAAGCTAAAAGTAGATGACTCAGTAATTTTAGTGGAAAAAGTGCAGGATAACATAGAAGAGGCACAGGAATTTATAGAAGAAACACCGGAGAATGATGATCCTACATTCGTACAGGTGAGAGAAAAACAGAAAACAGGAATATCTAAGCGAATTGTGGCAATGATTCTTGTGCTTGTTATTTTGGGGATAACTGGAATTGGAGCTGTACAGGTATATTTGGATTCAGAAGAATGCATTATGGATGAGAATCAACATGCGATTTCAGGTTCTGAAGAAAAAAATATTGATGAAAATAAAAATACGATTATCGGAATTAGTTCAAAAATTAAATACACAACGGAGACGAAAATTACTTTTACCGCTTCTGGTTATGGAATGGATAATCTGTCCCCAAAAGAAGGAGATGTGCGCTATTGTCCAAAGGAATGGTTTGTATTAACGACAAGAATGTTTGGGGGGCCTCCATATTCAGCAACGTTTCGTATGGGAAAGCCTGGAACATATGAATTTACTGTAACTTATAGTGAGCAGATATTTGATGGAAGTGATTGGAAAGAAAATGGAAGAATTGTTTCACAGAAAGTTGATTTCACAGTTGTAGAGGTAGCTACGTCATCGACTCAGTAAAAGAAAAACCATATAGTGGCATTAGAATTTAATGAAAAAGGTATTTCCCAAATATGTAGCTATAAAAAGGAGATCACATTATGAGATTAGGCAGATCAATGGGACTTAGCAGAGGACTTGACAGCCGGGCAATGGATGAGCAGGCAGAAGATAATGTACTGGAAGGAACCAGTCTTCATGAATTAGGGGAAAAGTTTGTATCGGACAAGGCAAAGATAGAAGCTGAGATTGAAAAAGTAGAAAATTCCGGAATTTCAGAACAGGACAAGAAAAAGCTGATCGATCAGCTGGAGAGTGCCCTTTCTTATTTACAGGATCAGTATGATCTGGAAGTAACGGAAGAACGGGAACGGCTTCAGCAGGAACTGGAAGCTCAGATTCTGGATATGCAGGATGCTGCCGATGAGATGGAAAAACAGGCCGATTCCCTTCGTGAGGTTCATATGGAAGCTGCGTCTGTGGATACTTCCGCTGCAGCAGATGCAGCAGATGAGAAAAAAGAAGAATTTGAAAATATGAAGCGTGAATATGCGGAAAAATTAAAGCTTCAGATGGAACAGGCCGAGATGCAGCAGCGAAACATCCGAAACAGAAGGATAACCGGGAGATAATCTATGTACATAAGGCCACAGCTAAAAAGAAAACCTACAGGAAGCAGAGAAATCCTGTCCGGGGAGCATGCAGACGAGGTGAAACTGTCAGAGAAGGTTCTGGCAGAGGGGGAACGGTATGTCCGTGACGGTCAGAAGGTAGAAGATATGATCCGGGAAATTTCCGGGGATGACAGACTCTCCGACACAGAAAAAGAACCGGTTCTAAAAGAACTGGAAGAAATGCTGTCCGAGGATATTCCAAAAGAATATGAAAAAGATACAGAAGCTACCCTGTCTGATATTGCCTATTCCATGGAAGAGCGTACCAGGGAGATGGAGGATGCGGTGCAGGAAAGATGGGATCATGCTTCCCAGCTGGAACGAATGGTCTGGGAGACGGACGCTGTCAGAGATGACAAGCTGGTGAAAGAAGGCTGGGACATGTATAAAGAATATGAGAACATGCTGAATGATTCCAAAGAGGAGCTAAATGACCTGAGGGAAAAAGCTGAGGCTCAGAAGCAGAAAATAAAGACACGCAGATAAGACAGAAAATACGAGGAAAAAATCCATGAGAATTGCCTGTTTTGAGATCAATCACATACCAGATCTCAGTTTAAATAAATATCAGTCTCTGGCAGACACCGGAGTGGAAGGTGTGCTGAAGCGCCACGAAAGCTTCTTGCGCCAGTGGCATGGAATCTGTATGGAAAGCCAGACCAGCATTCATTTGCTTTACACTTATATTCCATCAGAACCCCTGGGACAGAGAATGAAAGCCTTCTTTCTCATTCAGGGAGAGGAAAAAGCTGTTCAGATGGTAGTGCCGCTGCTGAAGAAATCGCCGCTGAGCGATTTCTTTACGTTTAAAAAAGCAATACTTCCAAATGTCACATTTGGAGCGGGAGCAACCTTTACGAAAAAAGAACGGATAGCAGACATTTACAATCCCATGACCGGTCAGACAAGTGCTATTCATTATGTGCCATCCTGGGAAATGAATGAAAATGCCAGGCTGTATGACCTGTTCCGAATGATGGAAACCATCAGCCTGGCCTATACGCCTCACCAGGCATGCGCATTTCGAATCGATCTGTACCCGGTTTCCATGGAAGCAGAAACACGAAAAAGTTTCGCACCGGTGTTAAAGACACTTCGCGGTGGAAATGATATCAAACTGACCAAAGAGGCTGACAGCCTCAAATCTGACAGCTACGCAAAGGATATCTGCGAAGAATACGAAAACTGGCTTACATGTGTGGAAACAACACCACATTTTCGGATGAATCTATACGGCTTTGGAGCTGATGATTTTAAAGCCAGAATGCTGTTGAATGCCGCAGGCTCTGAGGCGCTGGACGAGGGGGATTTTTCCTCGGCACAGCTTCGCCCGGATGGGGACGGCGCTTTCCATGTGCAAAGCCGTATGGGAGAAAAGGCAGCAGTTTATTGTTATTTCCCGGATCAGGCAGCGCTGCCTGGCTGGTCAACTACCTACAGCCTGGAGGAAGTGACGCCGTTTTTCCGCTTTCCGGTTTTATATGACGGTGAAAACATTGAGCTTCCCAAGGAGACGGCACCGGCACCTGTGGAAAATGGCATTTGTCTGGGAAAAGATAAAAACGGTTATCCGGTAAAAGTACCATTGAAGGATCTGCCAAAGCATGCATTTTTTACCGGAATGCCAGGCTCCGGAAAAACCAATACCATGCTTCATCTCGTCACAGAGCTGAGAAAAAACGGAATCCCATTTCTGGCGCTGGAACCGGCGAAAAAAGAATACCGAGCATTGCTGGCATATAAAGAAATGCAGGATGTGTGTCTGTTTTCGCCCCATCTGCAGAGTAAATTTCCATTGCAGATGAATCCCATGGAATTTCCGGTGGGTGTACGGTTAAGTGAGCATATCAACGCCCTTCTGGAAGTATTTGAGGGGTCTTTTGTGCTGGAAGGGCCTACCTATAAATTCCTCAGCAGCTCCATTCAGCGATCCTATACAAAGCTTGGCTGGGATATTGAGGATGTAAATACAAAAGACTGCAAACTGCCTTATCCAAGTCTTCAGGATGTCTATGACAATCTGCAAAGAGAAATCGAGGCATCCAGCTATGATGCTGAGTTAAAAGGCAATGTGAGAGCCTTTTTGCAGGTAAGGCTTGGTGGCCTGATGGAGCGGGACGCAGGGGAATTGTTTAATGTGGGAACCTCCACCATAAAACCGGAAAGATGGCTGAATATTTCCGCTATTGTGGAACTGGAAGTGTTGGGAGAGCAGGCGAAGAACTTTTTCGTATTGATGGTATGTCACTATATTCTGGAAAGTCTCCGGGCAAATCCCAAAGGCGGGAAGGATAAAAACGGCAATCTTCTTCCTGTTCGTCATGTGGTATTTATTGAAGAGGCACACAATATCATTGCACCATCAACCCAGCAGGCAGGTTCGGATTCTGTAGATCCCAAAATATCTGCAACAGCCTATATTGTGAAAATGCTGGCGGAAGTCCGTGCCCTTCGGGAAGCAATTGTTATCGCAGATCAGCTTCCTACAGCACTTGCCAGTGAAGTTACCAAAAATACCGGGCTGAAGCTGGTTCACAGACTTACTTCCCAGGATGACAGAGAGCAGATCGGTACTGCAATTTCGGCTTCCCCACTTCAGCTGGAGCGTATGGCAGCTTTTCGCAGCGGCCGTGCCCTTATTTATCATGAGAAAACCATGAAGCCATTTGAGGTGCAGATTACCCAGTGGGTGTCTCCTGATCCGGCTTTTGACACATCCGATGATGAACTGTTGTATACAAGACTGCATACTCTCCCACAGATCCGATATGCAGTAAAGATCGCCTTTCGAAACTGGCAGGATAAATATGTTTTTCAGACAGACGACAGATTGTCCAGGCTGCAGGATATGTATCTGAAGGCAAAGGATCGGACAGAGCAGCTGCGCTGTCTGGCCGAAAAAGCTATTTTGCTGGCAGAATGCAGAGGATTGCAGGCAAAAGGGGAACGGCTGAAAAAGCTGTGGATCCTGTCCGGAAACACTTCCGGCCCACTGCTGGATGAAATGAAGGACAACCGGGATTATGTCAATGGCATGATCGAGCGGCTGAATCTGATCAAATAAAAAACCAAAGGGGAGATTTCCATGGAGACATGTTGTCTGATCGTGGTCGTGGCAGTGATCGGCCTGATCATTTATTCCATTTCTTCCAGTGTTTCAGAAAAAAATGCTGAGAGGGAAAAAAAGATAAAAAATTATAAAAATGCATTGGCTAATGGGAAAAGTAATGTAAACAGCCAGGTGCAGTATGCCAAAAACTGTGCGTTGAATTTTTTTGATGAAAATACAGTAAAATATGATACGGAACAGCAGCTGAACAGTTATACGAAAAGCAGTATTGCCAGTATGCAGAATTGTATCCAGTCTGCCAACCAGTTCATTGCCGAGATGAAACGGGTAAATGGCGAGCTGGTAAAGGTAAACAGTCAGGCAGATCAGTCGCAGGAAATCCGCAAGCTGGAAAA
Source organism: uncultured Blautia sp. (assembly GCA_934394595.1). Taxonomy (GTDB): domain Bacteria; phylum Bacillota; class Clostridia; order Lachnospirales; family Lachnospiraceae; genus Blautia_A. Next base: position 26,487 of record CAKRRX010000017.1, on the reverse strand, counting down.
GCAGGCTGTTTCCAAAATCAAAAATATGATCAATTCTTTTGAGAAATTTCAGAACAAAGTGTGCAGGATTCCATATTGCAAAATGATAGAGGAAAACAATTATGGAATGGTAAATAATGGTTACTGGGACATGATCAGCAGCATGGAGCGCAGTAAGGCAAAAAATTATATTCTAAATTTTGAGCGGACTTTGAACAACAGAGACTTCAATGAAATTATGAAGCTGGATGTGGAGGAACTGATAAAATGCATCTGGAGACTGGCTGTGGATTCCAATTTTCTTGCCTCTGATTTCCAGAAAGGGGAAAAGGCTTTCAGAAGAATATACAGACTGAATCATCCGGATGTGGTGCTTGCCGGATTTTATGCAAAACAGAAAGTAGGCGGCGATGCCGTCCTGAGAGATCCGATCCGCGAGTTCCTTAGAGCGGAGGAGGATTCGAAAAAGCTGGCACTGGTGGCTTCAGGGCTGATGTGGATGAAAGCTTATCAGTCTGAGACTACAGTTTTGCAAAGCATGCTGACAAATGGAAAAGATATGACTACGAAAATGCAGCAGCGCCTGCATTCCCTTACCAATGGCGGTGGAAAAGCGCCGGGTGGTTTTTCAGCAAAATCCGCTAATGATTTGATCTATTTTGATGTTTCTGCCCTTGCATGGCGTGATGATGAATATAATGGGTTGTTTGAAAATCTGGCATTTGAGGGAAAAATACTGACTTACTCTCTGGCTGTATGTGATGAAAATAAAGAGATCCTTCTGCCCCAGGGGCTGAATGTGCCAGGTGTAGCATCTGTACTGAATAAGTTCCAGTCTGCCTTTGCAAAGGAGTATGGTTCCGGTGTGACGGCAAAAGCCGTGAAATGTGTGGCCATGTCTGGCAGCGGAGAAGAAAAGATGCGGGGAATCCTTGCTGTTTCCGACCAGTGCAGACAGATGGGCATTCTGATGCATATTGCAAAAATCGGAAAAAAGGTGAACATCAAGTTCTATACCCTGTTTATGCCGGAGTCCCGGAATCTGAGTGAGCAGAAGCAGCAGTCTCTTTCCATGTATAAGAAACTCAGTCCTACTGTTACCATGTGGGAAAGCAGCCTGAAGGATACAATGCTAAGAGCTGTGGAACAGCTGATCAATGCAGGGGCAATGACTGGGGCGGCCGGAAGCAGAGCCGGAGCGGCTGGAAACAGAGCCGGAACCACCGGAAGCAGAGCCGGAGCGGCTGGAAACAGAGCCGGAACATCACAAAGTGGAACCGGAACTACGCAAGGCAAAGCAGGAATTGCAAAGGGGAATACCGGAGCTTCCAGAGGTGGTGCCGGACAGAGCGGCACAGGAAAGAGTTCCAATCCTAAGTCTCCAATCTTTTAGAGAAAATAACCATGAACTACATAATAAAAACTGTTACAGCAGAATGTTATTTCCGTACCCATCTGGGACTGTACTGCCCCGGATGCGGCGGAACAAGAGCTTTTTTCGCACTGCTTGACGGACATTTTCTTCAGTCCCTGAAATACAATCCTATTACCCTGTTGTTTCTGGTGGACATTTTCCTGAATCTTTTGAAGGTGATTCTGGTTCATAGACAGAGAAAAAACGGCAGAAGCAGCAAAATAACAACGGTTAATCTTTATTACAATGTGGGATTCCTGCTATTTATCGTCATTTATTTTATTGTCAGAAATATTTTACTTTGTTTCTGTGGGATTGATATAACAGGAGATTTCAGGTAAGGAATTGTCTGCGTAAATGCGCTTACTATTTCCGGGAAAAAGTCATAACAGGAGGAATTCAGATCACTATGGACAAAAAGACCGATGAAGGTTTATATGGAAATGAAAAAATCGAGGAGGCCATTGCAGCTTTGCAGCAGGAGCCTACACAGGAACTTCTGGCTCATGCTCTGACTGTAGTGCGCAGGCGGATGAGAGAAAATGGTCAGATGATCATTGCAGTGGAGCCTGGTATGAGCGGAGAGCAGATGAAGCTTCAGGCTGTACAGACCGCAGATGGAAACAGCTGGTGGGCTGTATTTACCAGCTTTGAGGAAGAACTGAAGGGCAGTGGAAGTGTGATGTCCACGTTTATGACTGATATCCAAAAGGTTCTGGAAGCAGCTCTGTCAGAGGGACAGATCAGCGGAGTCATTATCAATCCCTGGAACCGCACTTTGATGCTGGACAAGACATTGATCCGCATTATACTGGGAGAAACCACACATTGATTCTCCCCTTTGGCGGGAAATATCAACAAGTATAAAAGCAGCGCCTTATCTTACAATGATGAGAGCGCTGTTTTTTTGCGACTACGCCTTGTGGCAGGCAAACATAAAAAGAGTCTCCAAAAATTATTGACAAACGATAATTTTGCGCTATAATCAAAGTATAAATTATCGAAAAACAATAATTATAAAGGAGGTTATTATGGTAGTTATAAAAGAGAAAAAGCTGCTGACCATATTGGCAATAGAAGCTGCGGCATGTGTGCTTTTTTGTATTTTGCAGTATAGCGTATCCGGCCTGTTTTCATCTTTGATCGCATTTCCTTTTGAACAGCTGGGCGTAGGACTTCGTTGGCTGTCTCTTTCCGGTGCTGTGGGAAATGGAATCGCAGTTCTTCTTTATATTCTGCTTTGTCTTATTCCCACCGGAATCTGGCTCTTTTTTAGAAAAAAGCAAAAGGCGCAAAAAATTGACATCATGCTTCTGTTTCTCAGTATTTTGCTTTTCTTTGTTTTTTACTATATGATCAATCCCGGACTTATCAACACCGGGACTATGGATTCTGGAAAATGGTCTCTTGGAAGCACCTTTTATTCTGTACTTTTTGGTTATCTGCTGGTTCGTGGACTGCTGCAGTACACCAAGGCAGATGGGGGAAAACTACGAAAAGGCATTAGAATTCTGCTGGGGGCAGTGGACGTGATACTGGTATATGAGATTTTGGGTATTGAACTGGGAAGCCTTTTGCAGAATATTTCCAGTGTCCGTTCTGGAAATACCGGTGTGACAGTAAGCGGCGGCTACATTACTCTTTTTGAACTGAACACCACCTATGTATTTCTTTTTCTCCATTTTCTGATCAAAATATTGCCTAGCATATTGAATATCCTGGTGATTTTCGGCGCGAGGAAGCTGCTGGATCTGTCGAAAGAGGCGATGTACCAGGAAGAGAACGTTGTATTTACTGAAAAACTGGTTCGTTTTTGTACTCTCTCTCTGATCATCACGATTGTGGCAGATGTGGGATTTAATCTCTTACAGCTCTTTTTCCGAAACCAGCTGTATCAGATGGATTATGTGGTGAGTATTCCTGTGTTTTCCCTTGCTTTTGTGCTGGCAATACAGCTGTTTGCCAGATACATCCGGGAAATGCAGAGGCTGAAGAAGGATAACGATCTGTTTATCTGAAAAGAAAGGAAAAGGTTTATGGCAATCAAAGTATGCCTGGAAGAAATTCTGAAAGAGCGTGGTATGACTTCCAAGGAACTGTGCAGCCTGGTGAATATCACAGAAGCCAATCTGTCAGTCCTGCGAAGCGGAAAGGCGAAAGGTGTCCGCTTTCATACCATTAACCGAATCTGTTATTTTCTGCAGTGTGACGTAGGTGATATCCTGAAATTTGACGGAAATCTGGAGGAGGATGAAAATGAGGGATAAAATCAAAAATAATGTGAGAACTTCTGTTTTGAAAGGTATGGCAGGCTTTGCAGTAATTCTTTTCACAGGTTTGCTTGGAGGCTGTACCCTGGCAAATCCAGATGCCGGCGCCAAAGAAGGTGAGGACAGGCTGATTGGAGCTTTTATCACATCGGAACATTTAGATCTTTATGATATGGATCGCTATCTCAATGACCATGCTTCCCAGGTGATGAACGGAGACAGTATCACAGTGGGAAGCGGAAGCGAATATGAGGGAAAGCTTGTGGCAACTGTGGATAAGCAGGCTGGGGAGAGTGCATCCCAGTGGAAAATCTCCTTTGGTGATATAGAGGGAGAATATATCCTTCTGCCATTGACCAGGGATGAAGAGGGAAATGAGACAGCAGAAAATATCTGTTCAGCTGGAATCAGTGATCCATATCTGAATTACAGTGTTGCAGATGAAGGAGACAGCAGGGAAATCAGCGGTACGGTCTATGAGATCGCAGGTGGAAAAGGTGACAGTACACACTATGTAAACCCTGTTTTTCAAAGTGAAAACGGTGAAATTTATGCACTTACCGGAAACGGATATTCTAATGGAAGCAGTGACAGTGAGGAAAACACCATGTCCGCTACCCTCACAGCGGAAAACACTTTTACAGAAAACGGAAAAAGCAGGAAAGAAGCGGACAAAGTTACTGTGCAGTTTGCATTTATGTACAGGCCGGTAGATACCATAGTTTACCAGATGAATGCTGCCAACCAGGTTCTGAAAAAAGTAATTTATGATCCCACTTCTGTGCCGGATGCCATAAAGCCGGAGAATGGAGCTGCCTATATTCTGGTGGAAACCAGAAAAAAAGCTCCATCCGGTGAATTGGTTTCGTCCAGGACCCTGTTGGATCTGAAAGACGAGGAAGACCAGTATCTGGAAACCTGGTATCCTCTGGAAAATGGATTGATCAGCAGGAAGGATGTTAAGCTTCAGTAGATTTTGAACTGTTGTCACTCATTTGATACAGAAACAATTTCAAACAATAAAAAACAATAAGAAATAATAAAAAACAATTGACAATACTTCAACACTTTGATATACTGAATTTAACAAAAAGCAGTAGGCAGAAGAACATTTTTTATGAATGCAAAGGAGCATGAAATGATATCGTGACTGGGTTGCAGGCGTAGAAAATGTTTTTTTACTATACGGGCTTACTATCGTATCTTATAAGAGATACAGATAAGAAAGGAGAAAAATTATGAAAATGATGAAAGCAGCAGTAGCACTTGGTATGGCACTCACCATGACCGTTACAGGTGCATCAGCAGTATTCGCAGAGGGTGAGACTCTTAGCGTTGCTACTGATTTCGAGATCAAGACTCTGGTACCGTGGGCTGCATCCGAGGAGAATGCATTTCTGGTTCTGAACCAGGCTGAAGAGGGTCTGTTCCGTATGGATGAGAACAATCAGCCGCAGCCGGCACTTTGCGATACCTACGAGGTATCCGACGACAAGCTTACCTATACCTTCCACTTAAGAGATGGAATCCAGTGGAGCAATGGTGAGGCTGTTACAGCAGCTGATTTCGTATACGCATGGCTGAAACAGATGAGCGCTGATGCCACAAACGGATACAGCTTCATCATGACAGACTACATTGTAAATGGCCAGGAGTACAATGAGGGAAGCGTAGATGCTTCTGAGGTTGGTGTTAAGGCAGTTGATGATCAGACTCTGGAAGTTCAGCTGAAGAGCCCGACACCATATTTCCTGAATCTTACTACAATGGATATGTTCTTCCCGGTTAACGAGGCATTCTGCGAGGAGCAGGGTACAGACTTCGCTCTTTCACCGGACAATATGCTTTACTGCGGACCATATGTGATCACAGATTATGATCCGGCTGTAGGCGTTACTTTTGCTAAGAATGACAACTACTGGGATAAAGACAATGTACAGATCGCAGATGCACAGGTTCGTGTTATCAAAGATGCAGCAGCTGCATTAAATGCATATCAGGCAGGAGAGCTTTCCCAGGTTAAGCTGGATTCTTCAAATGTATCAGCATATAAGGATGATCCGGAATTCAGCCAGGAAATTGATTTCCGTACAAACTACATCCAGTTCAATCTTACAGATGATGTTATGAGCAATGTAAACATGAGAAAAGCTATTTCTCTTTCTCTGAACAGAAGTGCTCTCACAGATAACATCCTTGCTGATGGTTCTGCTCCTGGATTTGGCCTTGTAGCAGACGGCATGACAGGTGATGGTGAGAAGACCTTCCGTGAACTGAACGGAGATGTTTCCCCATATGATCCGGAGCAGGCAAAAGAGTATTATGATAAAGCAGTTGAAGAGCTTGGAAGCGCACCTTCAGAAGTTACTCTTCTTGTAGCAGATGATTCTGTTTCCAAATCTGTAGCGACATTTATCCAGAGTGAGCTGATCAATACACTTGGTCTTAACGTAGTGATCGACACCAAGACTGTACAGGGACGTGGAGAGCTGATGGATGCAAATAACTATCAGTTCGCTGTTACAGCATGGGGCGCTGACTATGATGATGCTATGACATACCTTGATCTTTGGACAAACGGAACTCCATACCGTGGAAACTACAATAACGATGATTACAATGCACTGATTTCCGATGCAAAGACTCAGACAGATGATGCAGCTCGTCTTGATGATATGCTCAAAGCTGAGAAGAAACTCGTAGAAGAGGATGCTGTTGTTGCTCCGGTATACCACAGAGGCTCAGCTGTTCTGACAAAATCTAATGTCAAGAACCTGATCAGCCACCCAATCGGTGTTCCGCTTGAGTTCAAGTATGCTTCTTTTGAATAATCATTTGGAGAAGTGATTATCAGATCATATGCAGTTAAAGTTCCCTGAGGGATAAGTAACGGACCGTATACAGCAGTGGCTCTCACAGCCGGTATACGGTCTGTTTTTACAGAAAGAAAAGGTGATGTCATGCTGAAATATGTATTAAAGAGATTAGGGTACATTCTGGTCACCTTATGGGTAATTGTGACCTGTACCTTTTTCATGATGAAAAATCTTCCGGGTACACCTTTTGATGCAGAGCGTTTTAGTATTATGACGCCTCAGCAGCAGGAGCGGGTGCTGGAAATGTACGGATTAAATGATTCTCTCCCCATGCAGTATGTAAAGTATATCAAAAACATGCTCAAGGGAGATTTGGGTACTTCTTTTACTTATGTAAATAAGGACGTTTCCAAGGTTATCACAGGACGTCTTGGACCGTCTGCTCTGATTGGTATCCAGGCAGTACTGATCGGACTTGCAATTGGACTGATTCTCGGAATCCTGGCTGCCTGGAAGCACAATAGCGGAATTGATTATCTGACCATGATATTGGCCGTGCTGGGCGTCTCGGTACCAAACTTTGTTGCCGCAGCACTTCTCCAGTATTATATCGGACTGAAATGGGGCGCTCTGCCGGTTGGATTCTGGACCGGATGGAATTGCTCTGTACTGCCGTCCATTGCGCTTTCGTTCAGTGCAACAGCTATGGTTGCCCGCTTTATGCGAACCGAAATGCTGGATGTACTGGATCAGGATTACATTGTAACTGCAAGGGCAAAAGGCCTCAGCCAGATGAAGGTGCTGATGCGCCATGCGGTACGTAACTCGATCCTTCCGGTTGTTACAATCCTGGGACCTATTGTGGTAAACCTTATGACAGGATCACTTGCCGTTGAGAATATTTTCAGTATTCCTGGTATCGGAAGCCTTTTTGTAGACTGCATCAAAGCAAATGACTACCCGGTTATCATGGGTATTACGATTTTCTATGCAGCATTCTATATGCTGGTTGTATTGCTTGTAGACCTGGCTTATTCTCTTATTGACCCGAGAATTCGTCTCGCCAAAGGAAAGGAGAGCTGACAGTGGACAGATCAAAAATTGACCGCAGCATGTTTCGGAAAGCGAAAGTAGAAGCCTCTGAAAAAGAGCATATTGCAGCTCCTGCTTCCACTATGCTGGCAGATGCATGGATCCGGCTGAAAAAGAACAAAGCCGCAGTTGTGGCATTATTTATACTGATCGGGATTATTCTGCTTGCTATTTTTGCCCCGATCTTCAGTAAATATTCATTTAGGGATACCGATTACAGCAATGTATACGGACTCCCAAGCAAAGCACATATCTTTGGGGCTGATCAGTTCGGCCGTGACCTGTGGGTACGTACCTGGATGGGAACCAGAATTTCTCTTATGATCGCTCTGGTAGCAGCTCTTCTTGACCTCGTAGTAGGTGTGCTTTATGGCGCAGTTTCCGCACTTTTGGGCGGAAAAGTGGATGCTATCATGCAGCGTATCATTGAGGTACTGGTAGGAATCCCAAGCCTTATTATCGTAATCCTTTTCCTGATGGCATTTCCGGCAGGTGTGGGAACTATTATTGCGGCCCTTTCCATTACAGGATGGGTAAATATGGCCAGACTGGTTCGTGCTGAGATCCTGAAGCTGAAAAATCAGGAATTCGTGCTTGCTTCTCAGGTCCTTGGAACCAGTAAGTTCAATATTATTATGAAAGACCTGATCCCGAATACCGTCAGTGTTATTGTAATCAACGTCATGTTCACGATTCCAAGTGCCATCTTTACTGAGGCATTCTTAAGCTTTATCGGTATTGGTCTGGCAGAGCCCCAGGCGTCCCTTGGTGTATTGATCAACGGTGGTTATCAGGTACTTAGCAACTATCCCCATGTACTGATTTTCCCGGCTATCGTTATTGTACTGATTATGGTATGTTTCAGTATCCTGGGCGACGGACTTCGTGATGCCCTTGATCCGCAGATGAGAAAGTAGGTACAGCTATGGGAAAAATATTAGAAGTAAAAAATCTTACAGTCCACATCAAAACGCACAAAGGTGTTGTACAGGCTGTGCGCGGCGTGGATTTTTATCTGAATGAGCAGGAGACCCTTGCTGTGGTTGGTGAGTCCGGTTCCGGAAAATCCATTACCATGAAAGGGGTTATGGGAATTCTCCCCAAGAATGGAAAAGTTGTAGATGGAAGCGTTATGTTTGAGGGAAAAGATCTGACCAAATATACAGAGCGTCAGATGCAGGAAATCAGAGGAAGTGAGATCGCCATGATCTTCCAGGATCCCATGACCTCTCTGAATCCCACAATGAAAATCGGAAAGCAGATTGAAGAAATGCTTCGCGAGCATCGCAAAGACATGAGCAAGGCTGATCGTAAGGCAAGAGCGATCGAGCTTCTTTCCCTGGTTGGTATTTCCAATCCGGAAGCACGTTACAGTCAGTATCCTCACCAGCTGTCCGGTGGTATGAGACAGCGTGTGGTGATCGCTATTGCACTGGCATGTGATCCGAAAGTACTGATTGCAGATGAGCCGACTACCGCTCTTGATGTAACCATTCAGGCACAGATCCTGGATCTGATGCGTGATCTTCAGAAAAAGATCAAAACCTCTATCATTATCATCACACATAATCTTGGTGTTGTGGCAAATATTGCGGATCGTGTGGCTGTTATGTATGGGGGCAAGCTGGTAGAGACCGGTGATGTGGCAGATATCTTCCACAATCCCTGTCATGAATACACAAAAGGTCTTCTTCGCTCTATTCCAAAAGCCCATGAAAAAGGTGGAGAGCTTCAGGCCATTCCCGGAACTCCTCCGGATCTGATGGACCCGCCACAGGGATGTCCGTTTGCAGCCAGATGCCAGGAGACCATGGTAGTCTGCCAGAAATATATGCCGGAGTATACCGAATGCGGCAAGAATCACAAATCTGCATGCTGGATGCTGGATGAGATGGCACAGGAGGGAAATACGGATGAAAAATAATGACAAGCAGGTACTTCTTGATGTAAAGAACCTGAAGAAATATTTTGATGTTGGAAATAAAAAGATTCTGAAAGCAGTGGATGATGTTTCCCTTCAGATCTACAAAGGAGAAACCCTTGGCCTGGTTGGAGAATCCGGCTGCGGCAAGTCTACTTTCGGAAGAACGGTAATCCATCTTTATGAGCCCACAGCCGGAAGTGTAACCTTTGATGGCCTTAAAATTGATAAAAATCTTGATGCAAAGCAAAGACATGAGCTTTGCAGAAGAATGCAGATGATTTTCCAGGATCCCTATGCCTCCCTGAATCCGAGAAGAAAGATCCTGGATATTGTGGCAGAAGGAATTGATGCCCATGGTCTTGCCGCAAATAAGAAAGAGCGCAATGCCAAGGTAATTGAGCTGCTTGAAACTGTTGGACTTCAGGCAGAGCATGCAGATCGATTTCCTCATGAATTCTCCGGCGGCCAGCGCCAGAGAGTTGGAATTGCCCGTGCCCTTGCAGTAAATCCGGATTTCATTGTATGTGATGAACCGATTTCTGCTCTGGATGTTTCTATTCAGGCTCAGGTAATCAATCTTCTGGAACAGCTTCAGAGAGAACGTGGACTGACATACCTGTTTATTGCCCATGATCTTTCTATGGTAAAGCATATCAGTGACCGTATCGGTGTTATGTATCTGGGCTCTCTTGTTGAGCTTGCTGACAGTGAGGAGCTTTTTGAGAATCCTATGCATCCTTATACCAAGGCTCTTCTTTCAGCCATTCCGATCCCGGATCCGGATATTGAGAAGAACCGCCAGAGAATTATGCTTGAGGGCACTCTTCCAAATCCTATCGGACTTGGAGAGGAGTGTAAATTCTGCAGTCGCTGTCCGGTTTGTAAGGAAGGCTGCCATAAGAGCCAGCCGAAGCTGGTTGAGGTAAAGCCTGGACACTTTGTCGCATGCAGCGAATGCACAAAATAATTGTGCAAATATGCTCTGACAGAGTTTGGATGGCTATATAAGAAGAAAACAGCAGAACAGGAGAAAGAAGGATGTTTATTGAAGAAAGGCAGCAAGCCATTGAAAAAGTCCTTCAGGAACAGGGAAAGGTCCGTGTCAGGGAGCTAAGCGAGCTGTTCCAGGTAACAGAGGACTGTATCCGCAAAGATCTGAAAACTCTTGAAAATGCCGGAAAATTAAAAAGAACTTATGGCGGAGCTATTCTTTCCCAGGATTATCCCCTGGAAAGAGATGTTATTGACAGAAGAAATTATCATGTAGACAGAAAAAAAGTGATCGCGGCCAAGGCCATGAATCTGATCCGCGAAAGAGAAGCTATTTTTCTGGATATTTCCACTACAAATATTGAACTGGCAAAGCTTCTTGCAAAGTCTCAGATACAGCTTACTGTAGTGAGCAATATGATTGATATTTTGCAGCTCCTTGCCCAGAATCCCAAGATTACAGCTATCGGAACAGGCGGGATCATGTATCCTACAGTAAACGGTTTTCTGGGATCTGCAGCCATACAGGTGATCCGGCAGTACAGCTTTGACCGTGCATTTATGGGAAGCTGCGGAATTGATATGATGGACCATACCATTACCACACTGGGGGTCGAGGACGGGCTGACGAAAAAGGCAGCGATAGAGAGCAGCCGTCACAAATATGCAGTAATGGAAAGAGAAAAATTTTATTTTAATGAATCTTATAAATTTACACAGCTTGATCAGCTGGACGGAATTATTACCGATGAATTTCCAGACAGGTCCATGCAGGATATGCTGGATTCCCTGGGAGTGGTATTATACTAGTGTAGCTCAGGCTGAGTGAAAGGAAAAGAGGATATGGAAAAGTTTGTTTTGGAGGTATGCGCAGATTCAGTGGAATCTGTACTTGCCGCTGAAAAAGGTGGAGCGGATCGAATTGAGCTTTGCGGAAATGTGGTTATCGGAGGGACAACCCCTTCGGAAAGTCTTTTCTGCGAGATTCGAAAGCACAGTGACATCCGGATCCATGCACTGATTCGCCCGCGATTCGGTGATTTTTGTTATACAGATTATGAATTTGATATTATCCGTTCCGAAGTAAGAAGGTTCCGTGAACTGGGTGCTCAGGGCGTGGTGATCGGAATGTTGAAGCCGGACGGTTCTCTTGATGTGGAACGGCTGGCATTGCTTATGGAAGAAGCGAAGGGAATGTCTGTGACCTTGCACAGAGCCTTTGATGTCTGCAAAGATCCGATGGAAGCTCTTGAGCAGGCAATTTCTCTTGGTTTTCACACTATTCTTACTTCCGGACAGAAGAACAGCTGTGCAGAAGGGTCTGCTCTTCTTGCAAAACTGGTGGAGAAAAGTGCAGGCCGTATTCATATTATGGCAGGTGCCGGTGTGAATGCAGAGGCTATTTCTTCCATTTATGAAAAAACTGGAATCACAGATTATCATATGTCGGGTAAAATCCTGCTGGACAGCAAAATGCAGTATCGCAAAGAAGGGGTGAGTATGGGCTTACCGTCTTTAAGTGAGTATGAAGTTTTCAGAACCAGTGAACAGGAAGTACGAAATGCCCGGAAAGTATTAAACGGCTATTGCTGATTTGGAAACGCTCTTTCACAAAAAAGAACAGTTCTTTCGTGAAAGGGCGTTTTCTATAATAGCGCAAAATGCTTAATTTGACTTCAATCAGGAGGATGAATACATGTTTCTTCAAAACAGTCAGGAAAAAATTGAAGAAGAATTTTTACAGTTGATCAGAAAGCTCGGAGCAGATAAAGAGCCTCTTAAGACAATCTGTGAAAAGCTGGAAAATTGTGACAGGGATCTGGCTCTTGCCATGAAATACCTGTATGTTGTTGCCCCATACAGTGACCTGGTGAATTATTCTTTTGAAACTATAAAAGATTTTGCCAGCCATGGCTTATTTCTTTACCAGAATCTGGAACGGGTAAAGGAATTGCCGGAAGAACTGTTCCTGAACTATGTTCTGGATCACAGAGTGAATGAAGAGGAGATTCTTCCTTGCAGAAGCTTTTTCTGGAATGAGTTAGAGAATCGTATTGCAGGAAAAAAAGCAAAAGATGCAGCAATTGAGGTAAATTACTGGTGCGCCGAGGAAGCCACCTATCACAGTGGAGATGACCGCACCCTTCCGGCTCTTACTGTGTACAAAAGAGGCTACGGACGCTGTGGAGAGGAATCTGTTTTTCTTGTAAATGCATTAAGAAGTGTGGGAATTCCGGCGCGTCAGGTTTATGTGCCGCGGTGGTCACACTGCGATGACAATCATGCCTGGGTGGAACTGTGGTGCGAGGGAAAATGGTATTTCACAGGAGCCTGTGAGCCTCTTATGATTCTTAACAAAGGATGGTTTACCAATGCCTCTTCCAGAGCCATGATGGTGCATTCCAGATTATTTGATCTTTTCCCGGCAGAAGGAGAAACAGTGATCGGAAAAGAAGGTGCAGCTGTTATGCTGAACCAAACAGCCCGTTATGCAAAGACTAAAAATATTTCTGTTAAGGTAACGGATAAAAGTGGAGCGCCGGTAAAAGGGGCTAAGGTGCAGTTCCAGGTATTAAATATGGGTGAATATTTTCCAATCGCAAAAACCAAAACAGATGACCAGGGCAGTGTCTCTTTACTGACTGGTCTGGGAAGCGTAAGAGTTCTGGCATTTTGTCCGGGGATGGAGGGTTTTGCCCAGGCTGATATGGATACCAGAAGGGAAGAGAAGCTTACCCTTATGCTTACCGGTGAGCCAGTGGCCAACGAGGATTGGAAAGCAGTAGATGTGATTGCGCCAGTGGATACTCCGGTGAATCCGGATATGCCAACGGCTCAGCAAAAAGCAGAAGGAACCCGTCGCCTGAATGAGGCCAATAAACTTCGCAAGGAGAAAAAAGAAAACTGGGTGAACCCGGAGCTGACTGCCTTTCTTGGAAAAGAAGAGGAGAAAGAGCTTCGACAGGCTATGGTGGATGTGCTTTCAGAAAAAGACCATACGGATTGTGTATGCAGTGTACTGGAGGAGCATCTGGAAGCTGGAAAGGTCTATGCAAAGCAGTATCGGGAACCAGATCCGGATAAGAGATTTGGCACAAAGCCGGGAACCGATACAGGGGCAAAGACTGGCTGGGATATATACATTCGTTTTGTGCTGAATCCACGTATAGAAGACGAGCTTCTCAGGCCATACAGAAAGGGAATCCTTTCTTATTTCACAAAGGGGCAGATAGCGGATTTTCGTGAAAATCCAGTAAAAATATGGGATTATATAAAGGGGCATATTACCGCTTATCCTGATAATGAACGGGAAACTGTAATGGAAACGCCCTATGAATGTCTGGTATCCGGGATCGGAACCAACCGCTCTCAGAAAGTACTCTTTGTGGCAATTGCCCGTACCCTTGGTATTCCGGCAAGGCTGAATCCCGGAAGTCATGTAATGGAATATTGGGAGACCGGTCATTTTGTGTCAGTATTGAAACAGGAAGAGAAAAGTGCAGTCCTTTATCTGAAAAAGGAAGAAGGTACTCAGTGGAATTATTATCAGAACTGGACCATTGGACGGCTTGTGGGAAATGAGTTCGTTTCTTTGAATCTTACGGACAGAACCTGGAAAGAGGATACATTGGAATTGGCCATGATTCCGGGCACATATCGGATCATTACTACTAACCGTCTCCCAAATGGAAATCAGTTCTCCTGGGAGAAGACTATTACTGTAAAAGAAAATGAGAGACACTGCGAGACCTTACGTCTTCGTGAGGCACAGCTGGGGGATATGCTGGAGCGGATTTCTCTTCCGGAATTTGAAGTAAAAGATCCGGCGGGAAATCCTGTAACAGGTGCAGACCTTACAAGAGGCGGCAAAAAGATCCTTATGTGGCTGGAAGAAAGCAGGGAACCTACGGAACATATTTTGAACGAAATGTTGGAACATGCAGAAAAATTCCATGAATTTGATAATTCCATTTCCTTCATGATCCGCACTGGAGAAGCCAGACAGGATCCTCTTCTGGCAAAGGTTTTGAAGACCTTCCCCAATATTTCCATTTATTATGATTCCTTTGAGGAGAACATTGAACTTCTGGGAAGAAGAATGTACGTGGATCCGGATAAGCTTCCCCTGATTCTTGTAACAAATGGGGAAGCTGTGGGAATTTATGCAACCAGCGGGTATAACGTAGGAACCGGAGACATGCTGATTCGTATTATGGAAGAAGTGCCGGAGGCATAAAATATGATGAAGAAATACACAGAAATCTATCCGGATGGACAAAGAGCCTATCAGTTTGTAGCAGATACCGCATATGTCCGTGAATCCGGGACAAAAGGGGAACACAAAGCAGCAGAGTACATCCTGAAAGCAGCAGAACAGGTGGCAGCTATGCCTGGAAAAGCGGAATATATCCAGACACCCCGTATGGAAATTTTTCAATGCCCGGATTTTCAGCAGAAGAAAGCAGAACTGGTAATCTGCCAGCCCTATGAGAAATCTTATCCGGTTCGTGCTTATTTAAACGGTGCCTGTACATTGGAAGACGGAATTACCGCCCCATTTTTCTTTGCAGGAAAAGGAGATGATATCAGTCTTTCACAGGCAAAAGGTGCTGTGGTACTGGTGTGTGATCCGATTCGCGAAGCTATGATAGATAAGATAAAGGCAGCTGGGATTTTGGGATTTGTAACAGTATGTGGCACACCCCTTGATAAAGGTGAAGACCGGATTCCCCAGCAGTACCGGCGAAAGGAAAGTGATCTTCCAGGAGCGTCTATCCATTATCTTGATGCTTTGGAAATTGTGGAAAAAGAGGCTTCCCTGTGCCGCCTGAATATCCGGCAGAGTGAGATTTCCAGAAAGTCTGCAAATGTGGCAGTGCGTATTCTGGGAACAGAATTTCCGGAAGAAATCGTCACAGTGACAGCTCATTACGATTCTGTCCCTGAAGGCCCTGGGGCTTACGACAATATGTCCGGCGGGGCTATAGTGATGGAAGCCTTCCATTACTTTGCAGAACACCGGCCAGCCAGAACCATGGAATTTATCTGGTTTGGTTCTGAGGAAAAGGGGCTGGTGGGAAGCCGGAACTATGTGAAATCCCATGAGGCGGAAATGAGAAATCATGTTTTTAATCTGAATGTGGATCTTGCAGGGCAGCTTCTGGGTGGAAATGTGCTTGGGGTAACTGCGGATCCATCGGTTTGCACAGAATTGAAGGCTTTGATGGAAGAGAACCGGCTTGGGGTTACGATCAAAAACCAGGTTTGGGCAAGCGATTCCAATACTTTTGCCTGGAAAGGGGTTCCTGCGCTGACCCTGAACCGTGATGGCTTTGGAATGCATACAAGACATGATACTGTGGAATATATTTCGCCCCGAGGGCTGGAAGAAGGTGCCAAAACACTATGTACAGCAGCTGCATGGGCAGCAAACGAGCCACATTTTTCCTTTTTAAGGGAAATCCCGGAGGAAATGCAAAGAGAGCTGGAAAAATATTTTGCGTGATTTGCAGGAAAGGATATGAAAATGAATAAAGTAATTGAAGAAAGAACAAAACGTACTGAATGGTACTGTGATGCCCGTTTTGGAATGTTTATCCACTGGGGATTGTATGCTATTCCGGCAAGAGGGGAATGGGTGCGCAGTGTGGAGCAGATTCCCCATGAGGATTACTGCCATCTGACTGAAGAGTTTACTGCAGAAAACTACAATCCCAGAGAATGGGCGCGCCTGGCAAAAAAAGCAGGTATGAAATATGCAGTGCTTACAGCCAAGCATCACGACGGGTTCTGCCTTTTTGACACCAAACTTACGGACTACAATTCTATGAATGCAGCATGCCACAGGGATCTGGTAAAGGAATTTTTGGAGGCATTTCGTGCAGAAGGAATTAAGGTGGGTCTGTATTTCTCCATCATTGACTGGCGCCATCCGGATTTTCCACATTATGGGGATATGCACCATCCAATGCGGAATCATCCGGAATGTTCCAATGAAAACCGCAATTTTGACCGTTATCTGGAATTTATGTTTGGTCAGATCAGGGAACTTCTTACCAATTATGGAAAGCTGGATCTGATGTGGTTTGATTTCTCTTATGGCGACATGAAGTGTGATAAGTGGAAAGCACAGGAACTGATTTCCATGGTTCGTTCCATCCAGCCATGGCTGATCGTGGACAATCGGCTGGAGGGCAGTGCTGAGGATTCCGGCTCTATTCTCACTGCTGATCCTACAGAATATTCAGGCGATTTTGCTTCTCCGGAACAGATGATCCCGCCAGCTGGAATCCGCAACGAATTGGGAGATCCGGTGCCGTGGGAAGCCTGCCTGACCCTGAACAACAACTGGGGATATGCTTCCGGCGATCATCACTATAAATCAGCAGAGATGGTCATTCACATGTTAGTTGAATGTGTAAGCAAAGGCGGTAACCTACTTCTGAATGTGGGACCGGATGCAAAAGGCCGCATTCCAAAGGAATCTGTGAAAATCCTGGAAGAAGTGGGAGAATGGATGGATGAGAACTCCAAGAGTATTTATGGATGCGGTTACGCCGGAATCGACAAACCGGAATGGGGTCGCTACACCCGCAAAGGAAACAAAATTTACGCCCATGTTATGGAAGCTCAGGCCGGGGCAATCCCGCTTACCGGAATTCACGGCAAGATCAAAAAGCTTCGCCGGGTCAGCGACAATTCCGAAGTGCGCCTGACAAATTACTGGAACTTGAAGGAGTATTCACAGAACCAGTTCTTTTTCCTGAACAATGACACCTGCGACAGCTATCCGCTGCCGGATGAGAGGGATACAGTTGTGGAAGTGACACTGGACGAATAAGGATATTGCAGATAATATAGAAAAAAACTCTTTACCGCCAATGAAATAGGGTAAAAAACAGGCAGTCTCGAAGATGTGAAAAGAGACTGCCTGTTTTGGATAAGGAGCAGATTCAGTTGACCAGCAAAGACGGTTTTTCCTCCAGCGCCAGCCTTTTCACCAGCTGCTTCAGTGCCATCTGGCGGCTTTGTTTCAGAGATTCCTCGGAGAGGAAACCAGCGTGTGGAGTAATGATCACATTGGGAAAGGAAAAAAGCTCAGTACCACGTTTTTTTTCATCTTCCAGTACATCCAGTCCGGCACCAGCCAGCCGCTGTTCTTTTAATGCCTGGATCAGGGCAGGTTCGTCAATCAGCGAACCTCTGGAAACGTTGATGATCAGTGCATCCGGTTTCATGTGAGCCAGAGTCTGGGCATTGATCATATGGTATGTGGCCGGGAAAAGCGGTGTGTGTAAAAATACGAAATCAGAAGTTTCCAACAGCTGTTCCAGGGTGTCACATTTTTCCACTCCCTGCTGTGCCATGAATTCGGCGCTGCGTCCGGGATCAAAAGCAGAGACCTGAATGTCGAAGCCCTTCAGCATAGGAGCAACCTTCTGGGGAATGTTTCCAAAGGAAATCAGTCCGGCTCTTTTGCCGGAAAGGCGGTGCATGGTGCGCCCGGCGAAGCAGTCCCATTTTCCCTCATGTGTCTGGGCGTTAAATAAAGGAATCTGTCTGGTAAGGGAAAGAAGCAGTGCCATAGCGTGAAGGGCAACATCCTCGGCACAGTAGCCGGGAGCGTTGGTCACATCGATTCCAAACTCTCTGGCTGCTTTTACGTCTATTTCATCGTATCCGATGCTTTGAAGGGAAATGATCTTCAGATCCGGGAGCTGTTTCAGAAGCTCCCGGGGAAAGAGGGTATATTCTGTTACCAGTCCCTGATATCCTTTCAGGTCAGTTTTGGGATCATTTCCTTTTATAAGGTCAAGCTCCAGATCGGAGATATTCCATTCTTTCAAAAGGGATTCTTCATAAGATACATCCCCTGGCATATTGTAATATGCCACTTTTTTTACTTTATTCATGTGCAAGATCACCTGCCTGTGCAGTTTTATAATCTGGTTTTTCTTCTTTTTCCACTAAAAGGCCATATCCGGTAAGAGGAAGCAGTGCGCCAAGAAGAGGGGTGAGCCAGTTCAGGATGGCAAATGGGCCATATACAAATGGGGAAATGCCAAGTGCGCCAAACATGTAGGCACCACCGGTAGTCCATGGGAAAAGGTTGGCGGTTACCGTTGCGCTTTCTTCAACGCATCTGGATAACATTCTTCTCTGAAGTCCGGCCTTTGGATAAGCGTCTTTGTAAAGTTCTGCGGTTACGACAATGCTCATGTACTGCTCACCAAGGCAGGCACATCCTGCAACTCCGGTAAGGATTGTACACATAGGCAGCCATTTGCGGCTTGGAAGCTTGGAGATCAGTTTTCCAATGAGAACCTGAAGGATTCCGGATCTTGTGATCAGTCCGCCAAGTACAAGTGCGAAAACACCAAGGGAGAAGGTCCACATCATTTCCTGGATACCACCTCTGTTTACCAGCTCGTCTACAATGTCAACACCTGTGCTGTATTCATTTCCATAGTTCAGTACAGAGAAGAAATCAGTTAAAGAGGTTCCCTGATAAATAGCTGCAATTGGATAGGAGATTGCAACACCTGCCATAAGGGACGGGATTGCAGGGCATTTCAGGATGCTCAGGACCAGTACCAGAATGATGGGAAGAAGAACGATTACATTGATGGTAAAGGTATTGCCAAGTGCAGTCTGGATTTCATTGATTCCTTTTACATCAAGTGCAGCATCTTTATACTGAAGCCCCATGACTGTGTAAGCGATAAAAGCAATGATATATGCAGGAACGGAGGTGTAAAGCATGGCTTTGATGTGACTGAATATATCTGTTCCGGCAATAGCAGGGGCAAGGTTTGTAGTGTCAGACATCGGGGACATTTTATCACCAAAGTATGCACCGGAGATGATGCAGCCTGCAACCAGCGGGGAAGGAAGTCCCATAGTCTGGCCGATTCCAAGAAGTACTACACCTACGGTACCGGCTGTGGTCCAGGAGCTTCCGATACAGATGGAAACAATACTGGTGATGATAAGAGTTGCCGGTAAGAACATGGCAGGAGTAAGAATATTCAGTCCGTAATGGATCAGTGCAGGAAGGGTTCCGCAGTTGACCCAGGCGCCTACCGCCATACCAATCAGGAAGAAAAAGAACAAAGCGCTCAGGGCTTTTGTAACGCCTTTGATCATGCTTTCTTCGATTTCGGACCACTTGTAGCCAAGGATCACACAGGCAAAGGCCATGATGCAGATACAGCAGATCAGAAGAATGTGTTCATCCATATTAAAGACCAGAATTCCGGCTACCAGTGTGGCAACTACTAAGGCCAGAGTGATTGCTGAGAACAGCATACCAGGTGTTTTTCCGTTTGTTTTTTTCATGTCTTCCATAATACGTTCCTCGCTTTCTTATATTCTGTACTGTCAGGGAAAATCAGTCTTTGCAGACTGTTTTGATGACTTCGGCAAGTCTTTTTACTCCTGTAATGATTTGCTCGTCACTCATAATGGTGTAATTCAGACGCATGGTGTTCTTTTTGCTTTCTTCTTCATTTGCGTAGAAATATTCGCCGGGAACATAAGCAACTCCATGGTCTACTGCGGTGTCCAGAAGGGCAGTGGCATCTATGTTTTCCGGAAGCTCTGCCCAAATGAACATGCCGCCTTCGGGAATGGTGAATTTTACGTAAGGTGGCAGCTGCTTTTTCATTTCGGAAAGCATCAGCTGGCATTTATGCTTGTAGGCATCCCGGATGGTCTGGATGTGCTTTTCTACATCACAATTGTCTAAAAATGCAAGAACCTGCATCTGTGCCATTTCGTTACACTGAAGGTCGATGCCCTGTTTCAGAAGTTCCATTTTTTCGATGATTTCTTTTTTTGCGCATACCCACGCAACACGGAGTCCCGGGCAGAGGATTTTGGAAAAAGAACCAAGGTAGATGACTTTTTCCTGTGTATCCAGGGCTTTCAGGGATGGGAGATGTTCTCCCTCAAAACGGATCTCTCCGTATGGATTGTCTTCCACAACTACCAGATCATAAGGCTCAATGGCTTTCATAAATCCCTTTCTTCGCTCCAGTGTCCAGGCCTTTCCGGTAGGATTCTGGAAGTTTGGGATGACGTAGATCAGGTTGATCTCCGGGTGGGCTGCCAGCTTCTTTTCCAGGTCTTCAATAACGATTCCGTCATCATCGGTATCTACCCCAAGGAAACTGCATCCATAAGGTCTGCAGGCATTGATGCCTCCAAGGTAACTCGGATTTTCTGCAAGAACGATGCCGCCGGGATTTACAAATGCCATGGCACTCATTCCAAGTCCCTGCTGGGAACCGGTTGTGACAATGAGGTTTTCAGAAGTGCAGGAGACATCTTCTTTCTCTTTCATTCTCTGTGCCAGCTTTTCCAGCAATGGCTTGTAGCCCTGGGTCATACCGTATTGAAGAGCGGTTTTTCCTTGTTTTTCAAAAATCTCATCAGTGAGACGCTTCAGATCCTCCACCGGGAAAAGCTTTCCGTCAGGTAAGCCCGCGGCAAAAGAAATAACATCACTTTTGGATGCAATCTTTTTTTGTACAAATCGGATTCCGGATGCTTTCACCAGATCCATTCTGTCTGCAAATTTCATTTGAAACTCCCTCCTTCTTGTAAATGCAAAAAAGGCGTCTGACAACGCAGTGGTTACTGCATTTCAAACGCCTTTGTTTTAATCTGTTTCATTGTGCGAAACACTGTTCTATTTAATTTGGCTTTATTATATACAACTTCCGGGAAATGTCAACAGGAAATTAAAAAAATATTTATAGATATTGATTGCTGATCTGACGGGCAGCCCTTATGACGCAGTCTATCTTGTGTTCCAGATTTTCTTTCATGCGGCTGCTGGGGCCTGCAATGCTGAGGGCAGCTATGGCGTGGCCAGACCGGTCAAGGATAGGAGCGCCAAGACAGGTAAGTCCATATTCCCGCTCTTCATCGTCCAGGGCATAGCCTGAGATTTTTATTTCGTGGATCATTTTTACGAAGGTGTCCCAGTCGGTCACAGTATGGTCTGTATATTTGTGCAGCGCAAAAGGAGCGGTAGTATCAATGTCAAACTCCCCGGAGAAAGCCAGGAGGCATTTTCCGGCTGCAGAGCTGTGGCAGTCACTGAATTTCCCTACAGAAGGGTTTGCTTTTAATAGCCGGGTGTCGGATTCTTCTTTGTGTACTACTATGATCTTGGGAGTATTTACGGCATGAAGCTCCAGAATAGACAGGTTTACCACTTCATGAAGTTCTTCATAGAGGGCTTTTGCCACAGGCTGGGCAAGGGAGGTGATGCTCATTTTTTCCTGGACGCAGGAGCCGATGGCAAAAAGCTTCATTCCCAGCCAGTAGGTCTCATTTTCCGGGTTTTTCACAATGAAGCCTTTTTTTTCCATGGTGTACAGAGCACGGAAAATGGTACTTTTGTGCTGTCCCATGTCTCTGGCAATATCGGAAACCCGCACAGGGTGGCCCTGGCGGTAGATGTATATGAGAATATCCAGCGCACGGTCTACGGCTGTGATGGTAAAGTCTTTATCTTTTTCGATTTCGGTCATAGATATTTTTTCCTCCGGTTTCTCGGACAAACCAGGCACTGATCACACCTGCAAGGGTGATAACAAAGCCTGCTGTCAGAATGGTATGATAACTTTCAAGGCTTCCTGCTGGAGCCTGACTATACAGAGATCCGGTGATGGTAGGAACCAGAATGCTTCCCAGGTATCCTCCGATGTTGGCAATAGAAGTGGAAATTCCGGTATAGGAAGGATTGTTGCATTCTTTTACACAGGACCAGCATACCGCATAGGCACAGCTGAAAAAGCCAAATAAGAATAAAAGGGGATACATGAAAATCATTTTAGCATTTCCCAGTGTAATTCTCAACAGAATCCAGATAAATAGAAAGGCAATGCCGCAGAAAAACTGAGTATGGCGACGGTTGGAAAAGCGGTCGGAGATCCAGTCAATGACCACACTTCCTGTGGCACAGCCAAAAACTGCAAGGGTGAGGACAGAAGAAGCCTGGATTTCCGTGCATTTGTAATAGGTCTGAAGCATGCTGGTGCCGTAAAGCCCGGTCATCAGCAGATAGGTGCCATAGAAACATCCATAGGAGACAAAAGGAGGCCAGGTTGCCTTATTTTTCAAGATATCCTTTACTGCCCCCAAAAGAGAGATCTTCTGGGTGGCAGTAGCCGGGTGGATTTCCGGGAGTCCAAAAGCAGCGGGGGTGTCTTTTACGAAAAGGAGAATGGCAAAAGCAGCCAGTGCAGTGATGGCAAAAATTCCAAGGAAAACAGTTCTCCATCCAACCATATTTTGCAAAGCGGCCAGAGGTGCCTGTGCCATAGCTGCACCCATCATTCCCACAAAACATGTAACACCGGACATGGTACAGAAAATCCGGTCTTCGAACCACTGGGAGCAGATTTTTAATACGGACAAAAAACATACAGAGCAGCCAAGGCCGATAAGAGAACGTCCCACAAGGAGCATGAGATAAGAATCTCCCTGGGAAAATAGCAGGGCTCCCATTGCTGCTATAAGATTGCCAAGAAAAGAAATTTTTCTGGCGCCGATGCGGTCCAGAAGGATGCCGGCAGGAATCTGCATCAGCATGTAGGTATAGGAAAATGCATTAGTAAGCTGGACATATTGGGATTCTGACAGGGAAAACTGGCGGATCAGATCCTGCCGGATCACGCCCATTGCTACTGCGTGAAAAGTGTTCAGCATATAAGTGATGATCATAATGCCCCACATAAGCCAGGCAAGTCGTTGTCTTTTTTTCATGGTGATCCCTCCGTATAAAATATTGAATGTTTCATACAATAGAACAATGTTTCATAATCTGAGATTATATCATAGTTTTGGGAAAAGGTAAATGGAAATCAAAAGAGCGTGCTCCAAAAAGATTTCTCCTTTTGGAACACGCTCTTTAAAAAAATATTTTAAATACACTCCAGAACCAGAACCTGGTAGCCGTGAAGCTGGGCGGTAAGTCCGGAAAGATTCACATCCGGATAATTATTGATCAGTACTTTCCTGCAGGCAGCAGGAAGTGTGATGGTCTGTTCCTCTTTCTGATAATTTCCTACAACCAGCAGGGTTTTATCTCCTTTTCGGTAGTAAGCCATCAGATTGTGGCGGTCTTCCCATACTGGCTCAAGAGCGCCATATACCACGGTTTCTTTGTATTCCGGGTTTTTGCGCAGTGCGATCAGCTGCTTGTAAAAACTAAAAACAGAATCCGGATCATTTACCTGGGCACGGGCATTGATGCTGGTGTAGTTGGGGTTTACCCGAAGCCATGGTTTTCCTGTGGTAAAGCCGGCATTTTCTTCATCTGACCACTGCATTGGGGTACGGGCATTGTCGCGGCTGCGGCGGGCAACTGCGGCAAGTGCCTCTTCCGGTGAGCATCCGGCATCCAGTGCGACCTTATACTCATCCAATGTGGAAATATCGTCTACCTCATCAATAGACTTAAATGACACGTTTTCCATGCCAAGTTCCTGTCCCTGGTAAATAAAGGGCAGTCCGCGAAGCATAAAATTCAGGGCTGCCAGCATTTTCTTGCTGGCGTCACAGCAGTCACCTTCCGGAATGTAATGGCTGACTCCGCGGGGTTCATCGTGGTTTTCGATAATATTGGAAACAAAGCCGAAATTCCCCATTTTTGCCTGTGTCTCAAAACAGCAGCGCTTATAGTCATCCGGGGTGATTTCCTTGCAGTCATACCAGCCTTTTTCGGAAGCCCCGAAAATGGTTTCGTTAAAATCAAACATGGAAGAAAAATAGCCATTATCGCCGATAAAATCCGGAAGTTCTTCATCTTTTGCATTGAAAACTTCCCCTACGGAAAATGCGTTGTGAGGCTTAAAGGTGCGATCCCGCATTTCTCCTAAGAATTCTCCGATTCCGTTAGCTTCTTCCAGCATTTTATGGATGCTGCACAGCCCATCATCACGATCTGGCTCATAATCATGCATGGGAAGCGCTTTTTTGATGTTAATGATAGCATCAATGCGGAAACCACCAAGGCCTTTGTCCAGCCACCAGTTAATGTTTTTATAAACTTCCTCACGAAGCTCTGGATTTTCCCAGTTCAGGTCAGGCTGCTTTTTATGGAAAACATGAAGGTACTGTTTGTTGGTGCCGGGAAGATCTTCCCATACCGGTCCGCCAAAGTAGGAGCGCCAGTTGGTGGGAAGCTTTCCATCTTCTTTATCTCGCAGATAAAAGAATTTGCCATATTTTCCATCGGGATCCTCGCAGGCCTTTTTGAACCATTCGTGCTCGTCAGAGCAGTGGTTGACAACCAGATCCATAAGGATATACATATCTCGCTTTTTCGCCTCTGCGATCAGCCGGTCCATGTCTTCCATAGTGCCGAAGCGTGGGTCAATATCATAATAATCGGAAATATCATATCCCTGATCTGCCAGTGGAGAGCGATAACACGGGGAAAGCCAGATGATATCCACACCCAGATCCTTCAGGTAATCCAGTTTTTCTATAATTCCCGGCAGATCGCCGATTCCATCGCCGTTTGTGTCGTAAAAACTCTTTGGGTAAATCTGATAGGCTACTTTATCCTGCCACCATTTTCTTTCCATATCAATATAGTCCTCCTGAAAAATATTTTCTCTGATAACCGTGACGGTTTTTCTGAACTGTAAAAAAACAAGCATTGGTTTGTTCTTTGAATTGAGTACATTATACATACATATATGGAGAAAATCTTCCCTTAATATGATAAAAAAATACGAAATTTTGACTTTATTGTGCCTGCTTGCGATATTGCAGCGGAGTGGTACTGGTATATCGCCGGAATTCCCGGAGAAAATTCCCCATATTGTTGTAGCCACAGTCCAGGCAGACCTCTGTGACTGGAAGGTCGCTGTCTTTCAGAAGGTGCTTTGCCTGGCGGATACGGTATTCATTGAGATATTCTATGGGAGAGAGCCCCAGGGCTTTCCGGAAAAAACGGCAAAAATACTGTTCATTCAGTCCCACCAGTGAGGCCAGGTCGCGAATGTATATTTTTTCCTGATAATGCTCACGAATATAGGTGATAGCCTTTTTTATTGTTTCTACCTGGTGATTATCCGATGTTTCAGTCTGGGAAAAAAGCTTTCTCGTTGTTAAAATGGCAAATATCTCCATGAGACAAGCTCTGATAAGGAGTTGATCTGCAAGATGGACAGACACAGTGCCAGATGCCCGAAAGGAAGTCAGCTGAAATGCGTCATTTGCAATTGTAAGAAGTTCCGGGGAACTGCAATTGGAAAAAGTATCTACTATATTAAGAAATATTTCTTTTAGCTGTAAAAATGCAGGATGATTCTGTCCAATGCACCTTGGGAAATGCAGCTGACCATTTTGCAGGGGCTGGATCACCTGTGACTGAAATGAATCATAAAATGGAGAGCAGATCAGTTCCGGATGAAATACAACAGCATATTCCTGTACCTCGCTGGTGGAAGAAGTGCGGATACTGTGCAGTTCTCCGGGATTGATGAAGTAAAAACATTCGGAATGAATGTCGAAATTTTCCATATTAATTTCCATATTGAAACTGCCGCCGGGAAAATAGAGGATTTCCGCCTCCTTGTGCCAATGGTGCTTCACCATAAGGCCATGTCCGGTCATCTGCGTCTGATAAAAAGCACATGGAAAAGACTGAGTGCCGTGTATGCTGTTTTCTTTCAAATCAGGGGATGGATTTTGATACATAGTGAGACCTCCTGGTGAAAAAGGGTTATAAGATAATGTGACGCTATCACGGATAAGGGAGATTGTCAATGGCTGAAAAGTCGTATATATATAAGCACTCAATTGTAAAAATATCTTGTACAAAAAAATATGAAAATTTTTGTAAAAAGTGCTTGACTTCTCCTTGCGGTAGTGGTAGTATAAACAAGCTGTCGCAAGAAATTGCTTCTGAAATACTGAAAAATAAATTAGTTTTCAGAAAATTTAAATTAACTGTTGACAATCGACTGAACTTAT
>CAKRRX010000016.1 GCA_934394595.1 uncultured Blautia sp. | reverse complement strand
GCAAAAGGACTTGTAAAACGTGCTGTTATCCGTGTGGTTACTCCCGGAACTACTTTGGATGCAACTTCTTTGGATGAATCCAAGAATAACTATCTGATGTCAATTGTTTCCATAGCAGACCGCTTTGGTTGTGCAATAGCGGATATTACCACAGGTGACTGTTTCCTTACAGAAGTACCAAATAGCCAGAAACTGGTTGATGAGATCAACAAATTCAGTCCGGCTGAAATCATATGTAATGATTCCTTTTTTATGAGTGGGGTTGACACAGACGATTTGAAAGAACGTCTTGGAATTTGTATTTTTTCCCTGGATGCCTGGTATTTCGATGATGATACCTGCAGAAAAGAATTAAGAGAACATTTTCACGTAACCAATCTGGAAGGTCTTGGAATCAGCGATTATGACAGTGGAATTATAGCTGCCGGAGCGCTGTTTTTGTATCTTAAGGAAACGCAGAAGACTGCTCTTTCCCAGATGACTACGATTCGTCCATATACGGCTGAACGTTATATGCTGATCGACAGTTCCAGCCGCCGTAATCTGGAATTGGTAGAAACGCTTCGTGAAAAACAGAAAAGAGGTTCTCTTCTCTGGGTGTTGGATAAGACAAAAACAGCTATGGGAGCGCGTACCCTTCGCTCTTTTGTGGAACAGCCACTGATTGATGCCGCAGAGATTAACCGAAGACTGGAAGCACTGGAAGAATTAAATGAAAAGCCAATGCTTCGTGATGAAATCCGGGAATATCTCAATCCAGTTTATGATCTGGAGCGTCTGGTCAGCCGTATCAGTTTTAAATCTGCAAATCCGAGAGATATGGTGGCTTTTGCTTCTTCTCTGGAAATGATTCCTTATATTAAACAGGTTCTCAGGGACTTTCAGGCACCGATTCTGAAAGAGATCTACGAGGACATGGACAGTCTTGAAGACATTACAGACCTGATCAAGCGCGCCATTGTAGATGAACCGCCTCTTGCCCAGAAGGATGGAGGCATTATTCGTGAAGGCTTTAACGAAGATGTGGATAAATTCCGCAGTGCCCGCACAGATGGAAAAAAATGGCTTACAGAGCTGGAAACAAAGGAACGTGAGCGTACCGGAATCAAATCCCTGAAGATCAAATATAACCGTGTATTCGGCTATGCCCTTGAGGTAACCAATACGTTTAAAGAACTGGTGCCGGAGAACTACATCCGTAAGCAGACTCTTGCAAATGCAGAACGTTATATTACCGAGGAGTTGAAAAACCTTGAAAATATGATCCTTGGCGCTGAAGATAAACTTTATGCCCTGGAATACGAGCTGTTTTCCAATGTCCGTGATAAAGTTGGCCAGGAAGTGATAAGAATCCAGCGTACAGCCAAGGCAATTGCAGGTCTGGATGTGTTTGCATCCCTGGCGCTTGTTGCTGAGCGCAATCATTACGTACGTCCGAAGGTAAATGAAGGCGGAATTATAGATATCAAAGGTGGCCGTCATCCGGTTGTAGAGCAGATGATCGATAATGATCTGTTTATCGCGAATGATACATATCTTGACAGCAATAAAAAACGGATATCTATTATCACAGGTCCGAACATGGCCGGTAAATCCACATACATGCGTCAGACAGCATTGATTGTTCTTATGGCGCAGATTGGCAGCTTTGTTCCTGCAGATAAAGCTACAGTTGGAATTGTGGACCGGATTTTTACCCGTGTTGGAGCTTCTGATGATCTTGCCAGCGGACAGAGTACCTTTATGGTGGAAATGACAGAGGTTGCCAATATCCTCAGAAATGCCACTGCAAAGAGTCTTCTGATCCTGGATGAGATTGGCCGTGGAACAAGTACCTTTGATGGCCTTGCCATTGCCTGGGCAGTGATTGAGCATATCAGCAACACAAGGCTTTGCGGGGCAAAAACCTTATTTGCTACCCATTATCATGAGCTGACTGAACTGGAAGGAAAGCTGTCAGGTGTAACTAATTACTGTATTGCGGTCAAAGAAAAGGGAGACGACATTGTTTTCCTTCGCAAAATCGTTCAAGGCGGTGCAGATAAGAGTTACGGAATTCAGGTTGCCAAGCTGGCAGGAGTGCCAGATACAGTAATTAGCAGGGCAAAGGAGCTTGTTGAGGAATTAAGCGATGCCGATATAACTGCTGCGGTGAAGGATCTGGCTTCACCGAAAAAGAAGCCTAAGGTAGAAATGGATATGGCACAGATGTCGTTATTTGATACTGTTCAGGATAATGATATTATTGAAGAACTGAAAAATATTGACATTGGAAATCTTACACCAATGGAAGCATTAAATACTTTATATAATCTTCAGAATAAAATTAAAAACAGATGGTAACAGAAGACTTGCTTTTACAGGAGAAAAACTTTGAGAAAAATAGCAGTTTTAGATAAACATACCATTGATAAAATAGCAGCAGGAGAAGTGGTGGAACGCCCTTCTTCTGTTGTGAAGGAGCTTGTAGAGAATGCAATTGACGCAGGTGCTACAGCTGTAACTGTGGAAATCACAGACGGAGGAAAGAAGCTGATCCGTATTACAGATAACGGTGGCGGAATCGAAGCGTCTCAGGTACCAACAGCATTCTTAAGTCATGCTACCAGTAAAATTGAAAAAGTTGAAGATCTGGAAAACATAGCCTCACTGGGATTTCGTGGTGAGGCTTTGTCCAGTATTGCCGCTGTTTCCCAGGTGGAGCTGATCACCAAAACACCTTCTGCAATCAGTGGTGTGCGCTATGTGATCGAGGGTGGTGTGGAACAAAGCATGGAAGAAATGGGAGCACCGGATGGTACTACTTTTCTGGTGCGAAATCTGTTTTATAATACACCGGCCAGAAGTAAGTTCCTGAAATCGGATTCTTCAGAAGCAAATTACATTGGAACCATGATGGAACAGCTGGCTCTTTCACATCCGGAGATTTCTTTTAAATATATTCAGAACAAACAGGTGAAGCTGCATACTTCCGGCAATTATAATGTGAAGGATGTTATTTATAATGTATATGGCCGGGATATGGCGAAAGCTCTTCTGGAGGTTTCATATGAAAATGAATTTATGAAAATCGAGGGATACGCCGGTAAACCTGAAGTTTCCAGAGGAAACAGAAGCTTTGAGAATTACTATGTAAATGGCAGATTTGTGAAAAACAATATTATCACCAAGGCAATAGAGGATGCATATAAGGGCTTTGTCATGCAGCATAAATTTCCCTTTGTGTCCCTTCAGATTCAGATGACTGGAAATGATCTGGATGTGAATGTCCATCCGAGGAAACTGGAGGTCCGTTTTGCAAGAGGTGCAGAGGTGTATGATGCTGTTTACGAGGCAGTTCATAATGCGCTTCTTCATAGAGAGCTGATTCCTGTTGTTCCGGTGGGAAAAGAGGAGCGTGTACAAAGAGCGGCAGCAGTGAGCAGAGGAAGTGTTCCGGAGCCTTTTGAAAAAAACAGAAGGTCTCAGCTTTGTCAGGAAAACAAAATGGGAAGTCAGTCCTGCGGTATGCTTCGGGAACAGGCAGCTTATCAGGCAAAGCCATTTAGTAAAGAAGAGGAGGCTCTTTTTGCGGGAACCCTGAAAACTGCTGCAGAGGCAGACGCAAGGAAGGAAGAAGAGCAGTGCGAAATTCCTAAGAGAGAGCCAAAAGAAGGACAGCCTCAAATATCTGAGAGAGGGGCAGAAGAAGAGCCGCGTGAAATTCCTAAGAAAGGATCAGAAGAAAATCCAGAAGAAAAGCCGCTCAAGATTCCGGAGAGTGTGGTGGAAGAAGAGCCGCCCCAAATTCTTGAGAGAGAACCAGAATGCCAAAAGATTTCTAAGAACCTGCCAGAAGTGGAGGAGCCTTTGCCGGAGCCACAGCAGCTTGAGCTTTTTCAGGAGAAGCTGCTGGCACCGGAGTCCAGAAGCCGTCACAAACTGATCGGACAGCTGTTTGATACGTATTGGCTGGTTGAGTTCGAAAATAAATTTTACATTATTGACCAGCATGCAGCCCATGAAAAGGTAAATTATGAGCGTTTTGTGAAAAGATTTAAAGAACAGTCCATAGAATCTCAATATCTGAATCCGCCTCTTGTGGTAACCTTGAATATGGATGAGCAGGCGAAATTAAGAGCGAATGAAGAATATTTTACAAAGTATGGTTTTGAGATTGAACCCTTTGGTGGGCGGGAATACTGTATCAGTGCAGTTCCGGCCAATCTGTATGGGTTTCACGAAGAAGAACTGTTTCTGGAAATGCTGGACAATCTGAGCGGAGAAGGCGCGAAAGACGCGTTTGATCTTTTTACAGCAAGACTTGCTACAATGGCATGTAAGTCTGCTGTCAAAGGAAATCACCAGATGTCTGCTCTGGAAGCGGATAAACTGATTGACGAGCTGCTGACACTGGATAATCCTTACAATTGTCCCCATGGCCGCCCGACGGTCATTGCCATGACGAAAACGGAGATTGAGAAGAAATTTAAACGAATTGTCTGATCAAATAAATTATAAAAAACAGGAGAGATTATGAAAAAACCTCTTATTGTCCTCACTGGACCTACTGCAGTAGGAAAAACCAGATTGTCCATTGATCTGGCAAAAGCTGTTGGCGGTGAGATCATATCTGCAGATTCCATGCAGGTTTATAAATATATGGATATTGGATCGGCAAAAATCATGCAGTCGGAAATGCAGGGGGTTCCCCATTATCTTGTAGATGAGCTTATGCCGGACGAAGAATTTCACATTGTACGCTTT
This sequence comes from uncultured Blautia sp., assembly GCA_934394595.1. Classification (GTDB taxonomy): domain Bacteria; phylum Bacillota; class Clostridia; order Lachnospirales; family Lachnospiraceae; genus Blautia_A. The sequence continues at coordinate 30,812 of CAKRRX010000016.1, read as the reverse complement.
CAGCAGATGGCAAAAGAAGCAATGGAGAAAATTTATGCCAGGGAACATATTCCGATTCTGGTAGGAGGAACCGGATTTTATATTCAGGCAGTAACCAGGGATATTGATTTTACCCAGGCTGAGCAGGACGATGGATATCGTGCGGAACTGGAGAAGCTTTCCAAGGAAAAAGGTTCTGCATTTCTTCATCAGATGCTAATGGAAGTAGATCCGAAAAGTGCAGAAAATATTCACGAAAACAATGTAAAGCGAGTGATCCGTGCTCTGGAATTTTATCATCAGAACGGAAGCCCTATTTCTGCTCATAATGAGGAACAGCAGGAACGTACAAGCCCTTATAAGCTGGCTTATTTTGTGCTGAATGCGCCGCGCGAACTTTTATATGAGAGAATCGACAGGCGTGTAGATGAAATGATGGATAAAGGTCTTGTGTCAGAGGTACAAAGGCTGAAGGATATGGGATATCACAGAGGAATGGTTTCTATGCAGGGACTCGGATATAAGGAAATTCTGGCTTATCTGGATGGCGAAATGTCTTTGGAGGAAGCTGTGCGGATTCTGAAACGGGATACCAGGCATTTTGCAAAACGCCAGCTGACCTGGTTTCGAAGAGAACCGGAAACTGTGTGGGTAAACAAAGATCAGTTTGCGTACCAGGATGAGAAAATGCTGGAATATATGCTTCAGATTTGCCGGGAACGGTTTGCCTGAACTACGTAAATTGCTACTTTCACCAACGGCTTTTTGACCTTTTGACACTGATACCATAAAATAAATAATGATAAAAATGGAGGAATGTCGCCAATACCGGCGATAAAAAATAGAATGAAAGAATTATACAAACAGCTGGGAATCTCTTCTCAGGTTTACGATTTTTGCCATGAAATAGAGGAATCCTTAAAGGAACGCTTTGAGAGGCTTGATAAAACTGCGGAATACAACCAGATGAAGGTGCTTCTGGCGATGCAGAAGAATCGTGTCAGTGAGGAATGCTTCGGGTCTTCCTCTGGATATGGTTATAATGACTATGGCCGTGATACTCTGGAAAAGGTTTATGCGGACACATTCCATACAGAAGCCTGTCTGGTGCGTCCACAGATTGCATGCGGAACTCATGCTCTGGCTATTGCTCTTTTTGGAAATCTTCGTCCTGGGGATGAAATGCTTGCTCCTGCGGGAAAACCTTACGATACTCTGGAAGAGGTAATTGGAATCCGTCCCTCAAAAGGTTCCCTGGCAGAATATGGTGTCACTTACCGTCAGGTGGATCTTCTTGAAGATGGCTCTTTTGATTATGAAAATATCCGAAAAGCGATCAATGAAAAAACAAAGCTGGTTGAGATCCAGCGTTCCAAAGGCTATATGACACGTCCTTCTTTTTCTGTGAAACAGATTGGAGAACTGATTGCGTTTGTAAAGAACATCAAACCAGATGTGATCTGTATGGTAGATAACTGCTATGGCGAGTTTGTGGATACCATTGAGCCAAGTGACGTGGGTGCGGATATGATAGTTGGTTCTCTGATCAAGAATCCAGGTGGCGGACTTGCTCCGATCGGTGGATATATTGCAGGTACAAAGGAGTGCGTAGACAATGCGTCCTATCGTATGACTTGTCCTGGACTTGGCGCTGAAGTAGGCGCTACTCTTGGTGTAAACCGTTCTTTCTATCAGGGATTTTTCCTTGCACCGATGGTTACGAAGGGGGCTTTAAAGGGTGCTGTTTTTGCAGCCAATATTTATGAAAAGCTGGGCTTTGATGTGGTTCCGAATTCAACAGAGCCAAGACAGGATATTATTCAGGCGGTTACTTTAAACAGTCCTGAAAGATTGATCGCTTTTTGTAAAGGAATTCAGGCAGCTGCTCCTGTTGACAGCTATGTGGATCCGGAACCATGGGATATGCCTGGATATGACAGTCAGGTTATTATGGCAGCAGGTGCTTTTGTACAGGGGTCTTCCATTGAACTTTCAGCGGACGGGCCGGTAAAAGAGCCTTATGCAGTGTATTTTCAGGGAGGACTGACCTGGGAGCATGCAAAGCTTGGTGTGATGATGTCTTTGCAGAAGCTTGTGGAGCAGGATCTGGTGAAGCTTCCGTAAAAAATATTTGAAATCCACTTTGCAATTTGTATTGTAGATTTTTATACATTTCAGATTCTGTTTGGCTGCAGGGAGAGATATTTATGGAAAAAAAGCGAGTTGTAATAATCGGCGGCGGAGCTTCCGGCCTGATGGCATCTATTGCTGCTGCCCAAAATGGTGTGGTTGTGACAGTGCTGGAACAAAATGAGAAACCGGGAAAGAAAATTTGCGCCACTGGAAATGGAAAATGTAATTTTACTAATCTTCAGGTGCAAAAGGATGCTTATCGCAGTGAAAACACAGGCTTTGAAAAGGATGTCCTGGAACAATTTTCCGTAAAAGATACAGTGGATTTCTTTTCCAGACTAGGGATTTATCCTGTAAATAAAAACAATGGTTATCTTTATCCACACAGTGGACAGGCATCTAGTGTTGTTGAAATATTGTGTATGGAGGCCCGCAGCCTGGGCGTAAAGATTAAGACCAATGAGCATGTGGAATGTATTTACCGGGAAGCTGATATATGGAAAATAAGGACCGGAGGATGGATCTATGAGGGCGAGGCGGTAATCCTTGCCAATGGTTCCAGAGCATCTGTCATTTCCGGCTCTGATGGAAGCGGCTATGTGATGGCATCGGAACTGGGACATAAGATCGTAGAACCACTTCCTGCGCTTACTGCGTTAAAATGTAAGAATAAAGGCTTTGGCGGATGGGCTGGCGTGCGGACAGAAGGATGTATTTTCCTGTATGCAGACGGAGAAAAAATCGGGGAAGAAACCGGAGAACTGCAGCTTACGGACTATGGGGTGTCCGGAATCCCGGTGTTTCAGATCAGCCGATATGCTATTCGAGCCTTAAAAAATGGAAGAAATGTTACTTTAAAGATTAATTTTCTTCCGGAATTTTCCAGAGAACAGCTGGATACATTTTTGAAAAAAAGAGAGGCAGATTGTCCTTATAAAGGCAAAAAAGAGTTTCTTACCGGTTTATTTCCAGATAAGCTGGCAAAAGTTCTTCTTGCATACGGAAATCTGCAGGAGGCCATTGGAAACTATCCTCTTCAGGTGACTGGATATCCGTCCTTTGAACAGGCACAGGTATGTTCTGGTGGAGTTGATACAAAAGAGGTAAATGCCCATACTATGGAATCCAGACTCCATCCGGAGCTGTATTTTGCAGGGGAATTGCTGGATATTGACGGAAAATGCGGTGGTTATAATCTTCAGTGGGCCTGGTCCAGCGGATATATTGCAGGACGAAATGCAGGCAGGAAAGGAAAATGAATATGATTCGAATTACTCAGTTAAAGCTTTCCGTGGATCATTCACGGGAGGAACTGACAAAAAAAATCAGAAAGGCTCTGCGCTTGAAAAACGAAGAATTTTCTTATGAGATTGTAAAGCAGTCACTGGATTGTCGTCACAAAGAGGATAAAAAATTCGTTTATACGGTTGATGTTTCTTTCTGTGGGAATGTGCAGGAAGAAAAAATAATTCGAAAAGTTCACGATAATAACATTATGTTAACAAAAAGAAAAGAGTATCGATTTCCATCTCCTGGAAATGAGAAGCTGGAGCATCCCCCGGTAGTGGTGGGAAGCGGCCCAGCTGGAATATTTTGTGCGTGGTATCTGGCAAAGGCCGGTTACCGTCCCGTTGTACTGGAACGGGGTGAAGAGGCGCACATCCGTCAGAAAACGGTAGAACACTTCTGGAAAAACGGTGTGCTGGATCCGGATTCCAATGTTCAGTTCGGAGAAGGTGGCGCAGGAACTTTTTCCGACGGAAAACTAAATACTCTTGTGAAAGACCCATCTGGCAGAAATCATGAAGTGCTGAAGAGATTTGTAGAAGCCGGTGCACCGGAAGAAATCCTTTATCAGCAGAAACCACATCTGGGTACAGATGTGCTGGTGGGAGTGGTGGAAACATTGCGCCATCAGATTGAAGAAATGGGTGGTCGATTCTGTTTTCGCAGTAAAGTGACAGAACTGTTTTTTGAAAATGACAGATTAAAAGAAGTTCAGATAAATGATAAGGAAAATCTTCCGGCAGAGGTTTGTGTACTTGCTGTGGGACACAGTGCCAGAGATTCTTTTTCCATGTTTCATAAAAAAGGCATTTACATGGAACCAAAGTCCTTTGCTGTGGGAGTTCGTATTGAGCATCCCCAGAAAATGATCAATATGGCACTTTATGGGGAAGAAGAAAATCCTCAGTTGGGTGCTGCTGCATACAAAGTGACTCATACCTGTGAAAATGGACGGGGCGTATATTCTTTTTGTATGTGTCCAGGAGGCTATGTGGTAAATGCCTCCTCAGAGCCGGGCAGACTGGCAGTAAATGGCATGAGTTATCAGGCAAGAGACAGTAAAAATGCCAACAGTGCCATGATCGTGTCTGTGACTCCAGATGATTTTTTGCAAGAGGGGCCACTGGGAGGCGTAGAATTTCAGCGAAGCCTGGAACAGGCGGCCTGGAAGGCTGGAAATGGCCGTGTACCGGTTCAGCTTTTTGGAGATTATCAGAATCATAAGGCAAGCACTGCTCTTGGGGATGTGACCCCTTGTATCAAAGGAGCGTATCAGCTGACAGATGTGAGAAGTATTTTCCCAAAGGAAATTGGAGATTCCATTGAAGAAGGAATCCTTGCATCGGGTAGGAAGATAAAAGGGTTTGACCGGCCGGATGCGGTGTTGTCTGGCATAGAAAGCCGAACCTCTTCTCCAGTCCGGATCGTAAGGGATAAGGATTCTCTGGAAGCAAATTATCAGGGAATTTATCCTTGTGGAGAAGGCGCTGGTTATGCCGGAGGTATCACGTCAGCGGCTATGGACGGGATAAAAGTAGCAGAAGCCATTTCGAAAAAGTTTATAAATTTTTAGGAGAGAGTATACATCTCTCCTTTTTTATGCTAAAATAAATCTGCATTGCGGATTGCAGTGCCTGCCTGACAGCTCAGAGAACTGCAGGTGAAAGATATATGAATGAAAAGAATCAAACGATCAAAGAATTGCCGGAGTCGCTGCGCCCATATGAGAAATGTCTTAAGTCCGGGCCTGCTGTGCTAAGTGACAGTGAGCTTCTGGCAGTGATCCTGAGAAGCGGGGTGCAGGGATGTAATTCTCTGTCACTTGCGAATCAAATCTTAAGTCTTACGAAAGATACCTCATATCCGGGGCTTCTGGGACTGATACATATGTCCCTGCCGGATCTGATGAAAATTAACGGAATCGGAAAAGTGAAGGCCGTTCAGTTGAAATGCATCGGGGAGCTTTCAAAGAGAATGGCGGCTGCAGCCGCAAGACCGCAGCTTTCTTTTAACAATCCGGTTACAATTGCCAGGTATTATATGGAGCATCTCCGCCATGAGGAGCAGGAGGTGCTGCTTGTTATGATGCTTGACGGACGAAATCATCTGCTGGGAGAACAGATGATTTCCAGGGGGACTGTGGGGGCTACACTGGTCACACCGAGGGAAGTATTTATTGAAGCTCTTAAGTTTCATGCGGTAGGCCTGATACTAGTCCACAACCATCCAAGCGGGGATCCCACACCAAGTGAATGTGATATGGATATTACGGAAAGGATCAGCAGAGCCGGTGAGCTTCTGGGTGTGAAGCTTCTGGATCATATCGTCATTGGTGATCAGAAATATATAAGCTTCCGGGAGCAGGGAATGCTTTCCTGTTGAAGACTGCGTATAGCTTGGAAAAGGGTATTATGATGAAGGGACAGATGTATGCTGTTTGAAAAAACATACGGAATAGATCTTGGAAGCAGTTCCGTCAAGGTCTATTCCGTGATCCGAAATAAAAGTTACGTCGAGAAGAACATGATTGCGGCGAAAGGCCGCAAAATCATAGCCGTGGGCAACGAAGCGTATGAAATGTATGAGAAGGTACCAACTTCCATTTCCGTGAGTTCGCCGATGGCTTTTGGCATGATTGCCAATCCGGAACTACAGGAAATTGTACTTTACAGTATGATGAGGAGAATTGATAAAATTCTTGGAATAGGCTCTACCATGTACTTTGCAGTTCCTCTGGATATGACGGCCATTGAAAAAAGAGCTTATTATCAGGTCGCCAATGGACATTGGCTGCGCAAGAACCGTGTATATATGGTTGAGGCTCCCATAGCAGATGCCATTGCCATGGGGGTAGATGTGGAGAGCAATAAGGGAAGTATGGTAGTAAATATCGGAGCTCAGAGTACGAATTTTTCTATTATCACTGGTGGAAGGATCATTATCAGCCGTAAAATCCCAATTGGAGGGAGACAGATGAATGAGGCAATCTGCAGTGAAGTGCGTAAGCGATATAATCTGCAGATTGGAACCCGTACAGGAAAAAGGCTGAAGCTTGTGCTGGGGCGCCTTGCAGATCAGCACAAGCAGGCAAGGAAGGTGGTTGGTATCGACAGTGTATCCGGTCTTCCCCGGGAGGAAGTGATCTCCGCATATGTGGTTAATGCCGGAATAATGAATTGTGTCAATGAGATCGGTGCCCAGCTGAAAAATTTCCTGGAAAGAATTCCTCCGCAGATTGCCTATCATGTTGCAAAGGAGGGGATTTACCTGACAGGTGGAAGCACCAGGATCCCTCATTTGGATACATATCTGGCAAGCTACACAGGGTATGCCTGCAACATGTCTGATCTTTATGAGAATTCTTCAGTTGTGGGACTGGAAAAGATTATCCGTAATAAAGAACTGCGAAAATGGGCCCAGCCTATCAAGCAAAGAAAATTATAGTTTTTTAGAGGTACATTTTAATGAAAAATCTGAAGAAAAAATTTCGGTTTCGAATCAATCTGAAGAGCAAACATCTGCTGGCAATTATGACATTATTCTGTCTTTGCTGTATTGTGTCCACTTTCGCCTCCGGAATTACAACGGCACCTCTGCAGGAAACGGCAGGAATGATCATTGTACCTTTCGAAAAAAGCATAAATGCTATTGGCTCTATGGTGCGTTCTGTGAGGGACAGTTTTCAGGACAAGCAGGATCTGATCCTGGAAAATGAGGATCTGAAAGCAGAAATTGACAGTCTGACTACTCAGAATAATCAGCTGATTCAGGATCAGGGAGAATACCAGAGACTGAAAGAATTATACAATCTTGATCAGACATATGAGGAATATCCGAAGATAGCAGCCACCATTATTTCCAAAGATCCGGGCAACTGGTATGATACTTTTATGATCAACAAAGGTTCTAATGACGGAGTTCGGATAGACAATAATGTGATTGCCGGAAAAGGGCTGGTGGGAATTGTTACAGAAGTGGGGCCAACATGGGCGACCGTCCGTTCTATCATTGATGACAGCAGCAGTGTCAGTGCTATGACAGTCAGCACATCTGATAATTGTATTGTGACCGGCGACCTTGAGCTTATTGATGAAGGTAAGCTTCGTTTCGAGCAGCTCTATGATCAGGAGGGCAAGGTTACAGTTGGGGAACGTATTGTAACCTCTAATATCAGTGAGAAGTTTGTAGAGGGATTGTTTATCGGTTATGTAAGTGATGTGCAGCAGGACAGCAACAATCTTACCAAGAATGGAACTATTGTCACACCGGTTGACTTTTTACATCTGAAAGACGTGTTTGTGATTACGGTCAACAAACAGGACATGACAGAGGAAACCGATTTACAGGCTGCACAGGAGGACTCTAATGAAGAGTAAGCTTGTTTGTTTTCTTACGATCATTGTATGTTTTTTGATGCAATGTACAGTGCTGAATCTGATTTCCATCGGATCCGTGACTCCCAATCTGTTGGTTGTTCTGTGTGTATCCATGGGACTTATGCGCGGACGGAAAAGCGGACTGTGGGTGGGCTTTTTTTCAGGGCTCCTTATCGATCTGTTTTTTGGATCCGTATTTGGATTTTATGCTCTGATTTACATGTATATTGGGTATCTTAGCGGCTATGCCCACAGAATTTATTACGACGATGACGTGAAGGTGCCGATGGCACTGGCTGCAAGCGCCGATGTTTTGTATAATTTTGCCGTATATGGGCTTCAGTTCCTTTTAAGAGGCAGACTGGGCATTGGGACTTATCTGTACAGGATCATAATTCCGGAAATGTTTTATACTGTGTTTATTACCTTGATTGTGTACCGGCTTTTCAGACACATTAATTATCGTTTCATGAATATTACACGGAAAGAAAGTGAGTCAATTTGGGTACTAAAATAAAATCTATTTTAAAAAAAATCAGTCTGAAACGAACCACTGTACTTATGATTGTGTTTGTTTTCATGGCTGTGATCTTGGTGAGACAGTTATTTAACCTTCAGATCATCCAGGGAGAAGATTATATCAACAAATTCGAAGCAAGAACCACCAAGGAACGTGTGATCAAAAGTACACGTGGGAATATTTTAGATCGAAACGGAGAGATTCTTGCTTCGAATGTTCTTTCTTATTCAATTACTTTCGAGGATAATGGAACCTATACTACTACAAGGGAAAAGAATCTCACTCTCAACGGTGTTGCTTATCAGGTTCTGAAGATCCTGAAAAGCAATGGAGACGATATTACACATTCCTTCCATATAGTGGTAGATAATAATGGAGAGTATGCATTTGATGTGTCCGAGGGTTTTACCCTCAACCGTTTTCGGGCGGATATCTATGGAGAGGCATTGATTGATTCTCTGACTGAAGAACAGAAAAATGCGACGGCAGATCAGATGATGAAATTTCTCACTGGTACCCAGAAGTTTGCTATTGTTCTGGACGGCGACCGTGCATATACAGAAGAGGAACTTACTTCTCATGGTCTGCCTCTTACCCTGACAAGACAGGAGATGCTGGACATTGCAAATATCCGCTATGAACTCAGTACCAACAGTTTTAAGAAGTATATGCAGGTGACCATAGCGACCAATGTCAGTGAGAAATCTGTGGCTGCAATTATGGAAAATAAGACCAGTCTTCAGGGAATTGATGTGCTGGAGGATTCTATCCGTCAGTATATTGATGATGAAAGTATGGCTCCTATACTTGGTTATACAGGAAAGGCTTCATCAGAGGAACTGGAAGAGCTGCGCAAACAGAATCCGGATTATTCCAATGACGCTATTGTGGGAAAAGCCGGTATAGAACAGTACATGGAGCTTACCCTTCAGGGGACAGACGGAAAAGAAACCGTATCTGTTGATAATCTTGGAAAAGTGTTGAAAATTGATGAAGCTACCAAGGTGGAGCCGGTAGCAGGAAATGATGTGCAGCTTACCATTGAGACAGACTGGCAGTCTGCAATTTACCAGATCCTGAAGCAGCGAGTGGCAGGTGTCCTGATCACCAAGATCGATGCAGTGAAAACCTTCGATTATTCTGCAGTGACAGATGCCAGCCAGATCCGTATTCCTATTTATGATGTATATAATGCTCTGATATCCAACAGTGTGGTTGATATTACAAAATTCAGCAATGAAGATGCTTCTGATATAGAAAAAAATTTATATGCCAAATTTCAACAAAAGCAGCAGAGGGTTTTTGATACAATAAGTACGAAATTAAATGGATCCAATCCACCTGCCTATAAAGATGAGGACGAAGAGACACAGGAATATCTCTCCTATATCTGTAATGATCTTCTTCGCGATACTCTTGGAATCATTTCAAAGGATGCAGTGGATACTTCGGATGCCACATATAAAGCCTGGGCAACTGATGAAAGTATAAGCCTGAAGGATTATCTGACATATGCCACCAGCCAGGGGTGGATTGATATCAGCAGCTTTTCACCGGAGGGAGAATATCTGGATTCCGAGGAAATCTATCAGGCTCTGACTGCATATATCATTGATTATCTCAGTACAGATACAGGATTTTCCAAGCTTTTGTACAAGTATATGCTCCTGGAGGATACGATTTCAGGACAGGAGATCTGTCTTGTTCTGTATGAGCAGGGGGTTCTGGACAAAAATGATGACTCCTATGAGAGCCTTGCCTCCGGTACTATGGGAGCATATGATTTCATGATCAACAAGATTTATAATCTGGAAATTGAACCGGCACAGCTGGCACTTATGCCTTGTTCTGCTTCTGCTGTGGTAGTAGATGTAAAGACCGGGGATGTGATGGCTTGTGTTTCTTACCCTGGCTATGACAATAACCGCCTGACCAATGATATGGACACTGATTACTATGCAAAGCTGGCACTGGACCAGTCCAGTCCATTCTTTAACAAAGCAACTCAGCAGACGACTGCACCTGGTTCTACACTGAAGCTGTTGTCCACTATTGCTGGTATGGAAGAGGGAATCATAGATGAAAATACGTATATTGACTGTACTGGAACGTTTGATTATGTAGATCCGCCTATTAATTGCTGGGACAAGAATGGACATGGCGGTCTGGATATTCGCACAGCTATAGAACAGTCCTGTAACTATTTTTTCAATATGATCGGTTTCCAGCTTGGAAAAGTGGGAGACAATGAATTTTCTGAGGTACAGAGCCTTACTAAACTTCAGGAGTATGCTTCTCTGATCGGTCTTGACCAGAAAACCGGTATTGAACTTTCTGAAGCTTCTCCGAAAGTTTCCGATTCCAAAGCAGTTCCATCATATATGGGACAGGGAAACAACCTGTTTACTACCACTCAGCTGGCAAGATATGCCACTGTTATGGCAACTTCCGGAAATGTATTTAAACTTACTCTTCTGGATAAGGTCAGCAATCCAAAGGGAGAGGTGATTCAGGAGTATGAGCCTGAAGTCCAGGATGTTGTAAATATTTCTTCCAATATCTGGGATGTGATCCATGACGGTATGCGCCGTGTGATTCAGACACATACACAGTTTGATGGTCTGGGTGTGGAAGTGGCTGGTAAGACCGGTACTGCAGAGCTGGATCTTCGTCATCCAAACCATGGCCTTTTTATTGGATATGCTCCGGCATCTGACCCGGAATATGCAGTATCCATTCGTATTGCAAACGGTTACAGCTCCGGTAATGCATGTCTGATCGCAAATGATATTTTTAAATACATGTATAATCTTTCTGATAAAGATTCAATTCTCACAGGAGTTGCATCTACAGATACCAGTGATACGTCAAATGATTAAAAAACGTAAGTTATGCCTGTCGGAAGTGTTCCGGCAGGCATATTCTGAAGAGAATACCAGGATTTTGGAACATTTTTATTTAGGAGGAATCAGAAGAAATGGGTGAAGTCATTGTCATTACATCCGGAAAAGGTGGTGTGGGAAAAACGACTACCGTTGCCAACATAGGTACCGGACTGGCTATGATGGGGAAGAAAACAGCAGTTGTGGATACCGATATCGGACTTCGCAATCTGGATGTGGTTCTGGGACTTGAAAACAGGATCGTGTACAACCTGGTAGATGTGGTAAACGGCAGCTGCAGATTGAAACAGGCGCTGATCAAAGATAAGCGCCATCCGGAGCTATATCTTTTACCATCTGCTCAGACGAAAGATAAAACTGCTGTTTCGCCGGAACAGATGATTAAGCTGACGGATGATCTGAGAGAGGAATTTGACTACATCCTTCTGGATTGCCCGGCAGGAATCGAGCAGGGGTTTCGAAATGCCATTGCCGGGGCGGATAAGGCTCTTGTAGTTACCACTCCAGAGGTATCTGCCATACGGGATGCAGACCGCATTATTGGCCTTTTGGAAGCGAATGAGATCCGTGATATCCATCTGATCATAAACAGACTGCGCCCGGATATGATTGCCCGTGGAGACATGATGTCTGTGGATGATGTGACAGAGATCCTTGCTGTGGATCTGATTGGAACGCTTCTGGATGATGAACAGATCGTGGTTGCAACCAATCAGGGGGAACCTCTTTCGGGAAAGAATTCTCAGGCAGAAGAGGAATACCGGAATATCTGCAGGCGTCTCATAGGAGAAGAGGTTCCGTTTGCAGAGATACGTCAGAAAAAAGGAATGCTGTCCAGATTATTCAGACGGCACTGAAAGAAAAATCAGGTGGAATTTCTGTCTATATGAGGAGGATGCTATATGAGACCTTTTTTTCAGGATAAAAGGCGTTCTGCAGGATATGCCCGTGACAGAATGAAGGTGCTGCTGATCTCAGAACGAATGGAATGTTCTCCACAGATGATGAAAATGTTAAAAAAGGACCTGATACATACAGTACGAAAGTATGTTGCAATTGAAGAAAATAAAGTGAAAATACAGATAACCCAGGAACCGACTGTGCTTATGGCTTATATTCCTGTGGTGACAAAGAAGGATAGATAATTTATGCTCAGACAGTACAAGCTTCGTTTTTATAATTTCAGACTTGTGATCCTGTTGGTTGCAATCAGTATTTTCGGTGTACAGCTAGTAGCAAGTGCATCGCCTGATCTGAGAAACAAGCAGCTCATGGGTGTTGTTTTGGGACTTGGGATTCTGTTGATCTTATCATTAATGGATTATTCCTGGATTCTGAACTTTCAATGGATCATGTATGGATTTAATCTTCTGATGCTTCTGGGAGTGCGTTTATTCGGAAGTGAAGCAGGAGGTGCAGCAAGGTGGCTTGAAATCGGCGGTTTTCGTTTCCAGCCGACAGAGCTTTCCAAGATCATTATTATATTATTTTTTGCAAAGTTTTTTATGGACCATGAAGATGATATTAATACATTCCGCGTTCTGGCAGAATCTGTGGTTCTTCTTGCTGTGCCGCTGGCTCTGATCTATGCCCAGCCGGATATGAAGAATACCATTACGGTAACAATTCTGTTTTGTATTCTTCTTTATGTGGCTGGATTGAGCTACAAGATCATTGGAGGTGCTGTTCTGATCGTAGTTCCCCTGCTGATCATTTTTCTTTCAATTGTAGTTCAGCCGGATCAGACACTGATAAAGGATTACCAGAGACAGCGTATCATGTCTTTCCTTTATCCGGAAAATGAAGAATATCAGGACGATATCGAACAGCAGAATAACTCCAAGACAGCCATTGCTTCCGGTGAGTTGATCGGGAAAAAACTCAGTGGAAAGGATGATGTTTCATCTGTAAATGAGGGAAATTTTGTGGCAGAGAATCAGACTGATTTTATTTTTGCAGTTGCTGGTGAGGAATACGGATTTATTGGCTGTACTACTTTGGTGATTTTGCTTTTGCTGATTGCGCTGGAATGTATCAGAATGAGTCTCAGGGCCAAGGATATGGCTGGAAAAGTATTGTGCTGTGGTGTAGGCAGTATTGTGGCCATACAGAGTTTTTTGAACATCTGTGTGGCTACAGGATTGGCACCAAATACCGGAACGCCTTTGCCTTTTGTAAGTTATGGTCTGACTTCTCTTGTCAGTCTGTATATTGGTATGGGATTGGTGCTGAATGTAGGGTTGCAAAGCAGCGCATATAATAAAGAACTTAAGAAAAAAGGAATAAATGAGAAAGAGGAATACTTATGACGGACAGCAGAAATACCAGATCGCGTAGAAAATCAGCAAAATTTCGGAATTCGAGAAAAAAGCGTGTTCGAAATACCATTCTTCTGCTGCTGGTTCTCATTTTGCTGGGAGCAGGTGGAGTGGGAACAATTTATTTTATGAGAAGCGGGAATCTGTTCTCCAGTCTGGATGAACCATATACAGCTTCTCGGGAGTTTACAGGAAAATATACACTGGGTGATGGATTGCGAGCGGATGGCTTTGCAAAGAATCTTTGTGTGGTTGTATCAGATGTTTCATTGGATGGTGTGTTACTGGGAGAGAACCAGAAAGGGCTTCTTCTGGATCTGGATGACAAAAAAGTTTTGTATTCCAAGCAGGCTTTCCAGAGGGTTTATCCGGCAAGTATTACCAAGATCATGACAGCTATGCTGGCATTCAAATATGGCAATATGGATGACGTGATCACGATTTCAGAAGAAAATCTGAATCTGGAATCCGGTTCACAGGTGTGTGGATTCTGGGTGGGGGATCAGCTGACATTGGATCAGCTGTTGCATTGTCTTCTGGTTTATTCCGGAAATGATGCAGCCGCAGCCATTGCAGAGCATATCGGCGGTTCCACACAGGGGTTTGTGGATATGATGAACAGCTATGCGCAGGAACTTGGGTGTACAGGAACACATTTTACCAATCCTCACGGACTGCAGGATGAAAACCATTATACCACGCCCTATGATATTTATCTGATGCTGAAAGAGGCTTTAAATTATCCGGAGTTTACCCAGATCACAGAGATGTCCTCTTATACTGTAGAGTATACACATTCCGATGGCAGTACAGGAAGTACAACACTGACTGCCACAGATCATTATCTTACAGGAGAGGCAACGGCTCCAAAAGGAGTGACCATCTTGGGGGGAAAGACAGGAACCACAGATAAAGCCGGTAACTGTCTGGCGCTTCTAAGCCAGAACGCATACGGAAAGCCGTACATTTCAGTTGTTATGGGGGCATCTACCAAGGACGAATTGTATCAACAGATGACATCTCTGCTACAGAATATTAATTAGAATACTGTTTGTTCTCATTTTTGGAAAATTCCAGAAAAATAGACAGATTTTTTAAAAATAGACTTGTGTTTTTGGAAAAATTATACTATAATATGAACTATATTAAACAAGCTTTTAGTAAAATTTAATATCATATTGTCTAAGGAGGAAAACATCATGGTTGAACTGATCGTAGGAAAGAAAGGCAAAGGCAAAACAAAAGTACTTTTAGACAGAGTAAATAATGCAGTGAAAGAAGCGAACGGAAGCATTGTTTACCTTGATAAGAGTACTAAGCACATGTATGAACTGAATAATAAGGTACGTCTCATTGACGTTTCCTCATATCCGCTGAAAAATGCAGACGAGTTCGTTGGTTTTGTTTGTGGTATTATTTCACAGGATCACGATCTTGAGCAGATTTATCTTGATAGTTTCCTTAAAGTGTCCAAGCTGGAAGATGCTGATGTTACAGATACATTGGAGCAGCTGGATAAGATCAGCCAGAAATATGGCATTTCTGTAATAGTAAGTATTTCTCTTGATAAGGAAGAGATACCGGAATCTTTACAGGAGAAGATTGCAGTAGCATTATAATCTCAGATGATATGATATTGCAGCTATAATAATTTCAGTAAAACCAAAGGTACATAAGGACATGGCTCATAGGGGTCATGTCCTTTTTTTAGAAGGTTTATTTAATTGAAAATTGAAAATAGTTTCCATAATATTATTATTGGCAACTAAAACGAGGATTTTCTACTCCTCGCGCAATTTTACTGCAGTGGCCGCCTGACGCCGTCTGGAGTCATCTAAGGCTGCGTAATGCTTCTTGGTAGTATTGACATCCTTATGACCTAAAACATCGGCTACAAGGTAAATATCGCCTGTTTCCTGGTAGAGGGCAGTACCATAGGTACTGCGCAGCTTATGAGGGGTGATCTTTTTGGTGGTGGTAACCTGTCTCGAGTATTTTTTGACCAGATTTTCTACAGCCTGGACACCAATCCGTTTGCGCTGGGTAGAGTAGAAGAGCGCATGTTCGTGACCTTCTACAGGAACAATATTCTCCCGTACCACCAGATATTTCTTTAATGCTTTTTCTACTTCAGGTCCGAAGTATACAACCATTTCATTTCCGCCTTTTCTGGTAACCTTGATTCCGTTGTTTTTGAAATCTACATCTTCAATATCAAGCCCTACACATTCAGAAACACGAACACCTGTTCCGAGAAGGAGAGTAACGAGAGCGAGATCGCGGTCTTTGGTCTTTTCGTAGTATATCTTTTTCTGACCGGTAAGATCATCACCGCCATGTTCAATATAATCCAGAAGCATGGCAACCTCATCAGCCTCCAGCCGGATAATACTTTTCTGATGGATCTTAGGCACGTCTACAAGAACTGTAGGGTTGGTATGAATCATTTCGCGCTTGAAATAATAAGCATAAAAGCTGCGAAGGGATGACATTTTTCGTTTCAGTCCACGTTCACCGTTGGTTTCGGTTTTGTCACCAGCCTGGTAAACTTTCAGATATTCTTCATATTCCTCGAGGTCAAGAGCTGTAATCTGATCCAGAACGTCTACAGTGAAGGAATCCATAGACCAGTCCTTAAAAGCTGGATTTTGCTCCAGAAGGAACTGGAAGAAAATCCGGATGTCATAAGCATAGGAAATGCGTGTTTTCGTTGTGGTGCGTGGTTCTATAGCACGAAAGAAATCTCTGCAAAAAGGCGGCAAGGTTTTTAGAACGTCCCTGAGACGCAAGGTATTTTCTACATCGGTCTGTTCGTGATAGGTTACTTTTTTATCCATGTAAAATCCTCCTGGAATATTGTAAAAGTATAAATAAAAGTGTTAAATAACAAAAGATAAAAATTCAACTTGATTCAGCTAAAAACTATGAATTTCAGGAGAAGTGGCTCCTTTCCGATAAGATCTATTAAGATCTATATGAAAAACTCGGGTTTGTCGTATAGATATAGATGCGTGATATAACGCCAGATCAGCCACTTCTTCCTGCTTTTCCGGCGTTTTATACACATTAAAGCTGTTTTGGGGGTTCCTTATATTCTTGCTGTACTAGAGCGTGTTTGAAAAACCATTCCCGCAATCTGCACGCCCCACTTTGCGGTATATTTTGCCCGAATTCAGTTGCCGTAGCCCGCTACGGCGCCTTCATCCGGACAAAATCTCCCACAAATTGTGACGCACATCTTGCAGAAAGCCTTTTTCAAACACGCTCTAGGCTGTTGCCTGTGGTTTCGACGGATGCTTACAGAATGGATTCATCCAACATTACGGTAAACGGCCCATCGTTTTCAAGGGAAATTTTCATGTCTGCCCCAAATTCACCGTGCTGGACAACGGGAACAACCTTTGCGGCTTCTTTAAGCATATATTCGTAAAGCTCATTGGCCTGATCCGGTGCACCTGCTTCTATGAAACTTGGCCGGTTGCCCTTTTTGCAATTGGCGTATAAAGTAAATTGTGAAACCATTAAAAGCTCTCCATTTACATCTGCCAGAGAAAGATTTGTTTTGCCATTTTCATCTTCAAAAATTCGAAGCCCCAGCATTTTTTTCAGATATTTATCTGCGATTTCTATGGTATCATTCTGGCCTACGCCTACCAGCACAAGAAATCCTTTTTTTATGCTTCCAACGGTTTTGCCGTCTATTTTTACACTGGCGTGATTTACTCGCTGTATTAAGAGCCGCATATTAATTTCCGTCCTTTTTACTGTTTTGTTTTTTCTGGTACTCTTCTATTATTTTTCTGACTTTTTCGTAAATAATCACAGAATATTTTTTTATAAAAGTCCAGATGATAATCAGGATCTTCTGGATTGTTTTCAGCAAAGTAAGGGTAAATTTCAACATTGCTGTCCGTCTTGGTGTTTCTTTTTGCTTAGGACTTTCCTCAGGGAAAAGAATTGGTTCATGGGTATCCGGATCCAGACAGTCTATATTGACATACTGCTGTTCCTGCTCCGGTACTTTCTTATATACGAGGCTTATGTGAACCAGATTTCCCAGTGCAGCATAAAGAACTGCAAAAACAGGAACACCAATGATCATACCCGGAATTCCAAAAATACCTCCACCAACAAGAATGGCTACAATGACCAGGAAGCTGGAAAGGCCGGTGGACTCTCCCAGAATCTTAGGACCAAGAATATTTCCGTCAAACTGCTGGAGAATCAGGATGAAAATTGCAAAATAAATGGCCTGCAGCGGATCAACCAGCAAAATCAGAAAGATACTTGGAATGGCTCCAAGGTAAGGTCCAAAGAAAGGAATAACATTGGTCACTCCAATGATCACACTGATCAAAAGGATGTACGGCATATTCAAAAAGTTCATACCGATATAACACAAAACGCCAATAATTGCGGAATCCAGAATTTTTCCTGTAAAAAATCCGATAAAGGTTTTGTGGGTAAAACGCATGGAATGAATGATAAAGTTGGCATGCTGGGTCTTGAAAATCGCGTACATGAGCATTTTTGCCTTTGCAGTAAAGCCCTCTTTATCTACCATGAGGTACAGGGAAACGACAGCTCCGATGAGGAAGTTCTTAAGGAAATTGATCAGTTCAAAAACTCCGGCAGAGATATTCTTGAGCATCTCCTGCATCTGTGGAAGGATGTTCTGTGTCAGATAATCCTGTGCGTTCGAAATATACTGATCCATAGTAACCAGTGCATCGCTGTTCAGATTCCATTTCTCAATAAAGGTCTGAAGCCACTTCTGAATGACTTTTACATAGGTCGGAAAGCTATAGATCAGGTTCATGACACTTCGGATCAACTCCGGCAGAACCATCATAATAAGCGCATATATAAGGGTAATAAAAAGGAGCATGCATAAAATAACACAGGCCCAGCGAATGGCTTTGCGCCCCTTTTTTCCTATAGCTACTTCTTTCTTTGCAAGAAGGGGATAGATCAGATTCTTTTCCATAAAATTAAGTACAGGAGTTAGCAAAAAGGCAATTACCACACCATATATAATAGGTGTAAGAATTCCCAGAAAGGTCTGAACTCCTGTGATCAGCGTCCTCATATGGAAGACACCATAATAGAAAAGCATGCTGGCTGCAATTACCAGAAAAGCAGTCACTCCCCAGCGAACATGTTGATTGTCCCAGCGTAATTTCATTCTTGTTTTGTTTTCCTCCTGAAATATATAGTGCGGTCTATTTCTAATGAGCTGATTGCCTGGACAGATCCGCAGATTTCTTTTAATTATAACATAATATCGAACTGATGTCTTATAAAAAAAGAATAAAATTTTCTTTGGTTCAAAAAAAGAATTAAACCCTCTTCTGCTTCATTCAGAAGAGGGTTACAAGATTCTTATTTCTTAAGACCATCAAAGATATGTATGGTATTGATGATTGCCTGCGTAGCGCCTTCAATTCCAAGGATTCCGCTGTCTACACAAAGGCTGTAGCCTGCTGCTACGCCCCATTTCTTATTGGTGTAGTAGTTATAGTAGCTGGCACGACTTTTATCAGTCTTTGTGATCATGTCTTTGGCTTCTTTTGGAGTTTTATTATATTTTCCCGCAATTCGCTGGATTCTCCAGTCTAGATCTGCATGGATAAAAACGCTGAAACAGTCTTTATTATCTGCAAGAGCATAGTCAGCACAACGCCCAACCATGACACATGGACCCTCCGCAGCAAGCTTTTTGATCGCTTCAAACTGAGCAAGAAAGACTTTGTGGTTCATGGGCATATCTGTAAATCCGGCAGAAGAATATCCAAAAGAGTAGGTATCCATTACAAGGGAATATAAAAAGCTGTTGGTAGGCTTTTCATCATGATTTTCAAATAATTCCTTGCAAATACCGCTATCGTTTGCAGCATGCTCAAGAAGCTCTTTGTCGTAACACTTGATACCGAAATATTTTGCTACTTCCTGGCCAATCTGTCTGCCAGCGCTTCCGTATTCACGTCCAATGGTAATAATAGAACTTGTTGTATTGTTCATATCTGCCACTCCCTTCTGCAATTCATCAACTGTAAATAGCATCTTCACAGTTTTTGTATTTTTATTATACACTATAAAAAGGGAAATTGCCAACTATTTTCTCAATTTATCTAACAAATTTGTAAAATATTCTGGCAAAGGAGCGGCGAATTCCATATACTCCCCTGTCCTGGGATGAACAAAGCCAAGAACCATGGCATGCAGTGTCTGTCCCTGAAGGTGATAAGGATTTTTTGATGAACCATATACCTCATCTCCAAGAAGTGGATGGCCAAGGCTGGTCATGTGGACACGGATCTGATGGGTCCGTCCTGTTTCCAGGCGGCATTCTATGTATGTGGCATTTCCAAAGCGTTCCAGTACTTTATAGTGAGTTATGGCATCCTTTCCATTTTTGTAATTGATAGCCATTTTTTTTCGGTCTATCGGGTGACGTCCAATAGGCCCTTCTATGGTTCCCTCATCCTCTTTGAGATTGCCCTGAACAATTGCGCGGTATCGACGCTTGATAGAATGCTCTTTCAGCTGTAAGGCAAGATCTCTGTGAGCTATATCATTTTTGCATACAAGGAGAGCTCCGGTGGTATCTTTGTCAATGCGGTGTACAATACCAGGACGCATAACACCGTTAATTCCAGATAAATTTCCCTGACAGTGATACAGGATGGCATTTACCAGAGTTCCGCTGGTGTGGCCATTGGCAGGGTGAACGACCATGCCTTTTGGCTTATTGACCACCAGGACATCCTCGTCTTCATAAAGAATATCAAGAGGGATATTTTCCGGCAGAATGTCTGGTTCTGTCAGATCCGGGAGGGATACCTGAATCTGATCCCCTGGTTGTACTTTATAATTTGCTTTTACGAGCTTTCCATTAACAGTGATGCCCTGTTCCTTTAGCAGTTTTTGCAGATAAGACCTGGAAAGATCATCATATTTATCAGAAAGGCAGCGGTCAATTCGTACCCCTGCCTCATCTTCTGCTGCTGTAAATTCCAACAGTTCCATTAGAACTCCTCTCTTATTGACCTGGTTTTAAAAAATCAAAATCATGGTCTCCTTTATAACGAAAAAAGATTAGAAATATCAATACAAAAATTCCACAGGTTACATAAATATCTGCTATATTGAACGTGGGAAAATCAATCAGGGAAAAGTAAATAAAATCAACTACATACCTGCGGAATACACGATCAATAAAATTTCCCATTGCGCCGGAAAATACCACTGCCACAGTGTAGAGCAGCGGAGAATAAAAGGTATTTGCCGGTGTTTTCAGATACAGATAAAAAATGGCGGCAAAAAAGAAAAGGCATACCAGGATTAAAAACAACAGTTTATCCTGCAGAAGCCCAAAAGCCATGCCTCTGTTTTCCAGATAGCGAAGCTTGAGAAGTCCGGGAATAACGGTGATTCCGGAGCTGGTTTTCAGGTAACGTACTGCAAGATATTTGCTCATCTGATCTAAAAACACAAGAAATACAATAAGAAAAGCACCGGTTAATTTGGAATGCCGGGCTTTTTTGCCGGAAGCCTTTGGTGAATTTAACATGATTGTCATTCCTTACATATTGCATGGATACCGATCAGAAGCTCCTGGTCGGTTACTGTTTTGTCGATAAAGCTTTTTCCAAGTCCGTTCATGAGAATAAATTTAATCTGACCCTGCTCCATTTTTTTGTCCTTTTTGGTAGCGGCGAGGATGCTCTGGGCAGAAAGCCCCTCTACAGATAACGGAAGATCATAGGATTTCAGTGCCTGACAAAGGATGTCGAACTCTTCCTGGGTAAGCAGACCTCTGTCCTTGGAAATTGCAGCTGCGGCCACAAGTCCGATTCCCACACACTGACCGTGGAGAAGCTGGAAGTTCATAAGCTTTTCTACAGCATGCCCGATAGTATGGCCGAGATTGAGAAGAGCCCGTTCTCCATGTTCTTTCGGGTCTCGTTCTACCACACCTGCTTTGATGGCACAGCATCTGCGGATCATGATAGACAACATTCTGGCATCCATTGTTTTTATTACTTCGTAATTTGCGCATACAAAGTCGAAAAAGTCCCTATCGCAAATCAGTCCGGTTTTCAAAATTTCACCCATTCCGCAGGCAAATTCGCGTTCAGGAAGGGATCGCAATGTAGACATGTTCATATAGACCAGCCGGGGTTGATGAAAAGCCCCTACCATATTTTTATATTGTCTGAAATCAACTCCAGTTTTTCCTCCCACACTGCTGTCTACCTGAGCAAGCAGTGTGGTGGGAATCTGGATAAAATCAATACCTCTCAGATAGGTCGCAGCACCAAATCCGGAAAGATCTCCGGTTACGCCACCGCCCAGAGCCACTACAAGGCTCTTGCGGTCCAGTGCATTTTCAATGAGAAACTGGTAAAGATCCTGTACAGTATCAAGATTTTTGTATGCTTCTCCGGCAGGAAAGGTGAAAAGAAAAACGTGATCTGAAATTTTCTGAAGCTCTTTTTTTACAGAGGATGCATAAAGGGGAGCCACATTGGAGTCTGCTACAATACACATTTTGCATCCTGCAAAGCCTTCTGCTTTTACAGCTTCTGCTAAATAAGAAAAGTCTTTTTCAAAATATATGGGATAATTGAATTCTCCCTCACGTTTTACAAGTAATTTTTCTTCAGTCATAATTTAGTCCTCTCCCAGAGCCTGCCTGCAAAATAATTCTCCACAATTTATGGGGCCTATTTGGTATTTCTTTGAAGAAAGCCATTTTAAGCATGCTCTGTTTCTGCTCTGCATTTTATACGTATTTTCTGAGATGAACAGCCAAACGGCCTTTTTTTGTCTGATGGGATACTCCATCAAAGATAAAACGCCCTTTCTGACGTACTGAAATGATGTCCCCTTCTTTTGGCTCGTACCCATTAGAAGTGATCTGCTTGCCATTTACAAATACCAGTCCATTTTCAATAGATGAGACCATGCTGCTTCTGGAAGTCTGAAATGCCAGTCCGATCAGGGAATCTAAGCGAACAGAGGCGCAGGTGCCATTGACAGGTTCAAAGGAAGGCATTGGAATTTCGTCTGCTTTATCAACCTGAGATACTGCTACATTGGTGTGGCGGATATGCGTCAGATTTTCTATGAAAAAATCAGCCATCCGATCCAGACAGAAAAACCAGGCTTCCTTTTCTTTAAGCAGGATATCACCCACCACACTGCGCTCTACACCCAGGTTTAATATGGATCCCAGATAATCTCTGTGGCTCAGATCTTCTGAAAAACGGATCGCCTTTGGTGTGATGCGAAGACAGCTTACCGGATATTCCCAGGAAAACATGACAGAATCCGGATAAAAGGCGGCAATTTGTCTTTCAGCGTGGTCGTACCCACCAAAAAGCTTCACATGGACACCGGGGTGCTTCACGGTACTTAATATATTTTGCTCATTTAAGTTAAGAAAATCCGTAAAGGTGACAATATCTCTCTGGTAAGAGAGATTTGCCAGCTCCCGGATTCTCTTAAGTAAAAACTCGTCCTTATCCATAAAATCAATAACCAGCTCTGACAGATGGAGTAGCTCCGCCAAGGATATTCTGAAGATCCCCGGTGATGTCAACAGAAGAAGGTCCAAGTACAAATATGTAGCTGGAAATCTTCTGAAGGGATCCGTTCAGGGAATAGCAGGCTCCAGATGCAAAGTCAATAATACGCTGCGCAAGCTCTACATCAATTCCCTCAAGATTCAGGATCACTGTGGCATTGTCAAGAAGGGTATCTGCAATTTCACGGGTGTCTTCCATAGATGCAGGTTTGATCACACAGACCTCCATGGAGGATGCCTGGTTGGCACGGCGGCTGCTTCGCATAGGTGTAATTTTAGAAGATGCTGCCGGACGCTGCTTTTCAGGCTGTTTTACCGGAGCCTTGGCTGCTGACTTTGGTGCTGCCTGGTGTACAGGCTCTTCTTCAGGAAAATCCTCATCTGCTGCGGTATTTTCTTTTTTCAGACCAAATTTTTCGAAGAATTTTTTACGGGGCTTCTCATCTATAGATTCGTCATCGAGGAAATCTCCGTCATCTTCATCCATGAGATCTTCATCCAGATAACCATCCTCATCATAGTCATCATCATTGAGTTTAATAGAATCCAGTAATTTATCAAAAACGCTCATTTTAAATCTCCAATCTTTGTCTTCTTATCGTGTGGAATAATCTCTCTCACCAAAGATACCAGTTCCCACACGCACCATAGTAGAGCCTTCCTGGACCGCAACTTCATAATCGCCGGTCATTCCCATACTCAGAACACTCATATTAACATTATTAATGTTTTTTTCGCTAATGTCAACACTTAATTTTTTTAAAGTACGAAAAACTTTACGATTGTCTTCTGGATTCAGGGTAAATGGTGCAATCGTCATAAGTCCCATGATCTGTACATGGGGAAAATGGCTGATTTTTTCCACAAGAGGAAGAACTTCTTCCAGCTTCAGACCAAATTTGCTTTCCTCTTCTGCTACATTTACTTCCAGCAGAATCGGGATTACAAGATCTTTTTTTGCAGCTTCCTGTTCAATAGTTTCCGCAAGACGCAGAGAATCCACAGAATGGATCATAGCAACTTTATCAACAATGTATTTGACTTTGTTTCGCTGTAAATGACCGATCATGTGCCACTGAATATCAGAGGGCAGCTGGTCATATTTATCCAGGATTTCCTGCACTTTGTTTTCACCAAAGATACGTGCTCCGGCATCATAAGCTTCCTGAAGCATTTCCACCGGTTTGGTTTTGCTTACGGCAATGAGGGTTACCTCATCTGGATTGCGGCTTACGGCTTTGCAGGAGTTTATAATATTGGACCATACTTTTTGTAAATTATCAGATAACATTTATATGCCTCCTTATATTCGAAATTTTAATACAGGATGTCCTGTTCATTCACCTGTGATGCTTTGCGGACGATCCGGTCATATCTTGACAGACCATAGGATGTCTGGCTGGAAACAATGGCGTATTCTTCATTTTGATCCAGTATTTCAATCTGACGGAATACAGCATATCCCTGATTGATACAATAAACACCCTCTAAAGAAGCGGAGGTACTTATGATAAAGCGTTCACTGGAACCGTCTTTGACAATTGCATCTCCCTCTTTAAATGCGGTCTTATCTACGTAATAATTATAAGATATATTTCCATTGGAATCTGTCAAGGCCTTGTCTTCTACTTTTCCGTAGATCGTGGCCTGGACAAAGGTGCGGACGCTGTTTCCATCAGAATCTTTGGATATTTTGTTAAATCCAACACTGAGGCTGTCAGGATCCACTGTGGCGTAGGTGGCAGGTATCACGTAAAAGTCCTTTGTATCGATGGCAGATAGTGGGATTTTCAGGCCTGTCACAGTATTGGTTACCAGTTCGATATCCAGAAAACGGTCAGATGCGTAGCGGATAAGTCCGCGGCTGAAATCAATCTTTCCATATTTGCTTCCATCGATTTTAACGATTGAAAAATCT
Organism: uncultured Blautia sp.; assembly: GCA_934394595.1. GTDB lineage: Bacteria > Bacillota > Clostridia > Lachnospirales > Lachnospiraceae > Blautia_A. The sequence goes on along the minus strand of CAKRRX010000016.1, from coordinate 5,786 downwards.
CCGCTCTGTGTCATATTATCTTTGAGAAATTTCACGCGGATGGTGGAACGGTCTTTTAATTTGGCTGCCTGTTTATCACTTAAGGGAATGATCAGGCTCCATAATTCACTAGTGATATTGGTATAAACATTGTCGCCGGTTTTGATCTGCTGATCCGTTTTCAAATCTGTTTCATGGTAAGAATTTTGGTCAAAATCCTCGGCTGTAATGGTATCAATGGTTTTTCCCTCATATCCATCTATGGAATAGAGAATAATACCGTCTGTCTGCGCTTTACATATATTCTGATTTCCGATGGTGACGGAACTGGAGGAAACATTGTCTGTGACACCCTCATATTGGAGAATATCGCCTTCCAGCTGATTCTTGAAGCTGTAGGTACTATTGAACTTGCTGGGGGAGAAGCTTTTGGAAAAACTGAGCATGGTATTTCGTACTTTGGACAGTTCTTCAGTGCTTAACGCTGTCTGAGATTCCGAGATTTTTCCGGAACTGAGCCCGTAGACAGCACCTCCGGCATTGATCTTGCTGCCCTCCCGAGCATAATAATTAATATAACCGGAAGACTGAGATTTACAGACAGTTTCTTCACGAAGGGAAAGTCCTGTGTAAGTTTCATTTCTGGAAAGCGGGCCAGATGTCACCTGATAGGATTCAATATGACTGGAGGTAAGGAACAGGACTGCAGTAAACAGCATATAGATCAGTAATATACCGAATGCTACAGTAGCAATATTCAGTCCGAATATTTTCTTTATCTGAACCAGTAGCCCTGCCATTTTACCGGGCTGTTTCATGTTTTTTTCGGACAAACAGATGCCTCCTTTTATAAAAAGATTCTACTGACTTATTCATACCGAACTATTGTACCATTTTTTGTGCCTAAAAACAAGAATAACAGGAATGAAAACTTAGTGAAATAACGAACATGTTTTCCGAATATTTGTTTGCTAATTATGGAGATTTATGATATGATAAAGAAAAAGCTTTCGGGTTACAGGAAGAATGAACGAATTTAGGAGGAATACTCTTATGTCATATGGTAAGATAAGTAAAAAACAGCAGGAAATTCTGGATTATATAAAGAGTGAAATTTTGAACCGCGGTTTTCCGCCGGCAGTCCGTGAAATCTGTGAGGCTGTGAATCTGAAGTCCACATCATCTGTACATGCTCATCTGGAGGCATTGGAGAAGAACGGATACATCCGCCGTGACGCCACTAAGCCAAGAGCTATAGAGATTATAGATGACAATTTTAATCTGGTGCGTCGTGAAGTGGTAAATGTTCCGCTTATCGGTACTGTAGCTGCAGGACAGCCGATTCTTGCTGTGGAGAATATTGAGGGATATTTCCCGGTCCCATCAGAATTTATGCCTAATGAGCAGAGTTTCATGCTGAAGGTAAAAGGGGATAGCATGATCAATGCCGGTATTTTCGATGGAGATCAGGTTCTGGTTAAGCAGCAGCCCACTGCTGACAATGGTGATATTGTAGTTGCTATGGTGGAGGATTCTGCCACTGTGAAGACTTTCTACAAGGAAAAAGGGTTTTACCGCCTTCAGCCGGAAAATGATTCCATGGATCCGATCATTGTTACCGGTGAAGTGAAGATCCTTGGGAAGGTATTTGGTGTAATGCGTTTCTACCAGTAAAGATACAGCTGTGATCTGCTGTAAATATAGTAATAGCCGTGGAAATACTATTGGGATTTTTGAGGCTTGGTTTATACCTGCGGCCTTCACTAAAAAAATAAACCTGTGAACACAGTTTGGCTGAATAACCGAAATGTGTTTACAGGTTTTATTGGCTTCAAATTCTTTATTTTTCTAAAAATGTATCCATATCCAGTACTTTTCCATCTCTCCAGATTCTTTCCAGATCGTAGAAAAGCCTGTTCTCCTCATCAAATACATGTACAATCACATCACCGTAGTCCATGAGGATCCAGCTGGAATTGCGGTTTCCCTCAATCTGCTTTGCCTCAAATCCTGCCCGCCCAAGCTGTTCTTCCACATTATCTACGATTGCCTGAACCTGATTGGAGTTCGTACCGCTTGCAATTACAAAATAATCTGCAATTACAGAAACATTATGAATATCAATTACTTTGATATCCTGTCCTTTTTTATCGTCAATTGACTTGCAGGCAATCTGTGCCATCATTTTTTCTGTACTTACTGTACTCATTCTGATATGCTCCTTTTTTTATTGTGCAACTCTTTATAATAAATATAGGCCTCTTTGGAAGTTGGCTCAATATCATCAGCAGAATCTTCTCCCAGATATTCCAGAGTATCTTTCAGAATCTCATACATACATTCATCCAGATCCTGAAAGGCTATTTTGCGAATTTCAGGCAAACGGCTGGCTTTGTAACGCATGGGTTCGATATAATCTGCAATATAAATGATCTTTTCAAGAAGTGTCATTTCGCATCTGCCAGTTGTATGGTAATTGATAGCAGAAAGAATTTCCTGATCTTCAATACCGTATTTTTCATGGGCTATATAGGCTCCTAATCTGGAGTGCAGGAGAAATGGATGTTCTTTCTCAAAATCAGAGACCGGAATATTGTGTTCGCTGCACATTTTCAACTTCTTTTTATTGGGGATACATTTGGCACAGTCATGAAGAAGACCAGCCACTTGTGCATCTTTTATGTCATATCCGTGAACCATAGCCAGACACGCACTGGTATACATAACGCCCATGGTGTGCTGGAAACGGTCCTCGTCCAGATATTTGGAAAGCTTTTTTTCTATTTTAGCAAAATCGTAATCTGCCATGGTCAGATTTCCTTCTTTCTGTAAATTCCATTCTCTTTCATGTAAGAGATCACACAATCCGGAATGTAATACTTCAGGCTTTTATCTTCGGAAATCCACTGGCGGATCTGATGACTGGATACATCAATATTCATGGTATCCAGAATGGTAAAATGACCGTTGTATTTTGCTGAAAGCCGGTCTATTTCCCGCTTCAGTTCATCAAAAGACGCATGATCCCGGACTGCCACTACAAGGGTACAGGCATGACAGATCCGCGCTGGTTCCTTCCATTCATCAAGGGCAAAAAGAGAATCGGCGCCAATGATAAAATAGTAATCTGTATCCGGATTTTGTTCCTTTAATTCTTCCAGAGTGCGATAGGTATAGGTATACCCGGTCTCATGCATTTCTGCGAGAGACAGCTCAAAATGGGGATTATCTTCAATGGCAAGCCGAACCATATCCACACGCTGGTCATCAGAGGCTCTGCCTGCCCGGTCACGCTTATGAGGCGGGTTGCCGGAAGGCATGAACAGAACCTTGTCCAGGTGAAGCTGCTCGAAGCTTTGTTCACCGAGAATCAGATGTCCCATATGGATGGGATCAAAGGTTCCACCCATGATTCCGATTTTTTTTCGATTATTTTGGCAGTTCAATTTTTTTCTTCTCTTTTTTACCTTCGCGATATAATACGATTTTCTTGCCAATTACCTGTACTACCTGGGAATGGGTGCGCTCTGCGAGAATCTGTGCCATTTCTTTTGGATCTTCCAGACAGTTCTGAAGTACACTGATCTTGATCAGTTCTCTTGCTGCAAGTGCTTCGTCAACAGCTTTTGTGTTCTCCGGTGTAAGGCCGCCCTTGCCAAGCTGGATGATGGCATCCATTTTCATAGCCAGGCTTTTTAAATATGCTCTTTGCTTACTTGTCATAACTTATCTCCGCCTTATTTATAATAATCAAATTCAAATCCATACATACGGACAGTATCGCCTTCCTGGATGCCAGCTGCTTCCAGTTCTTCCAGAATGCCACCTTCTTTTAGGAAACGCTGGAAAAAAGCAAAGCCTTTTTCGGAATCCAGATTGGTGTAACCAAGCATTTTTTCGATGCGTGGTCCCTCTACAATAAATACGGATGGATCTTCCTCGTCAATCTGTACGGTAAATGGAAGGCTTTCATTGATCAGCATGTCTTCAGGGAAGAACTCCTGCTCAAATACGATGGCCTTCTTCGGACAGCTGTCCAGAAGTTCTTTGATATGAAAAAGAAGCTCGCGTACACCCTGTCCGGTAACTGCGGAGATTGGGTATACTTTGATACCTTTTGGTTCAAATTCCTTACGAAGCTTATCTACAGGATTCTCCTGTCCGTCGTCAAAAATACAGTCCACTTTATTGGCTGCGATTACTTGAGGACGCTTAGCAATCTCCGGATTGTATTTTTCCAGTTCCTTGGTGATCTTATAAATATCATCAATGGGATCCCGTCCCTCTGTAGAAGCTGCATCCACTATATGCACCAGAACTCTGGTGCGTTCAATATGGCGAAGGAACTCATGACCAAGGCCAACTCCTTCGGAAGCGCCCTCGATCAGTCCAGGGATATCTGCTATGATAAAACCGCCATTTTCAGTATCAACAACGCCAAGATTTGGACTTAAGGTTGTAAAATGATAGTTGGCAATCTTTGGCTTCGCATTTGTAACACGAGAAAGGAAGGTGGATTTACCAACATTCGGGAAACCTACCAGTCCTACATCTGCAATTACCTTCAGCTCCAGAAGCACTTCCAGCTCCTGGAAGGGCTGTCCCGGCTGAGCATATTTCGGAACCTGCATGGTAGGGGTTGCATAATGCTGGTTCCCCTTACCGCCGCGGCCACCGCGCAGAACAACCTGACGACGATTGTCGCCAGACATGTCGGCAATTACCTTGCGGGATTCTGCTTCCATGATCACAGTGCCTTCTGGTACTTTTAATATGATATCGGCTCCATCGGCACCGTGACAGCGTTTTTTGCCGCCCTCCTGGCCGTCCTCAGCCTTATATTTTCTTTTATGACGATAGTCTCCGAGGGTATTCTGTCCCTCGTCTACCTCAAAAATAACGTCTCCGCCCTTACCGCCGTCGCCGCCATCCGGGCCGCCATCAGGTACATATTTTTCCCTGCGGAAGCTTACATGGCCATCGCCGCCTTTTCCGGAACGGATATAAATGGTAGCTCTGTCTGCGAACATAAATCTCCTTTATAAGAAAAGGCTCCAAACCTTTATAGATTTGAAGCCTCTTGCTCTACCTACTAATTACTCTGCCTCTACTGGTACGATAGAAACCTGTTTCTTATCGCGGCCTTTTCTGGTGAATCTTACAACACCATCGGTCAGTGCAAATAATGTATAGTCTTTTCCGCATCCTACGTTCTCGCCTGCATGGATCTTAGTTCCGCGCTGTCTGTAAAGGATGTTGCCGGCTTTAACAAACTGTCCGTCTGCTCTCTTCGCACCTAATCTCTTGGACTCGGAATCACGACCGTTCTTTGTGGAACCAACTCCTTTTTTATGTGCGAATAACTGAAGGTTCATCTTCATCATTGTTGTTACACCTCCTTGACTTTTACTGTCAAATATCGATTGTTATAACTATGCTCAATTTCTGTTAGTCCGAGAATCAGGGAATCCATAAGAAGCTTCCCACGCTCAGTATTAGGATTTGTTTTAAAATGGATGGATACATATCCGTCATCCTCACCGACTTCAATCTTTTCCTCAGTAAATTCGTCAAGAGAATTCACTGTGGTAATAATCAAAGCGGATACGGCGGCACATACAATATCCTGTCCTTCTTCGGCATAGCCTGCATGTCCTCTGGACAGAAAATCCAGATAAGAGCCATTTCTCTTCTTAACTGTAATATTGATCATAACAGCACCAGATTAACCGTTGATCTTTTCGATTTTAACTTTGGTGTACTGCTGTCTGTGACCGTTTTTCTTGTGATATCCAGTTTTTCTCTTG
>CAKRRX010000015.1 GCA_934394595.1 uncultured Blautia sp. | reverse complement strand
TATAATTACCATTGTTAATTATCTGTGGTAATTATTTTGTGTGATACAAAGGCAGGGCACCTGCCAGTCCCCCTATCTATGAACAACATTTTTTAAGGAGAAAACATATGGATATCGAACTTATCAAACGAATGCTGGATGCCTGCTATCAGGCCAAGCGGATCCGGGATATGCTTCCGCCGCTGCCTGAGGGAATCGGTTCCTCTTATATCCAATATTTGGACACCATTCAGAAGCTTAACAGGCAGGGAATCCAGGTGAAAGTATCAGATGTCAGCAATGCCCTTACTATTCCAAGGCCTGGTGTCACCCGTACACTCAAAGATATAGAAGCCAAGGGATTGATTCAAAAGCTTGCTTCTACAGAGGATGGCCGCGTTACCTATCTTACCATCACCGAATCCGGGAAACAGCTGCTGGACAAATACGGCGAGCAATATTTCAATGCACTGGCACCTTTTATGGATGAGATTTCAGAAGAAGAGGCAGAGGGTATGATCCGCACCATTGACAAATTCCATCAGATTATGCAGGAAAGGAGAATTTCCATTGACAAGTGAAAGAAATGATTTTACACAGGGAAGCATTCTGAAAAAGCTGGCACTTTTCATGCTTCCGATTTTGGGAGCATTGGTTTTGCAGGCGGCATACGGTGCCGTAGATCTGCTGGTAGTGGGGCGCTTTGGTTCCACATCCGGACTTTCTGCGGTTTCCACAGGCAGTCAGGTTCTCAACCTTGTCACCTTCGTAGTGACCCAGTTTGCAATGGGTATCACAGTCCTTATCGCCCGTTATCTCGGAGAAAAAAAGCCGGAACAGATTGGTTCTGTAATCGGCGGCGCAGCAGTGGTATTTGCAGTTATTTCCATCGTGCTGTTTATTCTTATGGTTGCATTTGCCCGTCCGATTTCCATATTGATGCAGGCACCAACAGAAGCCCTGGATCTCACCACAAGCTATGTCCGCATCTGTGGAAGCGGCATTTTCTTTATTGTAGCCTATAACCTTCTTTCTGCGATTTTCCGTGGACTTGGAGACAGCAAATCCCCTCTGATTTTTGTCCTTGTGGCATGTATCGTTAATATTTTCGGGGATCTGATACTGGTTGCCGGACTTCATATGGATGCAGCCGGAGCTGCACTTGCCACAGTTTTTGCCCAGGCCGTCAGCGTTGTCTGTGCCGTGGTAATTCTGCTGAAAAAGAACCTTTCTTTTTCCATCAGAAAATCAGATTTACGGTTTAATTCACAGTGCAAAAAATTCCTTGGGATCGGACTTCCCCTGGCCCTTCAGGAATGCCTGACACAGCTTTCTTTCCTGGCTCTGTGCGCCTTTGTAAACCGATTGGGACTGGAAGCTTCGTCTGGTTATGGCGTTGCCTGCAAGATCGTAAACTTTGCCATGCTCATACCAAGCTCCCTGATGCAGTCTATGGCTTCTTTTGTATCCCAGAATGTAGGAGCAGGCAATCAGAAACGTGCCAGACATTCCATGCTTACCGGCATTGGCATAGGACTGTTTTTCGGATGTCTGGTATTTGCTCTTGTTATTCTAAAAGGTGATATGCTGGCCGGATTTTTCTCCACAGATGCCGCCGTTATCCAAAAAGGCTTTGACTATCTCAAGGGCTTTGCGCCGGAAACTATCCTCACCGCAGTTCTCTTTAGTATGATTGGTTATTTCAATGGAAGCAATCATACAGTATGGGTTATGTTTCAGGGACTGTTCCAGACACTTCTGGTGCGGCTTCCCATGTCCTATTATATGAGTATCCAGCCCGATGCCAGTCTGACCAGGATTGGTCTGGCAGCACCAACCTCCACCGCTGTGGGAATTGTGCTGAATGTATTGTTCTTTATTTATCTGAATAAAAAGAGGCATGACTTATAAAAGCCACAAAACTTCGCCCCATAAAGCTTCATTACAAAAATGTCGTTTTATTCCAGAGCGTGGAGTAAAACGACATCAAAGTGGCTTAAAGCAACATATTTTATTTATTTTGTATAGTTCTTCAAATATGTATTCCATATTTTATGGACATTATTACTACTATTAACTGTCTTAATCGTATCCAGATCAAACAGAAGACAACCACAATGCCCCTTAAAAGTAGGAAAACAGATTACTTTCAGATTCTTATCTATTTCCGGGCTATAGTCCATGATTTCCAATACCTCTCCATAAAGTGCCACACGTTCATAACTTCGCAGCCATTTCGAATCCATATTGGCAAACAGACTGCCAAAAGATTTACCCACCAACTGATTCAGCGAAAGCTTTTCTAATGTGGCAAGTTCCTGATTTGCATAACGGAAAATCCAGTCTACCGCACGTCTTTCTTCATCAAACACCATTTCTATGTCTGTAAATGCAATGGGCAGATATTCAAAAGAACTATAATGGCGGCAATATTCTTCTTCCGTAGCCGGAATACCTTTTTTTCCCAAAGCATTAATCATATTTTTCTGCTTTTCCTGAATTTCTGCCACTATTTGTTTTTTCTTACGAACTGTATACAACAGTTCTTCGCCATTGCTGAGATTTACCGTATCTGTCACGGCATGAACAGCTTTTACAGACACAATACAGCCTCTATGTATTTTTACAAATTCTTTCTCCAACAGTCCTTCCAGATCTTTCAAAGCAGTACGCGTCTCGTATACTCTTCCCCCGACAATATGAATCTCCGCAATTTTTCCGTTCATTAAAATGTAAAGAATCACATCTGAATCCAAAGTTACATTTTTTCTGTCTGAAGTTACATTAATAATTCCCATTTTTGTTATCCATGCTTTCTCATTCTATTTCGTCAACTGACATCACTGCACTTAGTATATCATTTTTCCTCTGATATAGTTATAAAAATTTTGAATTATTCATATTTTAGGAACACTTTGCGCCACACATAAGGCTCCCCAGCCCGTCAATTCGCTAGGTAAACCTTTCTCTCCCGGCAATATTCTGGCACCGCGGCGAAGATATGCTTTTACTTTTTCCCCATACAGATATGGATCATGTCCCCTGGTGATGCCCCATTCCATCAGCAGGGCTGCGGAGCCAGTTACAAATGGGGCAGAAAAAGAAGTACCGGTAAACCTTGCATAACCACCACCAGCTTTGGGGGCAAGAATATCCACTCCCGGGGCTGCCAGATCCGGTTTTGGATAGGGGAGTGCGCTGCTGCCACGGCCGGAAAAATCCGCATAGGCATTTAGACGGGCATCATAAGCGCCAACACTGATCACCCGCCTGGCAGTGGCCGGAATTGTGAGAGTTCCCTGAGACCTGGGCAAATAAAATGCAGTTCCTGGATTCAATGTTTTTCCACCGGGAAGCCACAGAAAATATTCCCCATTTTTTATATTTCCTGCCACTAAAATTATTTTCCAGACACCACTGTCTACATAAGGACTTTCCTGTGCGCTTATCCCCTCTCGCTTTTTATTTTCCATCTGATTAACCATCTCTTGCGTTTCCGGCGCCCTGTCCCTCATCAGAAAATCCACATAGATTTCCTGTGCTACATGATAAGGGGCCGGTTTTCCGTAATAGATCAGAAGCTTTGTATTACCTGCCATCCAGCGCTGGGCACCTGGATCCTCCTTCAATGGCCCCACTCTCTCCCCTGCAGGGTTTTCCAGATAAATCTCCATTTCGTCTTCATAATCCTTCCAGAGCTGTACATTTAATGTGGGTTCAAATGGCCCTACTCCCAACTCCACAATTTGTGTCTCCCCATCAGAAAGTTTTCCGCCATAATGCAAAGCGTCATTTCCGTTATTCCCCATTCCTACACAGATCACATTTTTTCCTATGCCGGACACAGTATCCAGATAAGTTTCCAACAGAGAATCACCTCTGTGTGAACCATAATTATTTCCAAAGCTGATATTGATTGCAATGGCTCTTCTCATCTTTACTGCCTGCCGTACCAGATAATCGATTCCCTCCATCAGTTCCGTGGTCCGTGGAAAGGAATTTTCCCCTGCATTTCCCATTTTTACAACGAGCAGATCACTTTCATAAGCTACACCACGATTTACTCCATCCGATGCTCTCCCATTTCCTGCCGCAATCCCGAGAACCGCCGTTCCGTGTCCGCTGAAATCTCTGGACGGAATAAGGCGCCTGCCTTCGATTTCTCCCAGAGCAAGCGCCTTATCTATTTCTTCTTTCGTATATTCAGTTCCCCTTGTATAACCTTCCGGTGGATTTTCATTTCCGCTCTGATCCCACAAGCGCAAGATCCTGCTGCTCCCGTCCTCATTTCTGAAATCCGGGTGAAAAAAATCCACTCCGGAATCCACGATACCTACAAGGATTCCTTTCCCGGTCAGTCCATCAATTCCTGTCTGCACCGGCAGCATACAACTGGCCTCTCTTGCCTGATAAGTCTCAAAATAAAGTCTTTTGGGCATTTCAATAAACTCAATCTGTTCCCGTTTGGAATATGCATCTATTTCCGACTCTGGCAATGTCACTACTGCATATCCTCCCAGAAGCGGTATCACCTGAATCCCATCTCCGCCAAGTCCACTCTCCGGCCCACTGTACTTCACGATCACATCCCACACTTTTGTGGACGAATCATACCCAACAGTCAGATTTTCTGATTTTTCACGTTCCTGTGGGGTAGCATCCATTGCAAGGTTCAAAAGATTATCCAGCTTCTGATCCGGCATAGGCCCTCCATTCTTCCCAAAAGGCTTCACATATCTTATTTTATTCCGCTTCATTTCTGAGCATGTTAAAAAAAGGCATGAATCCCGGACTGTTTTCCCACTTTTTTCTGTAAAGGCCGATGCCTACTGGCTTACTACTGGCTTACTACTGGCTTACTGCCTGCTCATTGGCACCGGCACCAACTATCAGGAGCTTTACCGATCCCTCAAGCCCCATGTTTACCGGCTCTTTTATGGCGCTTCGTTCTCTTTCCTTTCCGATCCTTCTCTTTCGGATCTGATTGATAGATTCTGTAAAATAAGGCCACCCATCCATAAGGGTTCCCGGATAATATTCCGGTTCCTGAGATGGATCCAGTACACTGTTGATAAGAGGACCGGTACACACCAGCCTGATCTGATTTTTTCCGGAAGTCACTGCATCTGTGATATCCAGCTTCCAGGGACGTTTCCATATAATGCCCACCGGTTTTTCATTGATAAATACCCGGGCAGTATCTGCAAGGCCTTCCAGTTCCAGATATACCTTTTCCTGATCCGGCTGTGGCAGTTCAAAGACTGCTTTATAGGATCCCTTTCCGCAGAAATCACGTAGTTCCGGGAACTTCTGCCAGAAGACAGGTGTTTCCATATCCAGGCGTACCTTCCGCTCCAAAGCTGTCAATGTCCAGCCTTTCACTTCCAGAATTCCCGTTGTCTGCTCCCTGACCTCTTTTAGATAATGTCTGCCCTTTCCAAATACAACCAGCACGGAATCAAAGGCTTTCAGTTCCAATTCCACGGTAATTCCCTGGTCCTGTGCTGTAACAGCCTTCACCCCTCTTAGCCTTGCTGTCACACAGTCATACACACAAAATTCCTGTCCCATTTGGGAAAAAAACACCGAAACCACTTCCGTTTTTTCTGAGATATTTGCCAGGAAATAGAAATCCTCTTCTCCGACTTTATGGTGAAGGTACCCTGCTGCTGCAGTTTTCGGACCAATGCAGGCATCCGGCTGCCTTTTTTCTCTTAACAGATGAAGCATTTTCTCAGTCCGGTCTGCGCTTTTCGCAGCTGCACCCTTTCCATAGCCCTGCCAGCTTTCCATCTCTTCTGGAAACAGCTGTGCCATGATTTCTTTCACTTTCTCACTTTGCTTTTTCCACTGGTACATGCCACAGCTATCATCCGGCACGCCATCTGCTGCCAGCAAAAGACCGCCGTTTTTCACAAACTGCTCCAGAGCCTTTGCAGTCTCCAGAGGAAGCCTTTTACAGCCGATCAGAAGAATCACTTTATATACATTTTCACCGATTTTCAGTCCATTTTCCATAGTTCCAAGGCTGGTCAGTGCTTCATCATTTACATAATCAAAGCTGTACCCTTCTCTTGCGATCCGGTCTGGCACGCCCCACTGGAGGTACTCCTGAAGACGCATTCCCATATGCAGATTTGCAATAGGTGTCTGAGACCAGACATCCCCCTGGGGCAGATAAATAGCCACATCATTTCGCACATAACCCTGTCTGAATACAGCAGACATTCTCTGAATATAATCCCCCACCTCCTTATAGCAGTCCCATGCAGGATTGGTGTGGTTCAGATTAGAGGATGCATAAAAAGCCCAGCCAGGTACCCCGGCTTCTTCTGGAGAATAGGCATAGCCATGGTTCACAATAGCATTCATACCATCCAGGAAAATGGCATCTGCAGCAGCCTTCACATTCTCATAATTTACAAGAAAACGTGGCACCCGAAGCCAGGTAAAGGACTCGTTGGACACAATTTTCCGCCCGTAAATATGAGCTGCGGAGGTGGCAAGACGCCTTTGAATGGTATTCACATGGAGCTTGTCCTGGGGGCCAAAGGATTCTCCCTCCGGAATGTCTGCCAGAGCATATGCCTTCAAAATATCAGCCCAGGTTCCATGTGCCTGGATACGGGATTTCATCTCATGATCCTCACACCAGCTGGTAAAACGTTCAAAGAAATTTTCCAGAGTAAGCTCGGACATAGTGAGATAATAATCATAGCGGATGCGCTCTGCAATCTCCCCCACTTCCCCTACAAGCCCGTATAAATATGGGGTAAGCTCATAGCCTCTGCGTTTTCGGAATTCTTCCGGAAGATACTGCGTCCAGTTATTTCCTCCCAACTCAATGGAATCACAGAAGAAACAGCGGATCCTGTTTTTTCCAAGCCGCTCCAAAAGAGGCTCTGCTGCGTTTTTCAGGAAAAAATCCGTCACATCCTGACGGCAGTGATCAATGGCATATCCACCGGCACCACGGGTGGGAATGGGCACGGTCTGCCTGTAGCTTTCGGAAACAAAAGCTACGATTTTCCAGTTTCCCTTTGGAACCGGCACATTCACCAGTTCCTTTCCCCAAGGCCAGCCATAGAGCATTTTGTCCTGAAGATATCCGGTAATATCCATCAGACTTTCCGGAATCATAGTGCTGTTTTCCATGCGTCCCATAGCAACGCCTACGATTTCCCCCTCGATCAGTGTGGTAAAATCATAGGAAAAAAGATCCACAGGTCCTGTTACATCGATCTGCCAGGTGGTCACCATCTGAGGAGCCATATCCTGCGGTACAAAAGGCCCTCCATAAGGCCAGGAGGAGCCAAGGGTAAAATCAATCCCCAGCCCCAGCTTTTTGGCCTCAGTCAGGGTAAAATCCAGGATTTCAAAAAACTCCGGAGAGTAAAAAGGGATATTGTAAATCCCTTTTTTCTCATCATCTGCTGCCAGCGGATACAAAATAGCAATCTCCGCACCGCCCAGTCCTGCCTCTTTCATAAAATGCAGCTCACGGATAATCTCCTCATGCGTGACAGCACATCCATACCACCACCATCTTGTCCAGCCTTTTGCCTCCTCCGGTGGATTTTGAAGCATTTCCAGTATAAGATCCCTTTTCTTAGTTTCCTTCATGTTAAACCTCAATCTTGTAAATTGCGTGGATACGCACCGGAAGAAGTTCAATTTCGGCTCCTTTTTCCGTATGCCGTACATTTACTTCACAATTCTTAGGATAAACCATCTTGGCCTTTTTCACTTCTCCAAGTGACCGGTCAACTTTCAGGATTCCACCAGGCAGGTCAATGGTATCTCCTCCTGTAAGCCTTGCCATTGCAGAAAGCTCATGGACGATCAGCTCATGATCTCTGGTATAACAGCAATATTCCAGGGTATCCATATGCTCGGTTTCCAGAAGGACTCCTGGCTGTACATATTTCTCAGTTAAGCCGCGGAAAAAGTCTCTGGTCCAGATATAGTCCTTGCTTGCCATTGTGCAAAGATCGAAGCACATGGTCAGCACAGTTCCTTTTCCGTAATGATTCTCATAAATGGCAGTGATGCCGTTTTCGTGACCCGGAAGAGGATACCCCCAGTTTACCCAGGTGGTATCGGTCAGATGAACCGCCGGATCTATAAATTCGCCCAGACTTTTAGCTCCGTCTGCAGATGTTTTCAAGGTATATTCTCCAACAGGAGGTGTGGTTTTTGCGGAATATTTCCAGATTTCATCCTCATTTTGGAGAATATAGGCACACCAGGTATTCTTTTTGTAGGACTCATCCTTTTCCTTCAGATGACACCCCATAATGTCTGCCAGTGCAAAATCCGGCAGCATTTTTCCAGAACGGTCATACACACCGCTCTCACCGGAAAACAGCACTTTTCCACCGTTTTCCACATAGCGGCGCAGTTCTGCAGCCAGCTTGTCACTGATATAAAACAGATCCGGTAAAAGGATCATCTTATATTCACACATACGTGCAAAATCCAATTCCAGCTCCGGCACTACACACCAGCTTCTTTTGGAATAATCACAAAGCTGCATGGCTCCAAGCAGAGCCTGTCTGTGCATTCCGCTTACCAGCGCCCTTCCCACACAGCGGATCTGGATCGGCTGGGTCACATGGAGAGTGTCTGCCACATCACTTTGCACAATGGCAATGTCTGCATAATGCTTCCGGTCTGTAAGGTACTTTTCAAACTTCTCCACTTCCCGGTATGCCTTTCCCACTTTCTGTGCCTCTGTGTGATCCAAAGTGCCGTCATAATGCATGGACTCACTGTACATAAACACCCTACAGCCCTGGGCTGCGATCTCAGCAGCTGCAAGCTCATAAATACTGTCCGGCTGATAATTATAAACTGCGGAAATATCCCCAGGCCCCAGCTGTGCAGGCTTTCCACCGGAGGTATCCCTTGTATAGGCTCCGGACAGCCAGATTCCGGCCCATGGCTCAGTAAACATATAATCCAGCTTGTCTCTCACTGCCTTTGGATAATGGGCGGAAAAATTAATGCTTACAGGCAGTGTAGGATCAATGGCTCTCACAGCATTTCTTACATCGTCAAGCAGTCTTTCTGCCTCATCATCCAGATATGCAGTCAGATCTGCATTTTTTTCCATCATATCCTCATCTGTCTCTGGCATCTCATAACCAAAACGTTTCCGGTACTTTTCCCTGCAGGTAGGACAATAGCAAAGAGTCATTCCGAAAATATCGATAAACAAGCTGTCAGGATGGTATTTTTCTACAACCTCCTTCAGCTGTCCCAGGGCGTAATCCCGGTATCCAGTATGCATGCAGGGAATTCCCCACTTGGCATTGCTGGAATTGGTGGGCATTCCACAACGAAGAGGAATGCCATCTTTGGTGAGGACGCTCCATTCTGGATGTGTTTCCGGTGCATAGGTATCGTATTCAAAACAGTAATAAGCGGTAAATTCCACGTTATGTTTTTTCAAAACAGGGGCGATCTCTGCGATCCAGTCTCTTTTTCCCAGCCCCTCGTGCTTGCATCCAAGGGCTGTGTCATAATAGCTGTAGCCCCAGTGATCCTTTGTGTAAATGGTCATCTGATTGATGTTGGATTCCACAATAAATTTTTCCCATTCTGCGGGATCCAGATTTTCCAGTGTTACCACCGGCGGCTTCGGGCAGTGATTGTCCACCAGATACCCTCTGTATGTGTGTTTAAATTTTTCGGACATTTGCTTGTATTCCTTTCATAAATTTTTTGTGAATCTTCCCTTGCCATTTTTCTGCAGGCCGGAAAAACTCTCCTGACTTTTATGTATTTTTGCGCACCACGGTTTCAGCGCTTTTCTCAGTCAATTGTTGCCAGCTCTGCCATGGCGGCTGCACATAGCCAGATGGAGAGCATCAGATTTTCTATCGAAACATTTTCATTTGGCTGATGGATAGTTTCCGGTTCTTCCGGGAACATTGGGCCAAATGCAACCATATTGGGGAACATTTTGGCATAGGTTCCACCACCGATAGCCATAGGCTTCTCATCTCTTTTTGTCTCACGCCGGTAAACCTTCATCAGCTTCTGGATCAGTTCACTGTCCTGGGGTACATAAAGCATTTTATCTGTGGTATAGCTCAGAACCTCCAGACCATAAAGAGCCAGCTTCTCCTTTATCCTTGCCAGAACCTCTTCGTGGACACCATTTTGTGGATATCGGGTATCCATAGACACCTCTATTTTCTCCTGAGAAAAATGGAAAATTCCAAGATTTACCGTGGTTTCTCCAGTTTCCTCATCAAAATAATGGATTCCCAGCTTCTTACCATTGGTTTCCGTTCCGATCTGCTCCAGCACAAAATCCATAACATTCTGGAAATCTCCGCCAAAATCATTGTCCTTTACTGCATTAAAAAGTCGGATAGCAGCATTGATTCCTTTCTCCGGTTTGCTTCCATGAGAGCTTTTTCCTTCTGCTCTCACGATGGTATGTCCATTTTCCCGGGTTACTTCAATTCCTTCCCCATCTTTAACCTGAAGGTCTCCTTCCACTTCCAACATACATTTCTGTGTGACAATATTTGCCGCCTCACCGCCACCAAAAGCAAGAACCTTGATCTTTCCCTGGGTCGGATTATTTTTTCCCACCCTTAAGGTAGTCATTCCCTTTTCAAAAAAGATCAGCGGATAATCTCCATCCGGGGTAAAACCAAGAACAGGAATCTCTTCTTCGCATTTTACGTAATGCCTGATACAATGGCTTCCATTTTCCTCATTTGTTCCAAAGATCACACGTATACGGCGATCCAGATGGATTCCGGACTCCTGGATAGCCTTTAATCCATAGATTGCGCCAATAGTTGGTCCTTTATCGTCCATAATTCCACGGCCGTAAATCCTGCCATCCACCACAGTGCCGTCAAAGCCAGGGTAATCCCATCCTTCTCCCACAGGGACTACATCCAGATGGCCAAGGATTCCGACCATTTCCTCACCTTCACCGATTTCCACCCAGCCGGCTTTGTTGTCCACATTTTTTACCCGAAGACCCAGATCTTTTCCCAACTGCAGGGCATAATCCAAAGCCTTTTTCGGTCCCTCCCCATAGGGTGCATTCTCTTTCTCCGGTCCCATGATGCTGGGAATCTGCATACATTTGATAATCCCGTCCAGGATCTCATCCTGTCTCTCATATAAGTACTTTTTTACCTCTGCAATTTTCTGCATTTTACTGCTCCTTTCCATTCTCATTTTTCTCACGGTATTTCACCGACTCTCTCTCGATAAACTCCGTATGAAGCTTCAAATTCTGGGGAAAATCCGAATAATCCCCCTCGATCCGCCGTAAAAGTATTTCTGCCGTTTTTCTGGAAATTTCTTCTACCGGCTGGCGAACAGCCGTAAGCCTTGGGGTACAAAGCTCCGAAAACAACATATCATCCATTGTCACAAGAGAAATTTCCTCTGGCACTTTTATGTGAAATTCATGAAGTGCCTTTACTGCACCTACACACATTCCATAATTCGCCACGATCACAGCTGTCGGTC
Organism: uncultured Blautia sp.; assembly: GCA_934394595.1. Classification (GTDB taxonomy): domain Bacteria; phylum Bacillota; class Clostridia; order Lachnospirales; family Lachnospiraceae; genus Blautia_A. Next base: position 25,299 of record CAKRRX010000015.1, on the reverse strand, counting down.
TCTCCCTCTGCTGACACAGATATTTCATTCCCTCATAACCGGATTGGTAAGTAAAATCTCCTTTTACCACCCATTCTGGTCTCACATCCAGCTCATAATCCTCCATGGCACGGAGAAACCCTTTCATACGGTCGATTCCAGAACCCATTCCTGCACTGTCATGAAGCCCGGCTGCGATCAGGCCGATTTTCTGATGCCCTTTTTCAATAAGAAATTCTGTACTTTCGTATATTCCCAGCATAGTGTTGGAACTGATGCTGTCATACTTTCTGGTATCCAGGGGCCAGTCCACTGAAACTACCGGAGTACTTTCATCTAAATACTTTTTATATATATCCTCCTGGCCCGGAATCGGTTCCACCACCAGTCCTTCCACCTGGATTTCCCGCATAAAACGAAGAGCCTCTATTGCCTGATCCGGTTTGCCCTCATGGCTCCAGACTACAATTGAATAACCCTTTTTTCGCAAATAGCTTTCCAGATTTCCTGCAATTTTGCCGGAAAAAATGTTCTGCAGCCTATATACCAGCACACCTATGGTATAGGTTTTTGCAGTTCGCAGCCCCCTGGCAAACTCATTTGGCTGATATCCCAGTTCATTGATTGCTGCCTGGATCCGTTCTTCATTTTCTTTTCTCACCTTGATTCCATTCATATATTTGGAAATCGTTGAAATGGAAAGCCCCGTTTCCCTGGCTACATCTTTAATCTTTACCACACTTTTTCCCCTTAGATTCCTTACTGACCGGAAATTATTCACCTGTCCACCAGCTGTATTTTTTGGTATAATTATAGCAAAATTCCTGAACGTTATCCAGAACAGCGCATATAAGCAAGGAGGACACATGAAAGCTACCATCAAAGACATTGCCAGAGATACCGGTCTTTCCCTGGCAACTATTTCCAAATATCTCAATCACAAAAAAATTTCCGAAAAAAACAGGATCCTGATTGAAGAAAGCATCCGTCGAAACCAATATACACCTAACAGCAATGCACAGGCGCTCCGTTCCAAAAGTTCTCACTGTATCTGCATTTTTATGCCCAATATCCAGGATTATTATTTCGGAAAAGAATGTGACCATATCATCAAGGCTATGCACGAAAAAGGATACTCCGTTCTGGTGCGTTCCTATTCTGATGAAGCCAATATGAAGGAAAATGACATTGCATTTTTGAAAAACCGGCATATTGACGGCGTAGTTCTTTTTGCACAGGTTACCTTTCCGCCTCTGCTTATTGCCTATCTCAGCAGCAATGGGATTCCCTTTGTATGTATGCATCAGAAACCAGCACTGCCAGCTTTTCTTGTCTCCTACGACAATTCCTATGCCGGAGAGACAGCGGCAGAATATCTGCTTCAAAAGGGACACCGCAAAATCCTGCTGGTAGGGCTGGATTCCTATTCCACAAATCAGAAGACCCAGCACTTTATTTCCACCTATCAAAAACATGGCTTTGATCCATCCAACCTGGCTGTCACTTTATTCCCCTCTTCGGAATTCGTGGAAGATTATACGCTGCCGGTTCCCATTCCTGGAGACCCTACTGCCATTGTATTTATGGATCATTTCACCAGCCTGCCTTTGATGAAAGCCCTCCTTCATCAGGAAAAGGCTCAAGCCCGCGGCTATTCCATCCTGGCCTTTGAAGACGATCCTATTTTTGAATCTCTCGTCCCTGCTGTCACAGCTTTTACCCAGGATGCAAAAACTCTTGGATACCTGGCTGCTAACATTCTCTATGAACAGATCCTGGGCAATAATATAGCTCCTGACTCCTGTCTGGCACCTGTTTCTCTCACAGAACGGGAATCTGTTCATCTTTGTTCCTGTTGAAAACAGAGCTTTTGTCCAATAGGAGATTCGCAGCCCCAGCAGGGGACTTACTTGATTCGGTTAAAAAAGGGGAATGATTTTTCATTCCCCTTTCTCTTTGCTTTATTCAATTACATCTGCGTATACAAAGGATGGTGCGGATGTTGACATCCAGTACCAATCTACGATCTTATCGTTGTTTACCAGTGTAACGTCTGCTTTGTAAGAAATTGGCATGTATACATAGCTGTCCATAAGAATTGTTTCAGCTTCATAGAACTTGTCAAATCTCTCTTTGCCTGATAATTCTCTTGCCTCATCAATCAGAGTGTCATATTCCTCACTGCTGAAGCTTGCATAGTTATTCGGGCTGCCTGACAGATACAGTTCCAGATGAGTCAGAGGATCTGCATAGTCTCCGCTCCAGCCGCCACGGCATACTGTAAAGTCATGAGCTACACGTGTCTGATGGAATACAGCAGACTCCATATTTACCAGTGTACACTCAACGCCAAGGTTCTCTTGCCACATCTGCTGAAGAGCCTCGCATACAGCCTTGTTTGTCTCGCCTGTATTATACAGGATCTCAAATTTCGGGAATCCCTCGCCATCTGGATATCCGGCATCAGCAAGGAGCTGTTTTGCTTCGTCTAACTTGGAAAGATCTGTTGGAATACCGAAATCTCCGCTCTTCTCATTAAATACATTTCCGTCTGAATCATAGATTACACCAGGTACTAAAGAGCATGCCGGAACATCACCGCTTTTCAGAACATCGTTACAGATGGCAGTTCTGTCAATGGCATAGGAAAATGCCTGACGAACACGTGCATCATCAAATGGAGTTTTCTCTGTATTGAAGCAATAATAGTTGGTTGTATTTCCTTCAAAGCACTGGAAGTTCGGGTCTTCTGTGAGAAGTCTCGGAATCTCTGCCGGCGGAACCTGGAAGATCGCATCAATCTGTCCTGACTCATATCCGGTCAGTGCAGTTGTCTGGTCAACGATCATCAGCCCTGTGATCTCATCGATATTTACCTTGTCTGCATCATAGAAGTTTTCGTTTTTCTTCATGACCAGCTTGTCACCAGCTGTGTAGCTTTCCATATAGTATGCGCCGTTTGTGACAACTTTGTCCGGGTTTAATGCCCAACCGCCATCTTCATAATCAATCACATCCTCACGAAGCGGCATAAATGTGGTATTTCCAAGAAGACTTAAAAATACAGGTGTAGGAGCTGACAGAGTAACCTCAAAGGTCTGATCATCTACAGCGCGATAAGATTCGATATTTCCGGAATCAAAGATCCAGGAATAGGTGGATGCAACAACCGGATCCTGAGCTCTCTTCCATGAAAACTCAAAATCGCCTGCCTTTACCGGCTCACCATCTGACCATTTTGCATCTTCGCGGATATGGAAGGTATAAACCAGTCCATCGTCACTTACATCATAGCTCTCTGCAGTTGCCGGTACCATTTCGTGATCTATTTCACGAAGGAGTCCGTCATAGAGATGTGTCAGAACCATAGTTCCGTCAACACCTGCATTTAAGCTGGGGTCAAGAGTAGTTGGTTCCTGTCCGATGTTAAAGGAAATGGCTTTTTCTGCTCCCTCAGCAGATACGGTCATTCCGGAGCCAAGTACTACGGAAGCTCCCATCAGAACTGCAAGTAATCCTGTTACAATGTTCTTTTTCATATATTATCTCCTTTCAATATTGAATTTCTACCATCTGGTGACCAAACACTTCCGGAACAGTAAAGGTAATCCTTCCCTCTTTTTCCGTATATTCAATTACTGTGTTCTGCGGCACAAGCCTTACGCTCTTCACCTTTTTATCTCTTTCCTTGAAAGAAACCGGGATATTGTAAAGAGGTACGGTGTCCTCCAGAATATCCAGCTCAGTAGAGCTGTGACTTGGCACATAATACAGAAAATGTACGATACTTCTGTTTTCTTCTATTTGATCATTTACCATAACCTCCAGATTTCTCGGTCCTTCGTAGGTAATGATTCTTTCTTTTAATAGCATGTCTGTTGCATTTTCCACAAATTTCTTGATCCATCTGCATCCATATTCCTGGAAGGTGGAGAAAACAGGATGGGCAAAATAGATTACAGAATCATTTTTCACCACTCCCGGATATCCGTATTTTCCAGAAGTCGGGAAATATTTATGGCTACAGTAGTTGTCCCAGGTTCTGTTGTAATAAGGAACATTTACAGGTAAAATTTCTTCTGCATTTTCCCTTACTGAAACCTTCGCTGCATTCTGGTACATAACATACTCGGTATTCTCATACAGGCCTTTTGAAAGCGGCTCACGGGAAACCATAAAATCCGGTGAATACGGTGCTTCTTCTATGTATTCGACTGGCATCCATGCAGCTGTCTTCTTCTTTGAAACATCCATTCCGGAATGATAACTTGCCAAGAGCTTTCCACCATTTTCTATATATTTTTGGATTTTTTCATTTAATACATCATCATAAGGAATATAATCCGGCATTACCAGAAGCCTGTACTTGGAAAAATCTTCTTTAGAATCAATGATATTAAACTGAATTCCAATCTCTGTAAAAAGTTTCACAGCTCCGTTTAATTCATCTGTCATAAGAAGAGTTCCTGCATTTCGGAACTCCACCGGTGCAAAAATTCCCACTTCCACAACTGGTGTCACATTGTCGCACCATGGCTCTTTTTCTTCCACCTGACCATAGACATTACCGATCAGTTCATAAGCAGGAGCCCAAAGCTGTCCGTTGGGATGGAGCTGATCTCCAATGGAGCACTTTCCGCCCAATGCAAGAGATTTGAAACATTCATATTCCAGTGCAGTCTGATTTCTCAGGGAACCAAAATCACCCCAGTCAAGATGGAACTTTCCTGTCATTCCCATAAAATCCATATCCAGAATTCTTGCATATCTTGCCGTTACCGGGAAATGGTCGTATCCCCATGAGCCTCCCGGAAGGGACTCGATTTCATAATGGGTGAAGTAGTCCACAGTGTTTCTGTGTCGTGTACTTAAAAATCCGGCGTTATAGAATACCGGACAATCCGGCTGGATCTGATGGATAAACTCTGTCATTTCCTTTTCGAAGCGATCCATAACCTCCTGGGCAAACTCATAACGAACCTCTTCATCGACAGGATCCAATCCCCGTTCCTGCATTTCCTTTACACACTTTGGACAGCAGCATGGCTGAATATTCAGGATATCCAGAAACAGCCCATCCAAATGTCCAAGGCACTCAAATATGTCCTGCACCTGCTCTTTCAGATAATCTACATACCCGGTATTTAAGCAGAGATTCCGGTAAAATCCAGGTTTAAATTCCTCTTGACGGAATGGCCCTCCATTTGGCCCGATCACAAGCCAGTCCCTGTGTTCTTTTGCAATCTGCTCATCCCACTGAACAGTGGTATACACCGGAACCTTAATATTGTGACGGTGGCAGGCCTCGATCTGTTTTTTCAATAGATCTTTATCTTTTAAGTTTGGATGGATTCTTTCCGGGAAACGTTTGCTGTCATAGTAAAACCAGCCGTGGTGGCATCTGGAAAAACAGGTTATGGAATCCACATGTGCGTCTTCCAGCATCTGTGCAAACGCTTCCGGGTCAAATCCGGCACCTACATCCGGAATACTTCCTGCTGTGTGGAAATCCAGATGTACCTGTCTAAATCTAAGATGATGTTTCATGAGTTCCCCCCTTTATTTTTCTATGGATTTAATCCTTTGAGATCTTCCGGTATAAATAATCCGTCTTTTCGGATCAGTTCATCATCAAACCAAATCTCTCCACCACCATATTCCGGTGTCTGTAAGAGTACCATATCCCAATGTATACTGGAGTGGTTTCCGTTTGGAGCTTCCTCATAGGAATCTCCCGGCGTGAGATGAATGGAGCAAGCCAGCTTTTCATCAATGCTGCCGTCATTTGTTGCTTTTGTGATCAGTGGGTTGCATCCAAAAGAAAATTCTCCCAAATATCTGGATCCCTCATCAGTATCCAGGATTGCATTGAGTTCTTTTTCATAATTACAGGTAGCTTTTACGATCTTTCCATCTTTAAATTCAAAGTAAATATTTTCAAATGTTTTACTCTGATACAGAGACGGAACGTTAAAAGTCACATATCCGTTTACAGACTCTCTCACAGGTGCGGTAAATACCTCTCCATCAGGAAGATTCATTTTACCGTCACACTTGATAGCCGGGATTCCTTTTATGGAGAAATAAAGGTCTGTGCCTTCGCCTTTTATATGTACTTTGTCCGCTGCATTCATCCTTTTTACCAGATAGTCCATATTGTCGGACATTCTCTGATAATCCATAGTGCATGTGGAATAAAGGAAATCTGCGTATTTCTCCTCGCTCATACCGGCCAGCTGGGCAATAGCAGGTCCTGGATAACGAAGACCGACCCAACGCAGTTTATTTGCGCGGTAGCTTCGCATCTCCTGTGCCACCTTTGACTGAAGCTTTATGATTTCTTCCGGAACATCAGCCAGTTCTGAAGCATTTCTGAAATCACGGATAATAATGCTGCACTGCATTTTCTTAAGAAGAGAATACAGATTTTCCGTACGGATCTTGATCTGCTCCTCATTGCCGTTCATCAGAAGCGCCCTCTGAACCTTTGCATTTTCCAGATACACGAAAGGATTTCCCTTTGCCTTGTATACAGCTTTGATCAGTTCCGTTACAAGCGGTGTGGCAACATCATCCATAGTCTGGATCAGCACGTTTTCTCCGGGCTGTACTGCCACACAGTAGTTTACAAGCATTTCTGCCAATTTTGTATCTCTGGGATCCATAACAGTTTCCTCCTGAATTTTATCTGTCCATTAAATGACATGCACAGAAGTGACCTGGTGAAACCTCTTTCATCTGCGGCTCTTCCTCGGCACATCTTGCAGTTGCAAATTTACATCTGGTACGGAAGCGGCATCCAGAAGGTGGATTAATAGGAGATGGCACATCTCCCTCCAGAACCTCTCGTCTCATGCTTCTTGTCACTCTGGGATCCGGAATAGGAATCGCAGACAAGAGAGCCTGTGTATAAGGATGAAGTGGATGCTCATAAAGCTCATTACTTTCTCCGGTCTCCACAAGTTTACCAAGATACATAACACCGATCCTGTCTGAAATATGTTTTACCATAGAAAGGTCGTGGGCAATAAACAGATAACTGAAGTTCATCTCATCCTGGAAATCTTCCAGCATATTTACCACCTGCGCCTGAATAGAAACATCCAATGCGGAAATCGGCTCATCGCAGATAATAAATTCTGGTTTCACTGCCAGTGCTCTTGCAATTCCGATTCTCTGTCTCTGACCGCCGGAAAACTCATGAGCATATCGGCTGGCATATTCTTTTTTCAAACCAACTCTGTGAAGCAGATCATAGATGATCTCCTGTTTCTCAGCGCCGGAAGCAATGTGGTGGACGTCCAATGGTTCTCCAATAATATCCGCAACTGTCATTCTGGCATCCAGAGATGCATACGGATCCTGATAGATCATCTGGATCTTTTTCCGGTAAGGAAACAGCTCTCTTTCTGACATTTTGCTGATGTCCACACCATCATATTCAATAACTCCTGCCGTCACATCATAAAGACGGATCAAAGTTCTTCCTGTTGTGGATTTTCCGCATCCTGATTCGCCTACCAGTCCAAATGTCTCTCCTTTTTTTACATAGAAGCTCACATCATCCACTGCTTTGACGTATTTTTTCTCTTTCTGCAGAAAGCCGCCTGAAACAGGAAAATATTTTTTCAGATTTTTCACATTTAATAAAATTTTATCTTCCATGTAGTCTCCTTGGTCTTTATTCTGGCTGATCTTTCAGCATGTTTTTTACTTCCGGATCCTGCAGCCAGCATGCGCAGCGCTGACTTTCGCTGATCTGATAGAAAGATGGTTCCATCTCTGTACAGATTTTTCTTGCCTTGCTGCATCTATAGCAGAAGGGGCATCCCTTTGGCGGATTCAGAAGATCCGGCGGAGATCCTGGGATTGGTACCAGTCTTTCCTTGCTGTTACTTACTGATGGAACGGACTGTAAAAGTCCCAATGTATATGGATGTTTTGGGTTATAGAAGATATCTTCTACGTTTCCCTCTTCCATAATTTTTCCACCATACATAACGATAACTCTTTCACACAGTTCAGCTACAACTCCAAGGTCATGGGTGACCAGGATAATTGTGGTATTCTCTTTTTTCTGGATTTCTTCCATGAGACGAAGGATCTGAAGCTGTATGGTCACATCAAGGGCTGTAGTCGGTTCATCTGCGATCAGAAGCTTTGGATGACAGGCAAGTGCCATGGCGATCATAACTCTCTGGCGCATTCCACCGGAAAACTCATGAGGATAGCTGTTCAATCTTTCCTCTGCAGATGGGATTCCAACCATTTTCAGAAGCTCCACAGCTCTTTTTCTGGCTTCTGCCTTTGAAATCTTATCATGATACAAAATAGATTCTACAATCTGATTTCCAATTCTGTAAACCGGGTTTAAAGAAGACATTGGATCCTGAAAAATCATTGCGATTTCTTTTCCACGGACATTCAGCATTTCTTTTTCTTTTTTCTTAAGAAGATCATTTCCCTCGAAGAAAACCTCTCCGTTTTTGATCTTTCCGGGATGTTCGATCAGCTGCATCATAGACATCAGGCTGACACTTTTTCCTGATCCGGACTCTCCTACAATTCCCAGTATCTCACCTTTTTTAACGGAAAAGCTTACACCTCTTACAGCTTTTACTTCCCCCACATGGGTAAAAAAGGAGGTCTCCAAATTTTTTACTTCCAGAATATTTTCTTCCATCATTTCAAACCTCCTACTTTCTGAGTTTCGGATCCAGCGCATCTCTCAGGCCATCGCCCAGGAAGTTAAATGCCAGAACTGTCAGGCAAATAAAGAATGCCGGGAAAAACAACTGATATGGATAAGTACGAAGTCCACTTAATGCATCGTTTGCCAGAGTTCCCCAGGAAGCTGCCGGTGCAGATACACCAAGTCCGATAAAGGACAGGAAAGACTCTGTAAAAATAGCACTTGGGATATTCATGGTCAGGGTTACGATGATGGCGCCCATTGCATTTGGGATCAGGTGACGTACCAGAATCTTGCCAGTGCGGGCACCTACGGTTTTGGCTGCCATAATGTACTCCTGGTTCTTGATAGTAAGAACCTGGCCTCGCACCAGTCTGGCCATATCTACCCAGTAAACACTTCCCAATGCTATCATGATCGTACCAATACCAGGTGCCAGGATTACCATAAGAAGTACTACGTATAAGGTCAGCGGAACGGTACTGATAATATCTACAAGACGCATCATAATATTATCTACTTTTCCGCCAAAGTATCCTGCGATACCTCCGTAGAAAACACCAATAAAAAACTGTACAAGAGTAGCCACCAATGCTACCAGAAGGGAGATTCTTGCACCATACATTACACGTGCGAACAGGTCTCGTCCCAGATAATCCGTACCAAACATGTAAGAACGGTTCCATACAGTCTTGGTATTAGACAGATCCATTTTCTTTCCATTTAATGTGATAGCTACTTTTTCAATCTTTTTAGCCTCATCATATTTTCCCTTTTTTTCAAGAGCTGTAACCTTTACAGCGCCAGAATAATCCAGCTTAATGTTTTTATCACCGATTTGGTATTCACGAGATCGCATAGCCGCATTATCCTTGGTTGGCTCATAACGCTGCAGCACTTCTCCATCTTTTGTTACTTCAAAAAGTGTATACTCTTTATGAACATAGAGAAGATTTTCTTCGCCAACATCATAACACTTCATGAAAGGCGGCAGGTTACTCATAGACAGTACCTGTGTACTGTAATCATGTTTCGTAAGGAATTTTCCAAATAATGCCAAAAAAAGAATAAGAATTACAATGATCAGTCCCAGAACGGACAACTTATTCTTCTTCAGACGTCTCCATACATCCTGGAAATAGGTCAGGCTTGGTCCCCCTATGTCCTGGGCGTCTTCTTCATTAAAGTGTACTTTTTCCAGCATATCTGCTGTAATTTTCCTGTTGTCTGTCATCATTTACCCCCTAATTATTTATACTTGATTCTTGGATCCAGAATAGCATAAACAATATCTACAACCAGGATCATGGTAGCTGCCAGCAATGCATAAAAGAATGTAGTTCCCATGATAACGGTATAATCTCTGTTATTGATCGCTTCTACATAAAATTTTCCCATTCCCGGGATTGCGAAGATTTTTTCTGTTACGAAGGATCCTGACATCAATCCTGCCGTCATTGGTCCTACATAAGTCACAACCGGAATCAGCGCATTTTTGAGTGCATGCTTGAAGATTACTTTTCTTCTTGGAAGACCTTTTGCCTTTGCAGTACGGATATAATCCTGTCCCATTACATCAAGCATACTGGAACGGGTCAGTCTCATAACAAATGCCATGGAAAATGCTGCCAGGGAAACACAGGGACCTATATAGCATTTCCAGGAATCAAATCCATATGTAGGAATCCAGCCAAGCTTTGCCCCGAACACGTAAAGGATCAGGGAACCTGTAACAAAGGTTGGTACTGCAATTCCCACTGTAGCTATGATGGTGACCAGGTAGTCCTGCCATCTTCCTCTTCCCAGAGCAGCCCAGATGCCAAGGGGGATTCCCACGATCAATATGATCACCAGAGTTACGCCGCCTAATTTAGCGGAAACCGGGAAGGACTCACGAATAATGTCCTGAACATTTACACCTACTTTTTTAAAAGAGGGACCCATATTAAAGGTAAAAACACCTTTGATATAGTCCGTATACTGCTTTAATACAGGATCATTCAGATGGTACTTTTCATTTAGTGATTCCAGCACACTGTCCGGAAGATTCTTCTCCCCGGTAAATGGCCCACCTGGAATAATCTTCATCATAACAAAGGTGAGACTACATACAATCAACAGTGTAACAAAAATTGAAACCACTCGCTTACATATGTACTTGAACATAACTTACTCTCCTCTCCCGCCTTCCTTTAATAGTAAAACGTTTTCCGTTTATTATTATTTCTTGTACCAATTTAAACATAATTAATGTGAATCGTCAATAAATTTTCGTCATAATTATATAAAAATACATTATTTCAGCTTTGTTTACAGTAAAACGTTTTATTTTTTGTCTATTTTTTTATGCGTCTTTATTTATATGTTGATATCAGGGTCCCAAGTTCAAAAAGCTGTTCATGCTTGCTTGATAAGGCTTTTGAGTTAGGGGCAACATACCTTCAGGCTCTAACATCTTTATATTTCTCTCTAATTCCTACTTGAAATCCTTTTGATGGTATTGTATAATCATTTGGAAAAGAAAATTTCTTCGGGGTTGGGTGATCGAAGTCCTTTGGATGATGAAATTCCCTACCGGCGGTATAGTCCGCGACCCGCTTATGCGGCTGATTTGGTGAAATTCCAAAACCGACAGTACAGTCTGGATGAGAGAAGAACGCGCATAATGATCAGATTTTTTGAATTGTACGTACTCATAGCCCCGGAAGAAATTCCAGGGCTTTTTGTGTGGCAGAAACAGTTTAAGCATGGGGCAGCTGCCGGGTGTGAAATAAACGGCATCCTTCACTCCCACTTAATCTCAGCCACATACTTGCAGAAATTTTCTTTAAATATTATAATTTAAGGAGCGACAAGTATGAGCGAACAAGTAATCAAAAACAACAATGCAATGGAACGAACCCGTACCAGAACCGTTGCGCAGATAGCAATGCTGGGCGCAGTAGCAGGTGTGCTGATGAATCTGGAAGTCCCCCTTCCATTTCTGGCACCATCCTTTTATCAGCTGGATTTCTCAGAAATTCCTCCGCTGATTGGTTCTTTTGCAATGGGCCCGGTGGCTGGTATCCTGATCGAGTTGGTGAAGATCCTGGTACATCTGGTTACCAAGGGATCCTTAACCGCAGGTATCGGCGATGTGGCAAACTTCCTCTTCGGATGTTCTTATATCATTCCGGCAGGCCTGATCTATCGTTATCATCATAAGAAGACAAGAGTACATGCTGTAGCAGGTATGGCGGCAGGTGTGATTCTCACCACCATCCTTGCATGCTTTGTAAATGTATATTTCCTGCTTCCAGCTTACAGTGTTTTCATGCCAATTGACCAGGTTCTCAGTATGGGAGCTGCAATCCACAGTGGCGTAAACAGTCTCTTTACTTTTGCATTGATGATCCTCGTACCATTCAATTTATTTAAATACACATTAACTTCAGTGATCGTGTTCTTTGTTTATAAACGAATCCGTGTGATTCTTCGCGGTGACTGAGAAAAAGAGGTTCCAATGGGAAAAATCAACAGTATTAAAAAGCAGACAGACAATCGTTATGTAAATCTCTACAATGTAAAAGCCACAAGTGTCCATGACACATCGGTAAATTATTTCGTGGCATCCCGTGCCAAAGATGTAGACAGCCTGAAAATAACGACCCGGCGTAATGACCCGGACGGAGTGATCATTTATGCCATCTATGGGGAAGCCCATGATAAGGTAGTTCTGATCCGTCAGTACCGCTATACTCTTGGGGATTACATCTACGAATTTCCGGCAGGACTTGTAGAGCCGGATGAAAATTATCATGAAGGCGCCATCCGCGAGCTTTATGAGGAGACAGGCCTTTCTCTTTCCCCCATTCAGGTTCCGGATGCCTATCAGAAGCCTTACTTTACTACGGTGGGAATGACCGACGAATCCTGTGCTACAGTCTATGGTTATGCCAGTGGCGCTATCAGCACCAAAGCCCAGGAGGATACCGAGGAAATCGAAGTTGTTCTGGCAGACCGCCAGGAAGTGAAGCGTATTCTGAAAGAGGAAAAAGTGGCGATCATGACTGCCTACATGCTGATGCATTTTCTGAAGGACGAAGAACCATTTGCTTTTCTTGATGAGATCAAATGATATGAGTGTCAAAAGGTCTTTTGCCACTGATAGCATAAAATAAAAATCACAGCAAAAAATCCCGAAAGGAACCGGATACTGCTCTTGCAGTTTTGCCAGATCCCTTCGGGATTTTCTTTTATTCGTATACTACCATATCCGGGTCTGCTTCCCCATTGCCATCACTGCCAGTGTCATCGCTCCAGGTATCACCTTCTGTATCTTCACCAGAATTATCCCAGCCGGAATCATCTTCGTCTCCATAGTCCTGAGATGGATCTTCTGTATAATCCGGGATGTCTGTACTGCCATCTCCGGTGTCCTCGGATGGATAGGTGATCTGGTCACTACCTGAAGTATCCCCACTGCTTCCTGGATCCTCTGTGCCAGAAGCACTGCTGTCATTCTGGCTGTAGTCCTGGCTATAGTCCTGGGAGCTGTCATAATCATAATTGCTCTCCTGGGAATAGATCGGGAATCCAGCCTCTTCTGCTGCAGCTTCCGCTTCTGCCGCCGTCTCCGGTGCCTCCTCCAATGTGGTCTTTGCCCTGGGGACACGGTTTTCCTTGGGTACCACCACTGAAATTCCCACCATAGCCACACTAAGCATAACAGCTGTCACTGCAATATGAAACTCGTCTTTATATCTCATATGTAATACACCTCTTATTTATCTTTGGAAAAATTTACGGAATCAACAGTCTTATTATAACACATCTGCTTATCAGTCTCTACTTTTTCATTATCCAGTTTATATATTTTCTTCCAGGTGTTATAATAGCGGTAATCGTTTTACACACATTATGCAATCAGGGGGCAACACTCTCTCCTGTCTGCATAATAAAGGTTTTAAAGTCAAGAACATTTTCACAACTACAAAGGAGACCACCACCATGTCACACTCTTCCTCAAACGGGTCTGATCTGACTGCCCGTTACGCTTTTGTCCAGTTTTCTTTCTGGATGAATTTTGCTTCCATTGTTGGTTTTGCCAGTATTTATCTGCTCAGTACCGGCTTTTCCAATACACAGATTGGCATTATGATTGCAGCAGCAGGTATTCTCTCTGCACTTTTACAGCCGATGATCGCCAGCTACGCTGACAGGCCTGCCAGTCCTTCTCTGAAAAAAATTACCCTATTTATTGCCGGGATTACCCTGATCTTTGCAGTCCTTTTGAACCTGTCCCGCTGTTCCCAGATCTTTACCGGACTTTTTTACGGCGGATGCATTGCGCTTTTGCAGGTTCTCACTCCTATGATCAATTCTCTTGGCATGGAGAGCCTGAATCAGGGGCGAAAATTAAATTTCGGAATTTCCCGTGGAATGGGCTCCCTTGCTTATGCAGTTGCAGCTTATCTTCTTGGCATACTGGTCGACAAAAAAGGGCCTGCTGCTGTCCCGCCTGTTATTTTACTTGGCTTTGGGCTGCTGACATTGTTTATTTTGTTTTTTCCATTCCAGAAGTCTCCACAAAAAGCCGCCAGTCCTTCTGGAAAAAGCACAGCCTCTTCCGGTGTGCTTGCCTTTTTTATGAAATACAAGCGCTTTACGATTGTACTGATCGGTTGTATTTTACTTTACATCAGCCATGTTTTTATTAACAACTTTACTTTCCAGATTGTCGAGACAAAAGGCGGCACCAGTGCAGATATGGGAGTTGCTATGGCTCTTGGCTCTGTACTGGAGCTTCCTACCATGTTCCTTTTTGGCTATATGCAAAAAAAGGCCCGCTGTGACATCTGGTTTCGCATTTCCGGAATTTTCTTTACCTTAAAGATCCTGTTCTCCCTTCTGGTAACAAATATGGCAGCTTTTTACGTCATTCAGATTTTCCAGATGGGTGGCTGGGCATTGATCTCAGTATCTTCTGTTTATTATGTAAACTCTATCATGGAACCGGAAGATGCCATAAAGGGACAGGCCTATATTACCATGACTTACACTCTTGGAAGTGTTCTTGGGGCTTTGCTTGGCGGCACCCTTCTGGATCACGCAGGAGTAAACGCCATGCTCATCACAGGTACCATTGCTGCGCTGGTTGGGGCTGTTCTGCTTCTTTTTGCATCGGAAAGGCCAAGACAGCAGAGATAGCCTTTCGCACACTTTCTTGAATATCTACTTGTGGATCTCACACGACTAAAGTCACGTGCTCCTCAGTCGCTTTAAGCGACAAGGCTAAATATCGGCGGATACGCCTGTAACTTAGGATATGCGCAGTCATGCGCTTTTTCCATGCCAGATATGGCAGGTTCCCACACCACAGGTAGTCCGCTGTATATCTGCCTGTGTTTATGCTGCTCTTAAGATCTCCATTTCTGAAAATAGTTCTCTTAAGTCCGCATATACACATGAGATCCTACGCTTTACTGAAGGGACTTTTGCCTCCAGCAAAGACCTTTCCGTTGCCGGAAGGGGTTTTAAGAGTTCCCGTATAAAATATCTTGCTCCAATATTATAGGATGCCGAAAGATCACAGTTATATCTTTTTCCATTCCGGAATGTACAGAGACTGTGATTGCCCGGATCACGGACAACTGTTCCTGCGATCTTTCTTCCGAGTTCTGTGTTAAGACGCTTCGCATAAGCCCACCTGCTTTTCACCGGTACAGAGCCATGCTCCCGCTGGAACCTGCTTATCCGTCCCAGTACACGGTACATCCGGTCTTTTTCACTGGAAAAATCGATAAACTTTCTTCCCAGGACAGTTCCATCTGCCCGCATAATGGTACAGACTGCATCCGTATTGAGTCCTAAATCCACACTGCAGATGACCTGTTCTTTTGCAGGTGCCTTTGTAAGCAGCACCTCTTCTGTATAAGAAAAACGCAGGAAGTATTTACGATGCCTTTTTTCCAATACGGGTGCTGCAGCTTTTTTCCTGCCCAATTCTTTCTGAGATATTCCATATCTGTATGGCTGAGACTGACCCTGAACCATTTCCAGTCATGGCCATCATAAAGTTTCAGGTACGCTCCGCTACGCGGCTCTACACCGAATGCTGCTTCTTTCAGGTTTCTGTTTTTCTTTTTGCCCTTCGATGTAAGAGCATACCTGTTCTCTGCTCCTGTCACTCACTGTTACTGCACAATAAGATGGATTCCACAGATGCCCTCCCCAAAGTTCCTTCTTCAGTTCTGGATGCGCAAGAAACATCTGCCGGGCAATGTTCCCCTTCATGATCTTGATCATATCAGAGATATAAAACTGTGGTCTGCAGTCTACAAGCAGATGGATATGATCCGGCATAACCTCCATTGCCAGAATCTGAAATTTATATTCTTCTGCAAGGTCACAGAGCATTTCTTTGCATTCTGTATCAATACCATCTTTTAAAACCTTTTTCCGGTATTTTGTACACCATAC
This sequence comes from uncultured Blautia sp., assembly GCA_934394595.1. Lineage (GTDB taxonomy): Bacteria > Bacillota > Clostridia > Lachnospirales > Lachnospiraceae > Blautia_A. Next base: position 9,167 of record CAKRRX010000015.1, on the reverse strand, counting down.
CAGATGATACTGCAGGGAATACACATATCCTCTACCATATGAAAGTTCATTATTATTGATATTAAACATATTTTTCTCCATGTTTTTATTGTACCAAGTCGCTGGCGCGACGGCTAGCCCCAGTTACAATAAAGTTTGCTACTTTCTAAAAAAAATAGCAGTTTTTAAATATATGTTGTATTGTTGAATTACCCCTAACACAACAATCACATAACATTTAAGAACTGCTATGATTAGTTTACCATTAGATTTTAATTCAAACAACTACATATCTTATCTTTTTATCCGTCCACCACCTTTTTTGAAATGTAACTCTTACTACTTATTACACTTCAAAGGAGATTTTATCATGGACAAATATTTAAATTCTTACAAGGAAATGATTTCCCTCAGAGGTCTTACTGACCATACCTAAAAAAACTATTGTACCTACATTTGCGCTTATCTTGATTTTCTGACTGACATTCTTCACAAATCACCGGAAGATGTTTCATGGGATGAACTGCGTGATTACATCAGATGGCTACAGAAATCCAGAAACCTTTCCGACCGTACCATCAACTGTGCCATCTCACAGTTACGTTTCTTTACACTGTATGTTCTTCATAAACAGTGGGATGATACCCAGCTTCCCATGCGTAAGTTTGATGAATATCTTCCTTACGTTCCTTCCAAACAGGAAACATGGCAGTTTATTTCTTCCATGCCTGATTTAAAACAGAAAACCATGGTTACAATCATGTATTCCTCAGGACTTCGTATCGGTGAGGTATGCCGGCTTCGTAATAAGGATGTCGATCGCAAAAATATGCGGCTTTATATTCCACACACTAAAAACCGTTCTGCTCGCTATGCCATTCTTTCTAAAGCGGCTCTTGACCTGCTTACCATTAAGGCTCTTATCCACCAGTTTCCCAGCCACATCGAAGGTTCCGCACAGTGCCACAAGATCGAGGATTGCAGTCTTCATTCTGCCAAAGAAGCTCTCCATCGGGGCATTATCCTGGGAGTTTCCTCTGGCAGACACGGACTGTATAAAATCATCCGCCTCCAGCAGCTCCTTATAAGTCGTAGAAAGATACTGGCTCCCCTGGTCGCTACTATGCTGAATTCGGTATAGTCCGAATGCAGGATACCTCCTCTTTTTGACGGATACTGATCCATGGCTTCCAGTGTATCCAGTGCCAGCTGAAGATCATTATTCTCCCTTACGATAAAACAGATGACCCTGCCTGTGGCCGGGTCAATGGATGCAGAACCATAGGCACGCTTCCCATCACCATAATCCAGATATGTCACATCCGTCAACCGGACCTCATTTGGTCTGTGCAGGCGGAAACGCCTCAGAAGAAGGTTTGACTTGCGGTTTCGCCCAATCAGTTCCTTCATGGCTTTTCGGTTTTTACTCGGTCTTCGTATCGTTGTCCGGATTCCGTTCTTCTGCATCAGTTTCCTGATCCGGTGAATGCTGAGCTGACGCTCGGTCAGCTGCGGCATCAGCATGTGGACCTGGCAGATTCCTTTTGCAAACCCTTTGTATGCCAACACCTGACGAATCATCTGAAGATCCATTTCCTCATCTGCCTGCTTTCTGACCAATCCGTTTCCGTAATTCTCGTCATTCAGCAGTGCATAGTATCTGCTCTTGGATATCCCAGTCAGTTCCAGCACCTTCCTTTTGGTATAATAACCGGTTCATGATCCGGAGTCTCGCCCTCTGGATTCTGAGATACTGAACAGAATCAGAAGATATTTGTGCTTCCGTCCTCTGCCAATGGTATAGTTTTGATCCGATAGCGGCTTTTGACTTCTCCGATACTGTATCCGGATCAATCTCATAGATCCTAAACAATTCATCTATCCCAATAGAATAGAGAAGATAAACTTCATTATAAAAGGACTCATGCATGAGAATTCCTGTATAAGATGCAGTTCTGACATAAGGGTTGCTTTCCGCAGGCACATCTGCGGCCAATACACTTTCCGGTACAATGTTTGCCCGAAATCTCTCATTCTCATTGGTTTCCCTTGTCCCAAACAGATCATTCTCTTTTATACAGGCATCCTGCATTAACTAGCCCATCTGTTTTCTGTATAATCGCTGTTCTTCTTTCTTCAATTCATTCTTCACTCTCTGAATACGCTGATAACCGACGTCTATCGGATCAAGCCCTGCCATTCGCATACTTTCCTCAACTGTGATCTCAGGATATCTGGATGTGATTTCCAACATGAATTCGTTTGCAATCTTCATTCCATGTCCAGCCCCTGACGGTATATATTTTTCAGAAAGAATCAGTGGATTCTCTTCTTTATATTCCGTCATGACTGCCTTTTCCGACCGATGTGGACGCGGAAATCCACTGTTTTTGAATGAACGCATCACATCCAGTGGGTAGTCTTTCCCAACCAGGTCTGATGTCAGCCCGTTATCATCCAGCATTCTGACGATGGGCAAAACAGTCTGCTGTTTTTTCCATTCTTTAAACATTTCTTTCCTGAATGGATAAGTCAGAGTCAGTGAATATCTGTCCACCTTGTACACGCAAGGATGATTCTGAAGAGCTTCCGGGTTATAAACGAAACGCATAATAATATACCTCCACAATAAAAAAAGTACCCAGATGACGGGTACTTCAACTGTCATGTCGAAGTCCATCATCTGGGTACCAGTTTATATTTCGGTTTATAGATTAGCTATTTGCATTAAAAATACTTATCGCATAGAAGACAGTGATAGTTTCCGGGCTGTAAATAGGCCGTCACCAGTATTGTTCGTTGCGCAGGCGCTGATGCTCAGTTCATTCGAGCGAATACCAATGACAGCTTATGTCAGAGGCCGGATTATTTATTCAATTATTATCAAGAAACTTCAGTATCGATTTCCCAATCGTTCCTTCAGGCATGGCGATTCCGAAGTTGTCTGCGATCGTTGCTCCGATGACCGCGAAGGTTTCCTGTCTCGGGATCTCTCCTCCCTTGTCCATGGATTTGGAATAGGCGAGGAGCGGCACATATTCTCTGGTGTGATCCGTGCCCCTATAGGTAGGGTCGTTGCCATGATCCGCCGTAAGGATAAGAAGGTCATCATCCCGCAGTTCCTCCAGGAGGATACCCAGATTCTTGTCGAACCGTTCGATCTCTTCTCCGTAACCCACCGGATTCCTGCGGTGTCCCCACAGAGCGTCAAAATCTACCAGGTTTGTAAAGCAGAGACCATGAAAGTCCTTCTTGCAGATATCAATGGTCTGCTCCATACCATGAACGGAGTTGGCGGAGCGGTTGGATTCGGTAATCCCCATGCCGCAGAAGATGTCATTGATCTTACCCACGCTGATCACGTCCAGTCCATCATCCTTCATGGCGTCCAGGACAGTCTGCCCTGTAGGCGGTATTGCATAATCGTGCCGATTGCTGGTGCGGACGAATTCACCCTTTTTTCTCCCCACATAAGGTCTGGCGATCACACGCCCAACACGCCACTCATCCTTCATAGTCAGTTCTCTGGCAATCTCACAACAGCGGTAGAGATTCACCAGATCGAAGGTCTCCTCATTGCCGCAGATCTGCATGACAGAGTCTGCAGAGGTGTACACGATCATGGCTCCGGTCTCGATCTCCTCCTCACCCAGTTCTTCGATAATGGCCGTGCCGCTGGCGCTCTTGTTGCCAATGACCCGCTTCCCGCAGCGCTGTTCCAGTTCCCGGATCAATTCCTCCGGGAAGCCGGTCTCCGTAAATGTGTTGAATGGCTTTTCGGTCAGAATGCCCATCATTTCCCAATGGCCGGTCATGGTATCCTTGCCGTCGCTGGCCTCAGCAAGAGCCGTATATCTGGCCAACGGAGCCTCCACAGGCTTTATATCCCCTGCCGGATGGAGATTCAGCATTCCCAACTTCTGCAGATTCGGGATATCCAGTGTCCTCATCCGGTCAAGAATATGACCGAAGGTATCCACATCCACATCTCCGAACCTTGCGGCGTCGGGCATTGCCCCAATTCCCAGGGAATCCAGCACGATTACAAAGATTCTATGATATTGTTCCACATCCTATACCTTCTTTCTATTGTTCTATTAGCTGCCAGAATTATCCGGTCCGAAGCTTAAGAGGAACAGCTCTCCCAACGTACATACCCGGTACACATCTTCACCTCTTGCCATTCAGCCAGCCTATAGGTCACATATTCCCTGCTGTCGGCGATCAGCTTCGCTGATGAGATTATGAGCGTGCTCAACTTGTGTTCTTACGGTCTTAGCATGCATATTTCACTTGCGTTCTAATTATCTCCGTGATCTTTTCTTCATTATACGTATTGAGAAAACGGTCAATCCGATCAGTGTGACCACGTAAGGGATTGTTGTGACCAGATCTGAAGGAAAGCCGAGTGTGGCTACTGCATTTGAAAAAGCATCTGCCACGCCAAACAACCCGCAAGTCAAAGCTGTCCCAATCGGTGTCTGCATTCCCATAGCCTCGGCCGCCAATGCAATCCATCCTCTGCTGGCAAGCATATCTCGCGAGAACCATGATACATAACCCATTGACATAAACGCGCCGCCAAAACCACACATCAGACCAGAAAGAAGCAATGCCGCTGCCTGTGTTTTTTCAACACTGATTCCGACCGACTCTGCAGCTTCTTTCTTTTCCCCTACCGCACGCAGATGGTAGCCAAAGGCAGTTCTCTGCAGCAGATAGAAAGTAAACACTACCGCAAGAATAGAAATATACGTCAGAATATTATGTCCCGAAAGAATAGCACCCAGCACCGGTATCCTGTCGATGAGCGGAATGGTAACCACAGGAAGACTCTTGCTTGCCAGCGAAATGCTGGTTCCTTTGTCTCCTGCTGCCAGATACAGGAAGAATACCGTGCCACCACTTGCAAGCGAATTAATGGCAATGCCTCCCAAAATGATGTTGGTTTTATAGTAGAGTGTAAAGAAAGCCAGCACACCGGCGAAAAAAACCGCAGCAAAGATGGCTCCCAGAAGTCCCATAAGAGCACTCTGCGTCAGATAGCTGAAAAACATACCGGTAAAAGCAGCTATCAGCATCAGCCCTTCCAAAGCAATGTTGGGTACGCCTGCTACATCGGAGAGCACAGCCCCCATACCCGCGAACAAAAGCGGTGTCATGCCTCTGAAAATGGCATAGACAAAATCAGTAGAAAAAATCAGTCTGAATACGTTATTCATGCCTCACTGCCTCCTTCCACACTGCTGCCTCTCCCGGCCGGATCAAGATGTGCGTCCTTTTCTATCCATTTCTGCTTATATTTGTGAAGAAATCTCTCTGCAGAAATAAGAAGAATAATGATTGACTGCAGAATAGCAATCATTTCGGTAGGGACATCCGAGAAACGATTAACTAGATCAGCCCCAACCCTGAGATAGCCGACAAACAGCGCTGAACCAATTACTCCAAACGGGCTGTTCCCGGCCAGCATGGCAATCATACACCCGTCAAACCCATATCCAGGCAGTGCCGTCCATTCAAAACGGCTGTGCAGCCCCAGACATTCAATGATCCCGCCAAGTCCGCACAGGATTCCGGCGATCAGATGTACTTTCAGGATGACTCCTTTTACATTAATTCCGGAATAAGAAGAAAACTTCGCATTGGTTCCTGTCACGCGGATCGAATACCCTGTCTTAGTACGGAAAAGAATGACATGAACCACTGCCGCACACGCAAGAGCAATAAGGAATCCCAGATGTACTTTTGTGCCAGGTATGATCCTGGGCAGCAGAGCATTCTCCTGATACTTAAAAGAAACCAGAGCAGATGTCGAAGTATCACGCATTACGTTATTCAGTACAAAGCAGCCTACGCCAAGCATGATGGAATTCATCATCAGAGAGACAACCATTTCATTGGCATTGTATTTTGCCTTCAGAAATCCCGGCACCATCATCACACATGAACCAGCCAGCACTCCGCATAGGATACTGATCAGCGGAAGTACAATAATCGGAAGCCGTAAATAAATTGCCGCCAAGGATCCCGCAATACCTGCGATAAAGTAGACGCCCTCCCCGCCAAGATTAAACAAATTTGAGCGGAAGAGTACAGCCATTGCCAATCCTGAGAAAATGAGAGGAGTTGCCGTTTCAATGATATTTCCGATATACCGCAGCGATGAAAATGGCTTGACTAAAAAAATCCTGATAGATTCCAAGGGGCTGTCACTGACAGCCAGAATAATGATAAAAGCTACCAAAACTGCTACCGCCATGGCAACTGCTGTTCTTATGATCTGAAAAGTTTTTTCTCTACTCATACCAGATTCCTCGCCTTCTCGATCTGCTCCTGCCCCTGCTGTTCAATTCCAAGCATATACAGGCCCAGTGCTTCCTCGTTCAACCCAGCGGTAGTGTCAAAATAGGCGACCATCCTACCGTCATACATAACACCAACAACATCCGACAGTTTCATCAGTTCACTTAAATCAGCAGACAGCAGGAGAATTGCGCATCCCTCATCCCTTAGCTTAATAAGCTGTTTGTGAATGATATGGGCGGCACCTACATCTACACCTCTGGTTGGCTGCTCCGCGATCAGAATCTGGGGCGAGTGCCCGCATTCTCTGGCAACCACTACCTTTTGCATATTGCCGCCGGAAAGCATGGAAATAGGCTGACTGCCTCCTTCACAGCGTATCTCATAGCGCCGGATATTTTCCTCCACATAGGCGTCAATCTCTTTTTGTTTCAGAAACCCCCGGTGGCAGAACTCTTCCGTACCAACACGATTGGCAATCATATTATCCCGGATCGCTTCTTTCCCTGCCACGCCCTGCTCCAGACGGTCCTCCGGGATATATCCAAAACGCCCATCACGGATTTCACGAATAGAAAGAGGACGAATATCCTGCCCTTCAAAGGTGATCTTGCCTTTCTGTACCGGCAATGTCTTTGTCAGCATCTGGACCAGCTCCACCTGTCCGTTACCCTGCACACCTGCCATGCCGAAAATCATTCCTTTTCGCACACCAAAGCTTACATTTCTGACCACTTCTACACCTGCATCATCCGTATAGGAAACGTTTTCTACCTGCAGTGCCAGATCCCCGAATGTCCCTTTCTGTTTCATGATAGAGGTATCCAGTGCAGAACCCATAATCAGATTAGAAATTTCCTGTTCGGTCAGTTCTACGGTCGGATATGTCCCTACGGTCCTTCCACTGCGCATAATGGTCACCCGGTCACTGATCTCCTTTATTTCCGGTATCTTGTGAGAGATAAATACAATCGTATGCCCTTGCTTCTTCAGTTCTTTCAGATTTTCAAACAACTGCTCACACTCCTGTGGAGCCAGCACCGCTGTAGGTTCATCCAGAATAAGGATTTTTGCTCCTCTTGCCAATGCTTTGAGGATCTCAACCTTCTGTTTGATGCCTACCGGCAAGTTGCTTACCTTTTCCTTTGCATCCACGCTCAGATTGTATTTTTCTCCCAGATCATGAGTAAACTGCTCTGCTCCCTGGCGATCCACAAACAGTCCTTTTTCCTTCTCCATACCCAGCATGATATTCTGTGCAACAGTAAAGGACTCCACAAGCATGAAATGCTGATGTACCATACCAATTCCTTTTGCAATGGCATCCTTTGACCCGGCAAAGTGTACCTCACTGCCCCGCAGAATAATTTCGCCCCTGGAAGGCTGTTCCATGCCAAACAGCATTTTCATCAGAGTTGACTTCCCGGCACCATTCTCACCCACCAGTGCATGAATCTCGCCTTCCTTCAGGTTAAAATTGACATCCGAATTTGCCACTACGCCATTACCGTATATTTTGGCAATATGGTTCATCTCAAGAATATAACCATTATCCATAACTGTATTAACCCCCTGTTATTCCCTTCTCGCCGATCGACGAATTATGGCCTCACTGTGTCCCTGATCTTTTCCAGCTCCTCTGTCGCCATACCAGATGTATCGGATATCTCCACTTCACCCTTTTTTACCTTTTCAATAATCTCGTCCACTTTATCGCGGTTTTCCTTTGTCATCAGCTTTTCATAGTATTCGTTCTGTGCAATGCCAACTGCCCCCTTATCAATACCGTACAACTCACGTACACCATACGTTACCTCGCCCTTCATCGCCTTATCGACAATATATAGAGCATCAGCATCTATATTTTTAATTGCAGATGTGATAATTGTTTCGGCAAGTTCAGGCTGTGAGTCTTTAAGCGCTTCTGCCTGATCCGAGTCCACGCCAATGACCAGTTTGCCCTTCTCCTTTGCAGCGTCAATTACGCCCAGTCCGGATTGCCCTGCTGCGGTAAAGATCACGGATACGCCTGAATTGTACATCAGGATTGCGTTTTCCTTGCCTTTGGCAGTATCGGTAAAACTTCCTACATAAGAGGAGGATACCTTGATCTCTGGTGTAATATACTGTGCACCCTCTATATATCCGACCAGAAATTCGTTAATGCCAGGTATATCCATACCTCCGATAAAACCAATCACCGATTCCCCCAGTTCCTCTGCCTTCAGAGCTGCAACTGTACCTGCCAGAAAACTCATCTCATTGTTACGCGGTGCCATCACATATATATTCTCCGGCAGATCGTCCATGGTATCATCCAGATTAATAAACTTCTGTTCCGGAAACTCCCCGGCAACCTCTACCAGAGCATCATTTCCCTCGCCGGATACAGTCAGAATAAGGTCATAACTCTGTTCACAAAGATCCACATAGGTTGCATAGTATTTGGAAGAATCTGTTCCTGCTTCTACATAGTCTACCGACACTCCCAGTTCTTCCTTCAGCAGATCAATGGAATTGTAAGCTGCATCAAAGAAAGATTTGTCTCCAAGATTACCCGGAATCATCAACGCGACTGAGTAATTTGCCGCTTCCTGCGTTTCAGTCTGATCCTGTGCTGTTTCTTCTTTCTGCCCGGTTATGTTCTGCGTTGCTTCTTCTGTTCCTTTCTTTGCCCCGCATCCTGCGAGAAGAGAAGCTGCCGCGGCTAATGTCAATACAAATGTAATGCTCTTTTTCATTTTTTTTACCTCCAATGCATAGCTTAGTTTTCATTTACTGATATATCACTCCGATATACCGTTCATCTCTTCGTACTTTTTAATACAGACGTTCGTCCATTAGTCGGAAAAAGGCTGCAAAGTCCACGCTTCTGGCATAAT
>CAKRRX010000014.1 GCA_934394595.1 uncultured Blautia sp. | reverse complement strand
CCTTTCATTTAGTCCTTACATTATACACCATCCCATCCTACTAAACCATTCTCTAATTTTCCTATAATTTCTCAAAATCGAGTAGGAGGAATTTCTCTTAAATGAGAAATTCCGACCTCTCACACCACCGTGCGTACCGTTCGGTACACGGCGGTTCAATCAACTTAACAAGTAACACACCTTTCAGTATAGTAATCTAACATAGAAACTAATCCAAAACGGGTTAGTCTTTCTTTATTTATTGCAAAATTCATAACTCTTCGCTGACAAACATATGCTATTCGATTACCCGTATAGGCTGTAATCCTTGCTGTATCCTTATCTACTCCGAGTTTTATCAAGTTATTTATGCGGTTCTGCGGGGTTTTCCATTGTTTCCAAATACACATGCGCAGTCTGCAACGAATTCTTGCGTCCATCTCTTTACAAAGTGTTTTCATACTACCTATCTTGAAATAGTTAATCCACCCTCTGATAAGCTGATTGAGTTTCGTCACTTTATAACTGTTGCTAACGCCCCAGCTACGGCACGTGAGCTCTTTCATTCTCTTCTTAAATTTCGCTACTGATTTTGCATGCGGTTTCGCCTTGTATTGATGTGCTCTTGTATCAAAGTAGAATCCAAATCCAAGGTATTTAAGTCCTTGTGGTCTGTCTACCTTACTCTTGGTCATGTTGACCTTAAGCCCCAGTTTCTCCTCAATGAATCGTGAAATATTTCTCATGACTCTGTTGGCAGACATTTCACTTCCGACCATAATGATGCAGTCGTCCGCGTATCTTACAAAGTTAAGCCCACGCTTTTCCATTTCCTTATCGAGTTCATTCAGCATGATGTTTGCCAGTAACGGCGAGAGATTTCCTCCCTGGGGTGTTCCCACGATAGAATCCTCGTATTCATCATCAATCATGATTCCGCTGACAAGATACTTTCTTACGATAGAGATAACATCTCCATCTTTAATAGTTCTTCCTATGATAGTCATGAGCTTATCATGATTTACTGTGTCAAAGAACTTTTCCAAGTCGATGTCTACAATCCACTCGTTATCGTCATTCATCATATCAAGTGCTGTTAGAATTGCTTGTTGTGCACATCTGTTCGGTCTGAATCCATAACTGTGGTCATGGAACTGTTCCTCATAGATTGGCGTTAATACCTGTGCAATGGCTTGTTGTACAAATCTGTCTGTCACTGTTGGTACTCCCAGGTTTCTGACACCGCCATCAGGCTTTGGTATCTCCACTCTTCGTACTGGCTGAGGTTTATATTTTCTTGCCCTCAACTGTTCCTTGATGTTTTCGCCGTTCTTTGCAAGATGTTCTTTGAGTTCTGTGTACTTCATTCCGTCCACTCCCTCTGCACCTTTATTTCGTACGACTTGCAGATATGCCCTGTTGAGGTTATCGCTAGATAATATCTGCTCCATTAGACTACTTGTGTCCATGCGTTCTTTCCTTTCCGTCTCGCTTGATTTGACCACCCTTTACCCGATTGGTTACGGCAGATGAATGTCTCCTCTGCAATACGAGACCTACTCGAACTGGCTGATTGTTCGCCCCTTTGCTCCATCTCCATTACAGAGACTTCCTCACTACTATGGGCTCGGCTGACTTCTCACCGTTCGTTGTTACTAGGCTAATGGAACCTCTGTGAGACCTCCACGCTTAAGGTGCACGCTCTTTCTCTCCATATATCCGCCACATTTACTCTGCTACTACAAAGGTGATAGTTATTAGACTTTGTTGCTTTCAGCCAACTTATCTCTCGCAGCCTAGCCTTCTATGTGATTTCTGTCCGTCGGACCAGAGATTTGCTTACAGCTTCCTTCAGATTCCACCTCGCGATGGACACCCTTGCTGTTCGGCTATACACTTCCCACTATCTGGGCGTGTTCGGGACTTACACCCGTTAGAGCGCGCCCATGGCGCGCAAACAAAGAAATAGGACCATTCGTTCATGCGAAAGGTCCTATTTTTGTGGTAAAATTAACTTGCGATGAAAATTTTACACAATAATTATTGTAATTCAAAACAAGGATATTTACCACTGTTTCTTTCAGATTGTTTGGATATTTCATCAATGAAATACTTCAAGATAAGATTGAAAACATTTTTAACGACATCAATCATGCTATCTTTAACGAGGAGCATGTAGATCTGCAACATCTCTACATCGACGGCTCCAAGTTTGAAGCAAACGCAAACAAGTATACCTGGGTATGGAAGAAGGCTACCGAAAAGTTCCGTTACAAGCACATTCGAAATCCGCTATCAATGATGGAATAACCGGATTCCGGTAAATGCCATGACCATGTCATATTTATTGCAGGTCTTGATCACATCCTCATCACGCACTGAACCACCTGGCTGTGCAATATATTTCACACCGCTTTTATGGGCTCTCTCGATATTGTCACTAAATGGGAAGAAGGCATCTGATCCCAGTGTCACATCTGTCATCTGATCCAGCCATGCTCTTTTTTCTTCCTTGGTAAATACTTCCGGCTTTTCTGTAAAGGTTTTCTCCCAGTTACCATCAGCCAGAACATCCATATATTCCTCACCGATATACACGTCAATAGCATTGTCACGCTCTGCCCTTGAAATGCTGTCCTTAAATGGAAGGGCCAGTACCTTTGGACTCTGACGAAGGAACCAGTTGTCTGCCTTCTGGCCTGCAAGACGTGTACAATGAACTCTGGACTGCTGTCCTGCCCCTACTCCGATGGCCTGTCCGTCTTTTACATAGCACACGGAATTGGACTGAGTATATTTCAGAACGATCAGAGAAACCTTCATATCACGCTTGGCATCCTCAGAAAGAACTTTGTTCTCTGTAACAAGATTGGAAATCAGCTCATCATCAATGGCCAGTTCCTGTCTGCCCTGCTCAAAGGTAATACCAAAAACCTGCTTATGTTCCAGAGGTGCCGGTACATACTCCGGATCAATCTGAATTACATTATAATTGCCTTTTTTCTTCTGTTTCAGGATTTCCAGTGCCTCTTCCGTATATCCGGGAGCGATCACTCCGTCTGATACCTCTCTTTTGATCAGAAGTGCAGTATCTTTATCGCACACATCAGAAAGAGAAATAAAATCTCCGAAAGAGGACATACGGTCAGCACCTCTGGCACGTGCATATGCACAGGCAAGAGGAGAAAAGTTCTTCCAGTCCATATCCTCTACCCAATAGATCTTTGCAAGAGTTTCCGTAAGGGGGAGTCCGATGGAAGCTCCTGCAGGTGAAACATGTTTGAAAGAAGTTGCTGCCGGAAGTCCGGTAGCTTTTTTCAGATCACGCACCAGCTGCCAGCCATTAAATGCATCCAGAAAATTGATGTATCCAGGTCTTCCGGAAATCACTTTGATCGGCAGATCGCTGCCGTCTTCCATGTAAATCTTGGATGGTTTCTGATTTGGATTACAGCCATATTTTAATTCTAATTCCTTCATGCCCATTTCCTCTCTTTTCTCTTTGATCTGTTTTCAGTGATTTTTGTTGATGATCTTAGACTGATATTTTCCGGTCTCAATGTCTATATATCTCACAAACAGGGAAACTTTATTTTCCTCATTCAGGCTTTCCCAGAGCATTTTGGCAAATGCTTCCATATCATCTGGAATCTGAACCAGCTTTGGTTCCCCTTCAAAGCTTGGAAGAGGATTGCCGTCACATTTGTAGGTATGGATAAAATGCCCTTCACCGGCTTTTGCATTCTGGTAGGCAAATGTGTAACGGTTGCAGGAGGACGGATCCCCGTTATTACTTTTCAGAATAGACATTGCATAGCTGTAGGTTCCGTTTTCCACATGCATAACGCCTGAGATACGTGGAGTGTAATTTGGTCCATCCGGTTCAAATTCTCTGGAGCGTAAAGACTGCTCAAAAGTCATCTGCTGATCCAATCCGGCATAAATAGTATCTGTCTGATCTCCATTTGTCACTATAGTCTTGTTTCCCAGAACACGGACAGGAGCATAAATGATCAGGCTTGGATCCACCAGCTTGGAAGGATCAAATGCCTGAGTACGGATTCCCTCTCCCTCTTCTACAAAAACACGATTACGGCTGTTCTCACTTCTTCCCATAATGAAGTATGCGGTAACCGCCTTAGTTCCATCTGCACTGCGGCCGATGATGATACCTCTTCCTGGATAGGAATTTTCTTTCAGTTCTTTGTCCAGTGCTATCATTTCCATGTGACACTTCTCCTTTCAAGATCAAACAGTTATTGTAAATAAAAGAATCCTGCCCGGCAGGGCTTTTTTATACAATGGAAATTCTTTTCATTGCATAAAAAAACACCTGGGAAGCCCATTTCCAGGCTGCCCAGGCGGTCGGCACATAATTCTTGCTGCACTCCCTGTGGGTATTCCCACGATCCGCCAGTCATGCAGCTCTTTTCTTATACTACAATACTTTATTTCACATTTCAAGATGGAAAATATTTTATTTTTCTCAAAAAAAATATTTTGTATTTCGAAATTTAGATGATGTAGCGAAAACACTCCTACATCAGCTCCTGATCCGCTGTGATCAGTTCTTGTATATCCGCTTTCATCTGCTCCCAGGCATCTGGATGATCCACATAATACTTCGGACACTCTTTTCCGGTGACATCATAGTGTCGGATCACCTGCTCACTGGTCAGTCCAAAACGGGCGCAGAGCCATGCTGTCAGCTTTACCACTGAATCATAGGTTGCCTTCTCAAAAGCTCCTGTATCGTCCTTGTGGCAGCATTCAATGGATATGGTATCCACATTTCTGGAATTGGTTGCATAGGACATTTCTGATGTGGGAATACACTGGATCACTTCTCCTTCCAGTCCCACCACAAAATGACTGCTTACCTTTGTCTCATGTGTAGTGGCAAGATTCTCAAAATAGTCCCTGTTTGCCTGTGCAGAAGCACCTGGATTGGCAGTATAGTGGATAGCAATATACTTTACCTCTGTAAGAGGCAGCTGAGGTCTGGAATATTCATTTGGTGAAAGAAGCTGTACATCTATGTAGGGTGCCCCCTGCTCCATCCAAGTTTCAGGACCGCTGTCACCTTGTGTCTGCTGTATTTCCCCTTCTTTCTGTTCCTTCTGTTTTTTCCCTTTGGATACCACAAGCAATAGCACCAGCATCAAGATTACCAGCAAAAGCAGCACACAGACAGCTACTCTTGTGTTTCTCTGCCGAATCCGGCTTTTTCTGCCATGTTCTACCTTTTTATCTGAAGAAGGCCGCCTTGAAAAAGACGGCCTTGGAGATTTTCTGTTCATTTTTATTTATCATCCACACTGTAGTTCGGTGCTTCTTTTGTAATATGGATATCATGAGGATGAGACTCTTTCAGGGAAGCAGCGGAAATCTTCACAAATTTTCCATTCTGCTTCAGAGCTTCGATATTCTCAGCTCCGCAGTATCCCATACCGGAACGAAGTCCGCCGATCAGCTGGAATACGGTATCCTCAAGGTGTCCCTTGTAAGCCACACGTCCTTCCACGCCTTCCGGTACAAGCTTCTTGGCATTCTCCTGGAAATAACGATCCTTGCTGCCATTCTCCATCGCTGCAATGGATCCCATACCACGGTATACTTTATATTTTCTTCCCTGATATAATTCGAATGTTCCCGGGCTCTCATCGCATCCTGCAAACATGCTACCCATCATACACACATTTGCACCTGCTGCAATGGCCTTAGTAACATCTCCGGAGTACTTAATACCTCCATCTGCGATGATCGGGATACCATAGCGCTTTGCAACTTCATAGCAATCCATAACTGCTGTGACCTGCGGTACACCGATACCGGCAACCACACGTGTAGTACAGATTGAACCAGGTCCGATACCAACCTTAACTGCATCTACTCCAGCCTCTATCAGCGCCTTTGTCGCAGCTCCTGTAGCTACATTACCTGCGATAACCTGCAGATCCGGATATGCTGCTTTGATCTCACGCACTGCCCGGAGAATATTCTCAGAATGTCCATGAGCGGAATCTATAACGATAACATCTACATTTGCCTTCACAAGTGCATCCACACGTGCCAGCACATTAGCTGTGATACCAACAGCTGCACCGCAAAGCAGACGTCCCTGTTCATCCTTGGCAGCCAGAGGATACTTGATCTGCTTCTCAATATCCTTGATGGTGATAAGTCCTTTTAAATTGAAATCATCATCTACAATGGGTAATTTCTCTTTACGGGATTTTGCAAGAATTGCTTTGGCTTCCTCTAAGGTGATGCCTTCCTTCGCTGTGATCAGCCCCTCAGATGTCATGGACTCTTTAATCTTCTTGCTGAAATCGGTCTCAAATTTCAGGTCACGGTTGGTAATGATACCTACCAGCTTTTTGCCTTCTGTGATCGGTACACCGGAAATACGAAATTTTGCCATTAAGTCATTGGCATCCTTTAAGGTATGCTCCGGAGATAAGAAAAATGGATCTGTGATAACACCATTCTCAGAACGCTTAACCTTGTCTACCTCATCTGCCTGAGCTTCAATAGACATGTTCTTGTGAATGATACCGATACCGCCCTGTCTCGCCATGGCAATTGCCATATTGTACTCTGTAACGGTATCCATTCCTGCACTCATCATGGGAATGTTCAGTTTAATCTTCTTTGTAAGGTAAGTTGAAACATCGACCTGATTCGGGATTACTTTGGAATACGCCGGAACCAGAAGGACGTCATCAAAAGTAATACCTTCACCAATGATAGTACCCATTACTTTTCCTCCCTTGTGTATTATAGTATAAAATGAAAGTCCGCTGCCTGATGCCTGGGACTTTCATTTCAACTTTCGGTATGTAGTTTAGTGTAGCAAAAAACTAAAAGAGTGTCAATCTAGTAAATTAATCTAAAAATACCTTGCTTGGTGCCGTATTTCTCATTGTTTTTGCCAAAGCCTCATCCGGTTCAATGATCACCTGGCAGGTGCCGGAGCTGTCACGGGTAATAATTGCAAATCTCTTATGCTGTGGATTTCCTGAGGAATAATCCAGGACTTTCATTTTCTGGTTGCTGTTATAATAATCCATTCTATGAGAATTTACAGGTGCCATCAGATCACATTCTGAAATGTTCAGGGACTTTACTCTTTTTCTCTTAGACTTGGACATGATCTTGTCGATATCCAGTTCTCCATTGACATACAGGTACTCAAATTCCAGATCCGTCCCCGGCAGGATAAAATACGCTGCGACACCAGCTGCAATGGCAGCGATCAGAAGGATGGGTGTGATCAAAAGACCACCAATAACAAAAATCACGATCAGGGCGATCAGCCCTCCCTTTACCAGCTTGTCCTTCATTGTCTGCTCTTTTTTCACAAGCAGCTCGGAATACAAATCACTCATAGTTCTACTCTCCTTTGTTTCTTTTGCAGCTGTGAAAACAGCTGACTGTCATTCCCGACAGAACCCGCATCCACAGGTATGTCTTTTTTGTCAGTATAGCACAAAACAGGGCCGGTGTCTATGACACCGACCCAGCTGAATTCTAAACTTTTCATGAATTGTAGTCTGAATTACATCATGCCCATTCCCTGACCGCCTGCTGGCATTGCCGGAGCATCTTCTTTAATGTTTGCAACAACAGACTCTGTTGTAAGCAGAGTAGATGCAACGCTTGTTGCGTTCTGAAGTGCGCTTCTTGTAACCTTTGCAGGATCAAGGATACCTTCATCTACCATGTTTACATATGTCTCATTGAGAGCATCAAATCCAACGCCTGGCTCGGACTCTCTTACTTTGTTGATGATCACTGCGCCTTCAAGACCAGCGTTTGCTGCGATACGGAACAGTGGAGCTTCCAGTGCCTTCAGAATGATGTTTGCACCTGTCTTCTCATCCCCTTCAAGAGTAGCTGCAAGTTTTGCAACTTCTTTGGAAGCGTGGATATATGCGGAACCGCCGCCTGCAATAATTCCCTCTTCCACTGCTGCTCTGGTAGCTGCAAGAGCATCCTCCATACGGAGCTTTGCTTCTTTCATTTCTGTCTCAGTAGCTGCACCGACACGTACAACTGCTACGCCGCCTGCCAGTTTTGCAAGTCTTTCCTGAAGTTTCTCTCTGTCGAAATCGGATTTTGTCTCCTCGATCTGAGCACGGATCTGAGCGACACGATTTGCGATTGTCTCTTTATCTCCCATACCGTCAACGATAACAGTATTCTCTTTTGCAACCTTAACGGATTTTGCACGTCCTAACTGAGCCATTGTAGCATCCTTCAGTTCCAGACCAACCTCATCAGAGATTACAGTACCGCCTGTGAGGATTGCAATATCCTGAAGCATTTCTTTTCTTCTGTCACCATAGCCAGGTGCTTTTACAGCTACTACCTGGAAGGTTCCTCTTAATTTGTTTACGATCAGAGTGGTAAGAGCCTCACCCTCTACATCCTCAGCGATGATGAGAAGCTTAGCGCCAGCCTGTACGATCTGCTCCAGTAACGGAAGAACTTCCTGGATATTGGAGATCTTCTTATCTGTGATCAGGATATATGGATCTTCCAGAGTAGCCTCCATCTTCTCCATATCAGTGGACATATATGCGGAAATGTATCCACGGTCAAACTGCATACCTTCTACAAGATCCAGCTCTGTGTGCATGGTCTTGGACTCTTCTACTGTAATAACACCGTCGTTGGAAACTTTTTCCATTGCGTTTGCAACAAGCTCTCCAACTTCTTTATCACCAGCGGAGATAGATGCAACATTTGCGATCTGTTTCTTTCCGCTTACTTTCTGGCTCATGTTCTTGATTGCTTCTACAGCAACATCTGTAGCTTTCTTCATTCCCTTTCTCATAACAATCGGGTTAGCACCTGCTGCCAGGTTCTTCATTCCTTCATGAACCATTGCCTGTGCAAGAACAGTAGCAGTAGTAGTACCATCACCAGCTACATCATTTGTCTTGGAAGCAACTTCTTTGATCAGCTGAGCGCCCATGTTTTCAAAAGCGTCCTCAAGCTCAATTTCTTTTGCGATTGTAACACCGTCATTTGTGATAAGCGGAGCGCCGAACTGTTTGTCAAGTACTACGTTTCTTCCTTTCGGTCCAAGTGTTACTCTTACGGTATCTGCAAGCTTATTTACACCAGCCTCTAATGCTGTTCTGGCTTCTGCGCCATATTTGATCTCTTTTGCCATGATAGATCATTCCTCCTGTTTTCAATATATGTTCAGGGCAGTGATTATTTTACAACTGCCAGGATATCACTCTGTTTTACAATGATATATTCTTCATTTTCGAGTTTTACTTCTGTTCCTGCATATTTGGAATAGATTACTTTATCTCCTACAGCAACTTCCATTTTCACTTCTTTGCCATCTACAACTCCGCCAGGTCCTACAGCGATAACCTCTGCCTGCTGTGGTTTTTCCTGAGCCTGTCCCGGAAGAACAATACCGGATTTTGTTGTCTCTTCTGCTTCTAACTGTTTTAATACAACTCTGTCACCTAATGGAACTAATTTCATGATCTATATCCTCCTTTTGAATTCTGATTTCTTTCTTTACTAGCACTCATTATGTTTGAGTGCTAATCACTGTCCATTATATTATTGAATTATTGCTTTTTATGCAACCTCTCACACAATGATATTTTTATTTATATGCTCTTTTATACTCTTTTATTCTCTTTTATTCTCATTTTTTCTTACAATAATTATTTTCTGAAATTTTTTCGCAATTCTATTACATGTCCGTAAAGTGGACGTGCAGATTGCGGGAATGATTTTTGGGCACACTCAAAGGTTTTCTTCAGTAAAAAAGAGCTGCCCCTCATGGGAAACAGCCCTTTGTACTTTATTCTTATCCTTTTTATCCGGTACTATGCCTTTTTGTTGCTGCGCTGTGCTTTGATCTCTTCCAGCTCATCAAAAATCACTTCATTGAGAACCTTGATATAGGTTCCCTTCATACCCGAGGAGCGGGACTCGATGACTCCTGCACTTTCAAATTTGCGAAGTGCATTTACAATAACCGATCTGGTGATTCCCACACGGTCTGCGATCTTGCTCGCCACAAGGATTCCCTCATCTCCGTCCAGCTCGTCAAAGATATGGATAATGGCTTCCAGCTCAGAGAAAGAAAGTGTATTAAATGCAGATTTTACCACCTGTTTCTTACGGTCTTCCTCTGCATTCTCCTCATGTACAGCACGCATCATCTCCAATCCTACCACTGTGGTGCCATATTCGCTGACAATGATATCCTCTATATCATAGGGTCTGTCCTTGCGGTACATGAACACAGTTCCAAGGCGCTCTCCTGCAATATCGATGGGATTGATAATTCCCTGATAGCTGCTGGAAACATGCTCAAATCCAAGTGTCTGAAGATTCACATTCTCCTTTGTAGATAATACTCCCAGAAATCTCTCATTGAGAAGAGGGTCAACATGACCGCCCACTTCATCTGCAATCAGTTCCCGGATTTCCTCAACGCCCGGGCAGAAACTGACACCAAGCACCTTTCCCTTCTTACTAAGAACCAGAATATTCGAACTCAGTGTATCCATCAGAACCTGGCAGATGTCGTTAAATACCACCTTACTGGAACTGCTGTTATGCAGAAGCTTATTAATTTTTCTTGTTTTATCAAGTAACTGAACGCTCATTTTGTCCTCCTTTCGCATTTGTTCCGTATAATTTGTATCTTACTCTAATACTACACGTTTTTCGCACTATTTACAAGCTATTTTTTACTATTTTTCAATTTTGTTTAGCTTTTCTGAAAATATTACGTTTTTACAACTATTCACCAAACAAAAGGCTCCCTGTCTTTTCAAACAGAGAGCCGGTATTCTTAATCTTCTTTCTTTTTTGCTTCCACGTAGCCACAGGTTTCCTGACTGCATACCAGTTTATTTCCTTTTTCCACCATATAGCTGCCGCATACAGGACATTTTTTGTCGGATGGTTTCTGCCAGGACATGAAATCACATTCCGGATTATCCTCACATCCATAATACTTACGTCCTTTTTTCGTCTTTTTCAGAACAATTTCCTTGCCGCATTTCGGGCAGGCAACGCCAATCTTTTCATAATAAGGCTTGGTGTTTCTGCACTCCGGGAAGCCTGGGCAGGCCAGGAATCTTCCATGCGGTCCATATTTGATCACCATGTTACGTCCGCAATTGTCACAGATCACATCTGTGACCTCATCCTGAATATCCACTTTTTCCAGTTCTTCCTGAGCTGCATCCACATCATGCTTCAGATCCGGATAAAAATTGCGCACAACAGTCTTCCACTGGACAGTACCATTTTCCACACAGTCCAGAAGTCCCTCCATCGTTGCTGTAAAATTCACATCCACAATACTTGGGAAAGCCTGTTTCATTATGCTGTTTACCACTTCTCCAAGCTCTGTTACATAAAGATTCTTCTGTTCCTTGGATACATAACGCCTGCTGATAATTGTGGTAATGGTCGGTGCATAGGTACTTGGACGTCCGATTCCCAGTTCTTCCATAGTCTTTACCAGAGAAGCCTCTGTATAGTGAGCCGGAGGCTGTGTAAAGTGCTGTTCCGGTTTCAGTTCCTTCAGAGAAAGCTTCATTCCCTTGGTAAGGCTCTGGCTGAGTACATTGCCCTTCTTCATATCTTCTTCCTGCATATATACAGAAAGGAAGCCGTCAAATGCTACCTTGGATGCGGAAACCGTGAAAAAATAATCCCCGCCGGCTACTTTTACAGAGGTGGTTTCATATCTGGCAGGAGCCATACGGCTTGCAGTAAAACGCTTCCAGATCAGCTGATACAGACGGAACTGGTCTCTGGAAAGAGATTCCTTGATCATCGCAGGTGTACGGCTGATGTCTGTGGGACGGATCGCCTCATGGGCATCCTGGATTTTCTGGCTTTTCTTTACTGTTTTTGGAGCCTCTGATACATATTCTTCCCCGTACTGGCTTCCGATATAACTTCTTGCTGCTGCATCTGCTTCCTCGGAAATACGCACGGAATCGGTACGCAGATAGGTGATAACACCCACTGTTCCATTTCCCTTGATATCAATTCCTTCATACAGCTGCTGGGCAAGCCTCATAGTCTTCTGAGTAGAAAAATTCAGGGTCTTGGATGCTTCCTGCTGCAGAGTACTGGTGGTAAAAGGAAGCGGTGCATTTTTAATTCTCTCACCTTTTTTCACTTCTGAAATCTCAAATTCCTGATTTTTCAGATTTTCCAGTATTTCATCCATCTCCGCACGGTTATGGATTTCCATCTTTTTGTCTGTGCCGTAGAATTTGGCTTCCAGAGGCTTCTTCTCCCCATCTACCATAAATTCTCCTGTAAGGCTCCAGTATTCTTCCGGAATAAAGGAATTGATCTCGTCCTCTCTGTCACAGATAATGCGAAGGGCAACTGACTGAACACGGCCTGCACTTAATCCTCTTTTTACCTTTGCCCACAAAAGAGGGCTGATGGTATATCCTACCATACGGTCCAGCATTCTTCTGGCCTGCTGTGCATCCACAAGATTCATATTCAGTCCTCTTGCATGCTTCAGGGAATCCTTTACCGCTGTTTTCGTGATCTCATTGAATGTGATCCTGTGCATTTTCTCAGGATCTTCCTTCAATGCCTGCATAAGATGCCAGGAAATCGCTTCTCCCTCACGGTCAGGGTCAGTTGCAAGAAAGATCTTATCTGCTTTTTTAGCTGCCTTGCGAAGCTTGGCTAGCAATTCTCCTTTTCCACGGATAGTGATGTACTTTGGTTCAAAGTCATTTTCCACATCTATTCCAAACTGACTTTTTGGAAAATCCCGGACATGTCCGTTGGATGCCTCCACATCATAATTTGCCCCAAGAAACTTCTTTATTGTTTTTACTTTTGCAGGTGACTCTACTATCACCAGATATTTTGCCATGTTACCTCTCCTACTTTATATTTGTCTCACATAATGCTGTCTGCCACATTCCCTGGCCAGTCCCATAAGCTCCAGGCGTACAAGGGAATCACTGACTTTTGCCGATGGATATCCGGTTTTTTTCACCAGATCATCCAGATTTTTAGGTCGTAAATCGAGACAACTATACACCAAATCCAAATCCTGTGCAAGTCCCAACTTCTCTTTTTCACAGGATTTCTCTTCCTTTTGGCCGGAAATCCCCCACTCCAGCAACAGTATTTCCGGACTGTAGGCAATTCCTGCACCGTCAAAAATCAGCTTATTGCATCCTTTGCTCAGCTCATCTGTCACAGCTCCTGGTATCGCATACACACTTTTTCCCTGTTCCAGGGCAAAGCTCGCTGTGATCAAAGATCCGCTTTTTTCTTTTGCTTCCACGATCAGCACTGCATCACTTAATGCACTGATCAGACGATTCCTTGCAGGGAATGCCCATGCTTTCGGCGGTGTTCCAGGGGGATACTCGCTGATGATCCCGCCACCTTTTTCCAGGATCTTCCGGTACAGCCATTTATTCGACGCAGGATAACACACGTCAATACCGCTTCCCAATACTGCAAATGTGGGAGTTCCGGTCTCCAGTGCACCTTTGTGTCCTTCTGAGTCAATCCCTCTTGCCAGACCGCTTATAACCTGTATCTGGTGCTCCCCCAGAGTTTTTGCATAACGAAAAGCCTGACATCTCCCATAGGGGCTGCACATTCTGGCTCCCACAACCGCTGCCGAGGGCAGGGACGGATCAGGAAGCCTGCCCAGATAATAAAGTGTCTTAGGCATTCCCGGATAATTTTTCAGTTTATCCGGGAACCCCGGCTCTTCACAGGAAACCGTTTTTATTTTCATCGTTTCTTCCATTATAAAATACCTCCGGACTTTGATTTTTATGTGCATTTTCAGCTTTTATATTTTTTGTCAAAGGCCCTGTATGTAACCGCCTCTGCCAGATGTCTGGCATGTATTTTTTCTTCCTGGTCCATATCTGCAATAGTTCTTGCCACTTTTAAAATGCGATGATAAGATCTGGCACTTAATTCCATAACTTCAAAGGCATTCCTTGCAAGGTTCAGGGCATTTTCTGTGAGAACACAGTACTCCTGTATCTGATTACCGGACAACTCTGCATTAAATCGTATTTTCTCCTTCTGGTATCTTGCTGCCTGTATTTTTCGTACTTCTTCCACACGTCTTCGGATTACTGCGGAGGATTCCCCTTTTTGGGTTGTATTTATCTGGGAAAAAGCAACTGCTGGCACATCTGAGCAAAGATCAATGCGTTCTAACAGCGGCTGGCTGATCTTGTTCATGTAATGGCTCACTTCCCTGTCTGTACATCTGCATCGGTTCATATCCGGATAAAAGCCGCAGGGACAGGGGTTCATTGCTGCCACCAGGAGAAATCCCGCTGGAAAAATATAGGTTCCGCTGGCTCTTGACAACTGCACTTTTTTGTCTTCAAGTGGCTGACGCAACACTTCCAGGCTTCTCCTTGAAAATTCCGGCATTTCATCCAGAAAAAGTACTCCTCTGTGAGCCAGTGTCACTTCCCCTGGTCCCGGAATCCTTCCGCCTCCTACAAGCGACTGAGGAGAACTGGTATGATGGGGACTGCGAAATGGTCTTTTTTTGATCAAAGGATTTTCCTGACTTAAAAGACCGGCAATACTGTAGATCCTGGTAAGCTCAAGACTTTCCTCAAAGGTAAGGGAAGGCATAATAGACGGCAGTCTTCTGGCAAGCATGGTTTTACCGGTTCCAGGCGGGCCGATAAAAAGGATATTGTGAAAACCGCTGGCTGCAATTTCAGCGGCTCTTCTTGCGGTCTCCTGACCACAGATATCTGCAAAATCCGCAAGTTCTTCCCCTTCTTCCTCCATAACTTCCTCTTCTGCAGGATCTTCTCCTAAAGTTTTCCTGACGGATTGTAAAATTCCACCGGAATCCCTGCTCCATGCCACTTTCTGTACTGCGATATTCTCTGCAGGAGCCTGCAATACTTCCAGTACTTCATTGAGGCTTTCCACTCCGATTACCTTCATATCCTTTACAAGAAGGCCTTCTTTCAGATTTCCCTTCGGAATCATGCAAAAGCTGCATCCCATTTCCCTTGCCCGGATCACCTTGGCTAAAACACCGGAAACACTGCGTATCTCCCCATTGAGACTGATTTCTCCGGTCATCATCACACCTCTAAGGCATTCTGAAGAGATCACGCCGGACGCAGCCAGTACTGCAGCAGCCACAGGAAGATCAAATCCTGCCCCTTCTTTTTTGATGTCTGCCGGTGCCAGATTCACCGTCACTCTTTTTGGCGGCAGCCGTATGCCGTTATTTTTTAATGCGGTGCGCACCCGATCCTGTGCTTCCCTGACCTGAGCGGAAGGAAACCCAACCATATTAAAACAGGGCAGCCCGTCACTTACATCTGCCTCCACCTGTACAGGATACACTTCTATCCCGGAAATGGCTGCGGATAATACACTTGCAAACAATCTTATTCCTTTCTGCAGACCTGCCTTCCCCTTATGCAGGCAGTCTGTCCTGATTCTTGTACAGCTAATATTAAGTAACTGCCATATGAATCTGTACTAATTTTCGCTGTACTCATTCTCTGGGATAAATTTAAGAAAAAAAGAGATGATAAAAAGATATACGAAATTAATTATAGCCCATTTTGCTCTGTATTGCAATAGTGCATTTCGTTCTGATTTATACTTTTTTCAATCTAAAGAGAAAAAGGGGTGAAACAATGAAATTTCAAAGAATTCAGGATTTGAGAACAGATGCGGATATGTCACAGAAACAGATCAGTGAGGTTCTCCACATCAGCCAGAGGTCTTATTCCCACTACGAAACCGGTTCCAGAAATATCCCTATTGAAATGCTGATCCGCCTTGCCAACTACTATGAAACCAGCATTGATTACCTGGTAGGACGCACGGATAACAAGAAAATGCTGAAATAAGAAAAGAGGGGGGAGTTATTCCCCCCTGATTTATTCCTCTCCATTCCAGCAATAGGTACAGAGCTTACATGGCTCAATATCAATAGATTTTTTCAGATCATCCAGCCGATGATATTTCAGAGAAGTAAAATTCAGTTCCTTTCGAATCTCTTCCAGCATTTCCTTGTAGTTTGTGGAATCCGGATTTGCGTAATCCTTCAAAACTGCATCAGATACATGATCTCCCTCACGTTTTGCGATCACACGTCTTGTGATCAGATCCATTTCAGACTTGGAACGGGAGAAATTCAGATACTTACATCCATATAAAAGCGGCGGGCATGCCGGACGTATGTGAACCTCTTTCGCCCCGTTATTGTAGAGAAATTCTGTTGTCTCACGAAGCTGGGTTCCTCTTACAATGGAGTCGTCGATCATCAGAAGACTCTTATCTTTGATCAGTTTATGTACCGGGATCAGCTTCATTCTGGCAATGAGGTTTCTCTGGCTCTGCTGGGTAGGCATAAAGGATCTGGGCCAGGTAGGGGTATATTTGATAAAGGGACGGGCAAATGGCACACCGGAACGGTTGGCGTAACCAATGGCATGAGCTATACCGGAATCCGGCACACCTGCAACAAGATCCGGATGTACCTCTCCTGCGTCTCTTCCAGCCAGAATATCTCCGCATTTGTAGCGCATTTCTTCTACATTTACCCCTTCATAGGTAGATGTGGGATAGCCGTAATAAACCCAGAGGAAAGAACAGATCCGCATTTTATCTCCAGGCTTTTGCAGTACCTGTACGCCCTCAGGAGTGATGAAATCAATTTCACCAGGTCCCAGTTCTTTGAGATCTTCATATCCAAGATTGATGTAAGCATGACTTTCAAAGGAGACACAGCAGGCATCCTCTTTTTTTCCAACCACAAGGGGAGTACGTCCCAGACGGTCACGTGCCGCATAAATTCCCTCTCCGGTAAGGATCATAAGTGTCATGGAACCTTCAATCACCTCCTGGGCATAGCGGATTCCCTCCACAATACTGTCTTTCTGGTTGATCAGAGCTGCTGTCACCTCTGTAGGATTCACACTGCCTCCGCTCATTTCCAGAAAATGTGTATGGCCATCTTTGAAACATTTATTTACCAGGGCTTCGATGTTATTGATCTTTCCCACTGTAGTAATGGCAAAATTTCCAAGATGGGAACGCACCAGAAGAGGCTGTGGCTCATTGTCTGAAATACAGCCGATTCCAAGATTTCCGGACATCTCTGCCACATCTTTGTCAAACTTGGTACGGAAAGGAGAGTTTTCAATATTATGAATCACACGGTCAAATCCACTCAGCGTATCATAAACTGCCATTCCTCCTCTTCTGGTTCCCAGATGAGAATGATAATCAATTCCGAAAAAAAGATCCATTACACAATCTGATTTTGATGCTACTCCAAAAATTCCACCCATTTTCTTACGTCTCCTTATTTTTTCTCCTTTATTATGCCTTTTCTGTAGGCCTCCAAAAGCTTTTTCAGCTCCTGAATTCGTTCTTTCAGCGCCTTTCCATTGTCTGTATCTCCCACCAGGGCCCGCCTTGTAGTGTAGTGTACAGCCACCCGGTTGGACACAATATCCCGCTCTGTAGCCACTGCATCTTCTGCTGAAGTAAATGGCTCATGTGCGGTAAGACTTAAACCATAAGAGCTGTAAACCAAGGTATAACCGGCAATGCCAGTGACATTCCGGTATGCCTCACTGAATCCGCCATCGATCACGATTACCTTTCCATTACATTTTACAGGATTTTCTCCCTCCAGCTGATGGACCGGCACATGTCCGTTGATGATGTGTCCGTTTTCCGGATCCAGCCCGAATTCCTCAAGCATACGATTCACCACCTCTTCTCTTTCCCAGAGGTGATAGTAAGCATTCTTTCTCTCTATGTGTGTAGCTTTATCTTCAATAAAATACCTCTCAAAGGTGGTCATTTTATCTTTTCCGTACAGTGGAGAGTTAGGACTTGCCCAGATATACCACAGAATGTCCTGACTGGCCTTTTTCTCTTTTTCATCTACTGTAAAAAAGGCTTTTCGCACATAGGCTTCCAGCTTGTCATACAATTCCTTCCCCTTGTAGGTTTTCCCGTAAACACATACTTCCTTGAAAGTTCCATCCTCATTCAAAGGAATGCTTCCATGGAACAGAAGATTGCCATTATAAGTTTTGTAAAGGCCTCCCTTATCCAGTAGAAACTGCATATGGTTCTGAAGCTTTTCGCAGTTCCGAAATCCGGAGATCAGGCGCTCCATCACTTCTTTTTCTTCTTTTGTAAGCTCATAGGGAGCTTCTTTTTGAAGGGTTGGAAAATGACAGTCAAGAAGGGGATGTATGCTTCCATCTGGTAAGGTAACCGTTCCCTTTTCCAGATCAATCCCCTCCAGCACACACCTGTTTTCCATGAGAAAATCCGGATGTTCCTTTGCCAGAGCCCCCTCCAGCTTAAACTGGATGATGGCAATAGCTTTGTGCATTTTCCTGCTCAACTCTTTTTCCAGGGCATTGTAGTTGGACGGATTTCCCTGCACTGCAAAAACCTCGCAGGGATCGTCCCCGTACACTTCCATCGCAAAAGCTGCAAGAGGCATCATATTGATCCCGTAACCATCTTCCAGAATATCCAGATTCCCATAACGGATGCTGTTACGGATCACAGTTGCCATACAGGCCATCTGTCCTACTGCTGCTCCCATCCACACTACATCATGATTTCCCCATTGGATATCAAGGGAATGGTAATCCATCAGCTTATCCATGATAAAATGCGGCCCCGGACCTCTGTCATAGATATCTCCCAACACATGAAGATGATCTACTACCAGTCTCTGGATCAATTCGGCCAGAGCAATAATGAAATTTTCTGCCCTGCCAATGTCTATGATGGTATCCACAATAGAATCATAATAGGCTTCTTTGTCCAGAACCTCTGCTTTCTCTGTGATCAGCTCTTCGATCACATATGCATAATCCTGGGGCAGTGCCTTTCTCACCTTGGATCTGGTATACTTGGATGCTGTGGTCTTGCACACTTCGATCAGGCGGTACAAGGTGATCTTGTACCAGTTTTCCATATCACTCTCCTGCTTTTTCACATAGGAGATCTTTTCTCTTGGATAATAGACAAGCGTAGCTAAAGAACGCTTGTCACTGTTGCTTAAGGTGTGTCCGAATACATCGTCAATCTTCTTTCGCACTGCCCCGGAGCCATTTCGAAGGACATGGGAAAAAGCCTCATATTCTCCGTGGATATCGGAGAGAAAATGCTCCGTTCCTTTTGGCAGATTCAGGATCGACTGAAGGTTAATGATTTCTGTAGAAGCTTTCCCAATGGTGGGATAAAGCTCTCCAAGCCGTTGTAGGTATCGCAGTTCTTCTGTCTTCATGGAACCTCCTGTTGCTGGAAAATGTTTTCGGGTATATTGTTCGGCTAGAATACATTAAAAACAGTTCTAACCTGCATTTTTTGAAAAATCAAACAGGGAAATCTGGTTGGATTGTGGAATATCCCCAAACAGGCCAAGCTTATCCATCAGATCAATGACTGTCTTGCTGACCTTGGTCCTGTCACGGAAGTCATCCTTGGAAAGGAATTTTCCCTGTACTGCGGCATCTACCACAGCATCTGCTGCCTTGTCTCCCAGACCTTCTATGGAATCTATGGAAGGCATCAGTTTTCCCTCTATGATCTGAAAACGATGCGCCTTTGCCCTGTAAATATCAATAGGCATAAAATCATAGCCTCTTGCATACATTTCCTGGACAATACGCATATCCTTTAAGGTATCCTGCTCCTTTTTGGAAGCGGCATCGCCTTTTTTGCGGATTTCAGCCATGTAAAATTCCAGCTTTTCCTTTCCCATACACATCAGTTCATAGGAAAAAGCAGTGGCACGGATACTGAAATAAGCGCCATAATAAGCCAAAGGCTGGAATACCTTGAACCAGGCAATTCGGTAAGCCATCATAACATAAGCTGCCGCATGGGCTTTCGGGAACATGTATTTGATCTTTTTACAGGACCAGATATACCAGTCCGGAACTCCATGCTCCTTCATGGTGGTGATCCACTCGTCACGAAGGCCTTTTCCCTTACGGACACTCTCCATGATGGTAAAGGCAAGGCCACTCTCCACTCCCTGTCCGATCAGGTAGATCATGATATCATCTCGGGTACAGATTGCAGTAGAAATAGTGGCTTTTCCCTCTTCGATCAGAGTCTGGGCATTTCCCAGCCATACGTCAGTACCGTGGGAAAGACCTGCGATACGGACAAGATCGGAAAAGTACTTTGGCTTGGTATCTACAAGCATCTGCATAGCAAAATCAGTACCAAACTCCGGAATACCAAGACAGCCAAGCTTACAGCCCCCGATATCCTTTGGCTCAATTCCAAGTGCCTCTGTACTGGCAAAAAGAGACATCACCGCCTTGTCATCCAGAGGAACTTCCCTTGCATTTAAGTCCGTCATGTCCTCAAGGGTACGGATCATGGTCGGATCATCGTGTCCCAGAATATCCAGCTTCAAAAGGTTTCCATCAATGGAGTGGTAATCAAAATGAGTGGTGATAAATCCACTGCTGGAATCGTTTGCCGGATACTGAACCGGGGTAAATTTCTCGATTTCTTCGCCCATGGGAAGTACGATGATACCTCCCGGATGCTGTCCGGTACTTCTTCGGATACCGGTACAGCCCTGTACGATACGGTTGATCTCACAGGAACGCTTGTGCTGTCCCCGCTCTTCAAAATAATTCTTCACATATCCAAACGCCGTTTTATCTGCAAGGGTACCAATGGTACCAGCCTTGAAGGTCTGGCCTTTTCCAAATATAACTTCTGTATAATGATGGGCATTGGACTGATATTCACCAGAGAAATTCAGGTCGATATCAGGCTCCTTGTCTCCCTTGAACCCAAGGAAAGTCTCAAAAGGAATGTCAAATCCCTGTTTTGTCATCTTAGTGCCACATTTCGGACAGATCCTATCCGGCATATCACATCCTGCCATACCGGCAAATGCCTTGATTTCCGGAGAATCGAAATCACTGTACTTGCACTCTGGATTCGGACACAGATAATGAGGCGGCAGCGGATTTACCTCAGTGATACCGGACATGGTTGCTGCAAGAGAAGACCCTACAGAACCTCGGGAGCCAACCAGATAGCCATCTGCATTTGACTTCCACACAAGCTTCTGTGCAATAATATACATCACTGCATATCCATTGGAAATAATGGAGTGCAGTTCCTTTTCCAGACGGTCTTCAACAATCTTCGGAAGCACTTCCCCATACATTTCATGGGCTTTCTGGAAGCACATATCTTTCAGGTCCTGATCGGAATTTTCGATTACAGGTGGATATTTGTCCGGATGGATCGGGGACATTTTCTCTATCATATCTGCAATTTTTACTGTATTGGTAATGACTACCTCTTCTGCTTTTTCGCTGCCCAGATAGGAAAATTCTTCCAGCATTTCTTCTGTGGTACGAAGATACAAAGGTGCCTGGTTATCTGCATCCTTGAATCCGCTTCCTGCCATGATGATTCTTCTGTAGATCTCATCCTGGGGGTCCATAAAATGAACATCGCAGGTGGCAACCACGGGCTTGTGAAACTGCTCTCCCAGTTTCACGATCTTCTTATTGATCTCAATGAGGTCCTCTTTGGAATGAATGGTATCATTTTTTTCATCTTCGATCATAAACATATTGTTGCCAAGAGGCTGGATCTCCAGATAATCGTAAAAGCTCACCAGCCTTGCAATCTCCGGCTCCGGAGCATTTCGAAGAAGAGCCTGATACAATTCTCCTGCCTCACAGGCACTTCCAATGAGAAGTCCCTCTCTGTGAGCTTCAAATACACTTTTGGGCACACGGGGCCTGTGATTAAAGTACTTGATATGGGACTGGCTTACCAGTTTGTACAGATTGATACGTCCGGTTTCATTTCGCATAAAAATAACCGCATGGTAAGTAGGCAGCTTCTTAATGGTATCCGGGGAAATTTTTCCCTGCTCATTAAGCTTATCCACATCTGTGATCTCTTTTTCAGCGCACATCTCCACAAATTTTTCGAAGATACGTGCGGTACACTCTGCATCATCTACTGCACGGTGATGGTGATCCAAAGACACGCCCACAGCTTTGGCAACAGTATCCAGCTTAAAACGATTCAATGCAGGCAGGAGGAATCTTGCCATACCTACTGTATCAATATAGGTAAAATCATTGGGAATTCCCATACGATTGCAGTTCTCTATAATAAAGCTCATATCAAAATCTGCGTTGTGGGCTACCATTGTAGCTCCTTCACAGAATTTCAGAAATTCAGGTAAAATTTCCTCTATTGGCCGGGCATCCATTACCATACTGTCATTGATGCTGGTCAGCTGCTCAATTCGAAATGGAATGGGTACCTGTGGATTGACAAAAGTAGAAAAACGGTCTGTGATCTTTCCATTTTCCACAAGAACGGCACCGATCTCAATAATCTTGCAGGTCAGTGGGGAAAATCCCGTAGTCTCAATATCAAAAACCACAAAACGTCCGTCCAGGGACTGTCCCTTTGCATTGGTGACCATTCCCTTTAAATCGTCCACCAGATAGGCCTCCATGCCATAAAGCACCTTGAAATCAGAATCCTTGGGGACACAGCCTCCCCATCCATCGAAGCAGTGATTTGCCTCAGGGAACGCCTGTACCACCCCATGGTCTGTAATGGCAATAGCGGGATGGCCCCACTCATAGGCTCTTTTTACCAGGGCTTTTGCCTCTGTGACGCCGTCCATATCACTCATTTTGGTATGGCAGTGAAGCTCCACACGTTTCTGTGGACTGGTATCCATTCTGGTGCTGCGAAAATCTGCGATCTTCTTAATTCCGGAAATGGAACCAATGGTCAGCTCACTGTCAAAACGGTCGATGGAGGTGACTCCTTTGATTTTCAGGAAAGCACCTTTTTTTACATGCTCTGTCACTTCCGGCACCTGCTCATTGCGCAGGAACATTTTCACTGTGATAGAGTCTGTGAAATCTGTGACAGGAAAGATCAAAATGGTCTTCTCGTTTCGGATTTCCCTTGCCTCCACTTCCATAACCTGACAGCGGACAATGACTTCTCCCATTTCCTGGACAATACTCTCCAACGGAATCGGTTCCCCTTCGAAGTCTCTTCCATATACCACATCCGGATTGGGATCTTTGCGGTAGCCGCCACGAAAATCCCCCCATTTTCCCTTCTTTTCGAAAGGCTTTTTCTCGAAGGTCTTCTTTTCTTTTGTCTCTTCCGTTTTCTTTTCTGTCTTTGGTTTTTCTTTGGTGTCTGCAGATTTCTTTTCCTGCTTTTCTTTTTCTGCTTCTGTAGTATTTTCACCGGAAATTTTGGCATGCTTTAACACATTTGCCACTTCCTGCTGAATCTGCAGGACGGCATTTTTACGGTATTTGCTCTCTTCTGTCTCCACATAGTCCAGGGAAACTTTCAGATTCATCCCGCATCTTTCACAGAATACCTTGTGCAGATATTCAATAAGAATTTCACTTTTTTCCCTGGCGATCACGGAATCCGGCAGTATCATGTCCAGACATTCTTCCTCCGGAAAGGTAATCTGAGCCTGCTTAAACAGATTGTACTCCAGCATATTATAATTTCTTAATTCCAGCTCCATACTGGAGCGGTAGGTATCCAGAAAATTTTTCGGCGTGTACTGTCTGGACAGATGAAATTTTTCAATTACCTTTACGTTGACCTCAATCCCTGGAAAACACTGTCTTTTAATCTGTTCCTCAAGGCTGAAAATATGCTTTTTATGGATCCATCTGTCACTTTTTAAATAAACCCGCACACAGGTTTTGGCCGCATTACAGGTCACTTTTGTGACGATCACGTCCTCCAGAAGTTCACTTAATTCCTGCTTCAGTTTTAAATTGGGAAATACATCAAAAAATTCTTTTTCCATGTAAAAATATACACCTCTGTTTATTTATCCCAGTTTATCAGTTCTTCCCGCAAAGTATCAAGCAGCTGATCCTCCGGAACTTTTCTGACAATCTCTCCACCTTTTATCAGAAGGCCGACTCCCACACCTCCTGCAATTCCGATATCTGCCTCTTTGGCTTCTCCGGGTCCGTTTACCACACACCCCATAACTGCCACTTTGATATCAAGAGGAATGTCCTGAACCATGGTTTCAACTTTATTGGCAAGACCGATCAGATCAATCTGTGTTCTGCCGCAGGTCGGGCAGGATACCACTTCCACACCGCCTTTTCGAAGTCCCAGTGTTTTCAGGATCCGTTTGGCAGATTTCACTTCTTCCAGAGGGGCACCTGTAAGAGAAACACGGATGGTATCGCCAATTCCCTGATACAAAATGATTCCAAGCCCGATGGCAGATTTGATATTTCCGGAATAGAGGGTTCCAGCCTCTGTGATTCCCACATGGAGAGGATAATTTGTCTTCTTGGCGATCAGTTCATGAGCCTTTGCACACATCAATACATCTGAGGATTTAATGCTGATCACCAGGTTATCATAGCCAAGCTCCTCAATAATATGCACCTTGTCTAGGGCGCTTTCCACCAGGCCTTCTGCTGTCACACCGTGATATTTCTCCACCAGTTCCTTTTCAAGGGAACCGCTGTTGACCCCCACACGTATAGGAATGTTTCGTTCTTTTGCCACATCTACCACTGCTTTGATCCGCTCTTTACTTCCGATATTTCCCGGATTGATACGGATCTTATCTGCGCCGTTTTCCATAGCGGCAATGGCAAGACGGTAGTCAAAATGGATGTCTGCCACCAGCGGAATATGAATCCTTTTCTTGATCTCTTTTAATGCTTTTGCAGCCTCCATAGTGGGAACTGCACAGCGGATAATATCACAGCCCGCTGCCTCCAGCGCCAGGATCTGCTCTACAGTAGCATCTACGTCTTCGGTTTTCGTATTGGTCATGGACTGGATCAGTATGGGGTTTCCGCCACCAATTTTTCTGTCTCCGATCCGGATTACTTTTGTATGATCTCTGTACATATCGGTTCCTCCGTATTCAGATAGTTCTTTCAAAAGGGTACACAAAGGGGTGCCATATGTGGACACCCCTGTTTTTGGTTTTCTGTCTGCATTTTGGGAAATTCCTTTCCCGGTATATCTGCTGTTCAGTGCTGGATCTCCAGCAGTTTATTTTTAAGGTCTTCTTCCATCTTACGCATTTCTACTTCTGCCTGCTGTCTCTTCACTCTGCCCTCTTTCTGGATTTTCATCACATCATCCAGGGTACTGATCAGATCCTGATTGGTCTGTTTAAGGGTTTCGATGTCTACAATACCTCTCTCAGATTCCCTGGCAGTCTCTACAGAAGCCAGGTGAAGGGCTTTTGCATTTTTCTTCAGAAGTTCATTGGTCAGATCTGTCACTTCCCTCTGTGCCTGTGCTGCTTCTGTGGAATGGGCAATGCCAAGAGCAAGTACCATCTGGCTTTTCCACAACGGAATGGTATTTACAATGGTGGTCTGGATTTTTTCCACCATAAGAGTATCGTTATTCTGCACCAGACGGATCTGCGGCGCAGTCTGAAGGGATACTGTTCTGGTAAGCTCCAGATCATGAAGCTTCTTTTCGAAACGATTGCACTTGCTGTCCAGATCCTTGGCTTCCTGGGCATCCTCCGGAAGACCGCTTGCAGCAGCCTTTGCTTCCAGATCTTTTAATTTTCCCTCTCTTACTTCCTGAAGCTTCTTCCGGCCTGCCAGGATATACATGGTCAGTTCCTTATAGTAGTTGAGATTCTGGCTGTACATCTTCTCCAGAACAGCGGAATCCTTCATCAGACGCATCTGATGATCCTGCAGGGAAGTGGTGATCTTCTGCACATTGACTTCTGCCTTTGCATAACGGTTCTTTAAAGTCTCGATCTTATTTCCCTGCTTTTTGAAAAAGCCAAGGAAGCCTTTCTCCTCTTCTGCAGCATCAAAATCACGCAGTTCTCCTACCACCTGGGCAATCAGATCTCCCACTTCTCCCAGATCCTGTGTGCGGACATTTTCCAGTGCTGCATCGGAAAAATCAGCCATTTTCTTCTGGGTTCCGGCACCATACTGAAGGATCTGATTGGTATTCTCAATATCAATTTTCTGTGCGAAGCTGTCTACCATCATCTGCTCTTCCGGGGTAAGGACGGTCTGCTTCATTTCTTCTTTTACCACTTCTGCTTCTGGCTGAGCTGCTACCGCAGTTTCATGATCTCCAAGATCCGGCTCCAGTGTAAGAGTCGGTGTGCTTTCCTCAAATCCTTTAAATTCTTCTCCCATAGCGTCCTCCTTATACAGATCTGCTGTTTTTCTCTTTTAGAGCGTGTCCAGACAAGCTCTAATATGTCTTCTCTCTGGCAGCTGCCTCTTTTCTAATCTTATCAAACTCATTCTCCGTCAGCCCTTCCTGGGCCAATACGGTGTGAAGAACTGAAATATCACTGGATACATCCATTGCAGTATCCTCAAAAACAGAATCCAGAAGCTTTTCAAATGCAACATTCAGGGTATCGATCGTCTCCTCGATCTCTCTTTTCGATGAGGCGATATTTTCTCCCTGAACAGGCTGGCTGTCCATATCTTCATAGGCATCCAGAAGCTTCACAGTCATAGGCAGATAATAATCCATAAGCCTGTTAAGATCCGGGATGATCTCCGGATGCGCCTTGGCACGCTCGAAAATCTTCTGAATGATCAGCTCCATTCTGGAAATCTTCCGAGAGATCTCCTCTCCTGGTATGGCATCGTTACTCTCCCTTATTTTTCTGAGGAATTCATTTCCCTTGTCCAGAACTTCCTGTACCTGTGGGGAAATCTTCTGATTCTTTTCTTCTTTTGCCCGGGCATCTCTTTCTTCCAGCTGCTTCTGGGTGGCAACGTACTGGTCATAGGTCTCATTGCTGGTGATCAGGCAGGTCTCCTGTTTGTCCACATGTCCTTCCAGGAACCAGCCCTTGCTGATCATCTTTTTAATATCTTTTTTTACGTATTTTACCGGTTTTCCCACTGCGTAGGAAAGCTGCTGAAAATTACAGTAGGTGTGCTGCCCCAGTGCATCTATATATTTCTGAAGGCGCTTCAGCCTTGCCAATCTGGTACATCCGTTTCCAAGAAGAACACCACCTGCCGCTGCTGCAATGCCAAGAAATCCGGAACTTACAGCCAGAACAGTTCCTGCGCCACTGCCAATCCCGGCTAGACCAAAAGCTGTCAGTGAACTTAGAAATCCAATTCCCATAGTACCTGTGAGAATCCCGCCAAATACAGTCATCAGAACGCCCTTCACCCGCTCACCGGCAGTTCCTCCGTAAAGCTTCAGGCTTGTCTGCTCCTGCACCTTTTGTGGATTCTTCTCTCTTTTGGCCTGGCTCTGCTGCGACCGAAAGCTCCAGCTCTTTCCCTGTCTGTAGTCCATCTGGCTACCTTCAGTTCTGTAATTTGTATAAGAACGGTGCTGAGAGCTCTGCTGATCTCCTGTCCCAAATGTATGATTCAGAGCATCTTTTAAAGCATCACTGCCATTATCAATTGCTTTATTCACAGTCTGGCTGATGGTCTGGCTTAATTTCTGATAATTTTTCTCATCCACAGCACTGTCGATAATGTGCTGGATCTTCTCACCCAGTTCATCAAATTCCTGATATCCCATATCATCCTCCGGGTCATTTATTCCAAAAAGCGTCTGTATTTTATTATACAAAAATCCACCGCAAAAAACAAGATGGTAGAAAACATTCTGTCCTCTCTGAGTATTTTCATGGAAAAATCTACTTTTCCCATTGAATTTCACACGTAAAAGTTTTACAATAGTAAAAACGTTGTGGATTCCCATTAAGAATCTGCCAAAGAAACCACGCTAGGAGGAAATTATTATGGAGAAAAAAGACATCGACTGGGGAAACCTGGGCTTTGGTTATGTAAAAACCGACTACCGTTATGTATCTAATTATAAAGACGGCCAGTGGGATGAGGGAGGCCTTACCACAGATGATACTGTCACCATCAGTGAATGCGCAGGTGTTCTTCAGTATGCACAGACTGTATTCGAAGGTATGAAAGCATATACCACAGAAGACGGACATATCGTTACTTTCCGTCCTGACCTGAACGGAGAACGTATGGAGCATTCCGCTGCAAGACTGGAAATGCCTGTATTCCCGAAAGACCGTTTTGTTGACGCAGTTGTTCAGACAATTAAAGCAAATGCTGCTTATGTACCGCCATATGGTTCTGGTGCTACTTTATATGTACGTCCTTTTATGTTCGGAAGTGACGCTGTTATCGGCGTAAAACCTGCAAGTGAATATCAGTTCCGTGTATTCACCACACCTGTGGGACCATATTTCAAGGGCGGCGCTAAGCCGATCACAATTCGTGTCAGTGATTTCGACCGTGCTGCACCTAATGGTACCGGTCATATCAAAGCCGGCCTGAATTACGCTATGAGCCTTCATGCCATCGTAGACGCTCATAAGAACGGCTTCGATGAAAACATGTATCTGGATTCCAAGACACGTACCAAGGTTGAGGAGACAGGTGGAGCAAACTTCCTGTTCGTAACAAAGGACGGCAAGGTTGTAACTCCTAAATCTGACAGCATCCTTCCATCTATCACCCGTCGTTCCCTGATCTATGTTGCCAAGGAATATCTCGGACTTGAGGCAGAGGAAAGAGAAGTTTATTTTGACGAGGTGAAGGATTTCGCAGAGTGCGGTCTTTGCGGTACTGCTGCGGTTATCTCTCCTGTTGGAAAGATTGTTGACCACGGCAAGGAAATCTGCTTCCCAAGCGGCATGAGCGAGATGGGACCGATCACTAAGAAGCTGTATGAGACACTGACCGGTATCCAGATGGGACGTATCCAGGCTCCTGAGGGATGGCTGAAAGTAATCGAGTAATTTTTTGGGATTCACATTTTGGGAGCTTCGCATAGAAGCCCTGTACTCCGCATAAAAAGCCCCGGCATTTTCATGGAAAGTGCCAGGGCTTTTTCTTAACTACATAGTTCTCTCATATCTCACAAACTTATACTCCAGGTCAAAGTATGTCTGTTCTTCACTTTCTGCGGCTACATGCCACTGTGGATCTTCATCCAGATTCGGGAAGTAGCTGTCGGCGATGTATGCAAAATCGATTTTGGTTACCTGCGCCACATCGCAGTAAGGAAGAAGCTGTTTGTAGATGGTATCCCCACCAATACAATATACATCCTCTGCCGGATATTTTTTCAGTTCTTCCAGCAGTTCCTCGATAGAATGGACAATAATGGCATCTTTTACTTTATAATTTCTGTTTCTGGTCAGAACAATGTTGGTCCGGTTTTTAAGTGGAAGTCCTCCCGGAAAACTCTCAAGAGTCTTTCTTCCCATGACACAGACCTTACCAGTGGTCTCCTGGCGAAACATTTTCATATCTGCCGGGATGCTTACCAGAAGCTTGTTATCCTTTCCAATTCCCCAGTTTTTATCTGCTGCTACGATAATCTTCATTGCTTATGCTCTCCTTTTCTAAATGGTCTGACACAACCAGCTTAAGTTTGAAAAATCATTTTAAATTGCAATCGGAATATTCTTAATCTGTGGCCAGGTCTGATAATTCTCCACGATCAGATCCTCTGTGGTAAAATCATAGAAATTCTTCACATCCGGATTCAGCTTCACAACAGGTGCCGGATAAGGAGTTCTGGAAATCAGTTCCTTAATAACCGGAACATGTCTGTCATAAATATGACAATCTGCGATCACATGCACCAGTTCCCCCGCCTCCATATCACAGCACTGTGCGATCATCATCAGAAGCAGGGAATACTGGCATACATTCCAGTTATTTGCAGCCAGAATATCCTGGGATCGCTGATTCAGAACGGCATTTAAAGTCAGCTTATCCTTTCCAGGCTCCTTAGTTACATTGAAGGTCATAGAATAAGCACAGGGATACAGATTCATTTCATGAAGATCTTCATGGACATAAATATTGGTCATGATCCTGCGGCTGTATGGATTGTTCTTTAAGTCAAAAAGCACACGGTCTACCTGATCCATCATGCCTTCTTTGTACTGATGCTTCACCCCCAGCTGATAGCCGTAAGCTTTTCCGATAGAACCATTCTCATCAGCCCAGCTGTCCCAGATATGGCTGTGCAGGTCGTGGATATTATTGGATTTTTTCTGCCAGATCCACAGAATCTCATCCATCGCACTTTTTAATGCAGTTTTCCGAAGGGTCAGTGCCGGAAATTCTTTTCTTAAATCGTAACGGTTCACCACGCCAAAACGCTTGATGGTGTAAGCCGGTGTTCCGTCCTCCCATACCGGACGTACCTTTTCCCCTTCTGTGCTTGTGCCATTCTCAATTACATCTTTACACATATTTATAAAAATCTCATCTGCTAAGCTCATTTTTTCCTCCTGGATTTCCATCGCTTTTATTCGTGATTTTACCATAATTCCAGCCAAATAACAAGGTTGCTGTGAGAATCCTGCTCTTTACAATCCCCTTTTCCCGTGCTATAGTAAACCCCATGAAGAAAATTTTAATCCATTTATTAAAACCCCTTTCTTTTCTTCCTGCGATCCTGATGATGTATCTGATCTATTCATTTTCCGCTCAGACCGGGGAGGTGTCCGGAGCATTAAGTTACAAGATCAGTTACCAGATCGTAGAAACGAAAAATGAACTGTTAAGCGAAAATAAGAGTTATGATGAGCTTGCCTATTCTGCCAGTTCCATTGAGCTTTACGTACGTAAAGCAGCTCACATGACAGAATACTGCCTTCTTGCCATTGCCCTCTCCTTTCCCCTGTATGTGTATCGGATAAGAGGAATCTGGCTGATTCTTCTGGCAGGTATCATCTGTGTGGGATTTGCAGGACTGGATGAATACCATCAGTCCTTTGTAGCAGGCCGCGGCCCTTCTGTAAGAGATGTGGGAATTGACAGCATTGGCGTTCTGGCCGGTATTCTTCTGGTACAGGCATTTTGCTGGTCCACCCTACACAATCCCAGCGGCAAAGCCCGCTCCGGGCGTAAAAGGAAGCGCTGACATCATCCAGCATAAATAATTCCTTTTCCAGCCGCTCTGAAGGAAGCAAAAATCCGGAACAGATCTTTTACTATGATCTGCTCCGGATTTTCTTTTCTCACTCTTTTTCTTCTTCATCCTCATTCAGATGATTTACCAGGTTTGCCCTGTCTGCGATGGACATTTTCTTCTGCCCGGTCTCTTCTGCTTTCTCAGACTCAGATACATCCTGTAAGTCAGTTTCCGCTCCACTGCTTTTCTCCCTGGTTTCCTCTGACTCAGATGCATCCTCCAGGGCAGCTTGCGCATCCTCTTCTTTCTTTTCCTTACTGTTCTTCATATAGCCCTTTCCCCCGTTTACCACGAAAGCAGCGCCCAGAACCATGAACACAATACCCGCTACCATAAATCCCGGATTACTTCCCTCAACTCCATCCAGAACACTTTTACACAGGGAAAAGCCAAGATAAGCTACATACGCACCTGCCAGTGCCATAACTACATAGCTTCTTGTGGGAAGTGCAGGTTTGGAATCTTTTTCATTTTTGTTATCCATGATTTCCTCTTTCTTTGTTGGATCTTCCATAATCTCTCCTTGTTGTATCTTTATTGTATCTTTTACAGTGCCAGGCAAATTTTCCCCTGCCTGCCAAATGATAAAAACCAATCTTTGACCCTGGCTTGATATCCATGATTTTTATGACACAGCGAACTGACTTTCATAAAGCTTTGCATAAAAGCCCTTCTTTGCCAGCAACTCTTCATGTTTTCCCTGTTCGATGATATTACCATCTTTCATAACCAGGATCAGGTCAGCTTCCTGAATAGTGGAAAGACGATGAGCCACAATAAAGCTGGTTCTCCCTTCCATCAGTTCTGCAAAAGCTTTCTGTACCCTTACCTCTGTACGGGTATCAATAGAGGAAGTCGCCTCATCCAGAATCAGCATAGACGGATGCATCAGCATAACCCTTGCAATACACAGAAGCTGCTTCTGCCCCTGGGAGATATTTCCACCGCCTTCAGAGATCACTGTATCATATCCATCTGGCATACGCTTGATAAAGCTGTGGGCATGGGCATGTTTTGCAGCCTCCATTACCTCTTCCAGGGTGGCGTCCGGCTTACCATAAGAGATATTCTCCCGAATGGTGCCAGCTTTCAGCCAGGTCTCCTGAAGGACCATACCAAAATTTCGTCTCAGACTGTCTCTGGTAAGCTCCCTTACCGGATATCCGCTGACACAGATCTGTCCCTTATCTACGTCATAGAATCTCATAAGAAGATTGATCATTGTGGTCTTACCGCATCCGGTAGGCCCTACAATGGCAATTCTCTGTCCTGGCTTTACCTCGATGGAAATATTCTTAAGAAGAGGAACCTCTTTTCTGTAGGAGAAGGAAATATTCTCCACATTTACACGTCCATCTGCTTTTTCCAGTACAACTGCCCCTGGTACATCCGGCTCCTGGGCCGGTGTATCAATAAAATCAAAAAGTCTCTTAGCACAGGCCAGGGCATTTTCAAGTTCTGTGACAACACCTGAAATCTCATTAAAGGGCTTGGTATACTGGTTTGCGTAATTCAGAAAGCTTGTAAGCTGTCCTACAGTCATACCGCCTTTTATTACCGTAAATGCACCAAAAATTCCAACAGCTGTGTAAACAAGCCCGTTTACAAAGCGGGTGGACGGATTTGTGATAGAGGAAAAGAAAATAGCCTTGATTCCACAGACACGAAGCTCTTCATTTACCTTTCCAAAACGCTCATTGGCTCTCTCTTCATAGGAAAAAGCCTGGACGATCTTCTGGTTTCCCACAAGCTCTTCCACAATAGAAGTCATCTCTGCCCTTTTTTCGGACTGCTCCTGGAACATACGGAATGTTCTGCTTGCAATAAAGCTCGCCACAAACAACGAAATAGGCGTAAGCAAAATAACGATCACTGCGATCTTCACACTGATGGACAGCATGAAGCCGATGGTTCCGAAAATCGTCAGCACACCGGTAAACAACTGGGTAAATCCCATAAGAAGTCCGTCTGAAAACTGGCTGACATCAGAAACAATACGGCTTAAGATATCTCCCGGCTGGTTTGCATCAATATAAGATACCGGAACCTCCTGAAGATGGGCAAATGCCTGACTTCTCACATCCTGTACCACGCTGTATGTTACCTGGTTGGTAAGAAGGTTCATTACCCACTGGGAAACTGCATTTCCCACTACGATCACAGCCAGTGTTCCCAACACTTTCAGAAGTCCGGCCACATTTACATTTCCAGGGCCGACAATATTATCCACACCATTACCAATGAGGATCGGAGTATATAAGGTAAATCCCACTGTGATCAGAGCGGTAAAAAGCATAACCACAATTTTTGCCTGGTATGGGCTGATAAACTTCAGCACTCTTTTCATGGTTTCTTTATTCTTTCCCATCAGCGGTTCACCTCCTGCTCGGAAAGCTGTGACAGACAGATTTCTTTATAAACCTCACAGGATTCCATAAGTTCTTTGTGTGTTCCTATGCCAACCAGCTTGCCATCGTCCAAAACCATGATCTTATCAGCCTGCTTGATGGAGGTTGCTCTCTGGGATACGATAAATACAGTCATACCGCCGGTCTTTTCACGGATCGCATGACGAAGTGCCGCATCTGTGGCAAAATCAAGTGCGGAAGCGCTGTCATCCATGATCAGAATTTCCGGATTTCCAACCAGGGCTCTTGCAATAGTAAGACGCTGACGCTGTCCTCCGGAAAGATTGGAACCGCCCTGGCTTACCATAGTATTCAGGCCTTCAGGCTTACTGTTTACAAAATCACTTGCCTGGGCAATGGATAGAGCCTGCTGGATTTCTTCCTCTGTGGCATCCTCCTTGCCCCATTTCATATTGTCACGGATAGTTCCCTTAAACAAAACTGCCTGCTGGGGTACCATTCCCACTTTTTTACGAAGCTGTGAAAATGGATATTCTTTTACAGAATTTCCATCAATTACCACATTTCCTGCGGATACATCATAGAAACGGGGAATCAGATTTACCAGAGTGGACTTTCCACATCCGGTACCTCCGATAATACCAATAGTCTCTCCTGGCTTCGCAGTAAAGGATATATGGGAAAGTGCCGGTTCTTTGCTGCCGGCATAGGTAAAGCTTACATCCTCAAAGACGACTCTGTCTGCATTTTTTTTCTCATTTAGCACACTGCTGCCCTCATCTGTAAGCGATGGTCGTGTATCCAGAACTTCATTGAGACGCGCGCCGGAAGCCAGAGCCTTTGTCACTGCTACGATCAGGTTTGCAAGGGCGATCAGAGCGATCAGGATCTGATTCATATAGTTCACAAGAGCAACCACTTCTCCCTGGGTCAGGATTCCCACAGATACCTCTTTACTTCCATACCAGAGGATTCCAATAATGGCAAAGTTCATAATTACGGTAGTGGCGGGATTCAGAAGTGCTGAAATCTTTCCGGCTCTTACCTGAACTTTGGTGTAATCATCATTTACCTGTGAAAACTCATTATACTCTTCCTGCTGTCTTCCAAATGCCCTTACCACTCTGGCTCCTACATGATTTTCCCTTGTGATCAGGGAAATACGGTCCAAAGAGGACTGTGCTTTTTTATAGATCGGCACTGTGGTTCTCATGATGCCATAGATTACAACAGAAATCAGCGGCACTGCGATCAGAAACAGGAGGCCGATTTTCACATCAATGGTAAAAGACATGATCACGGCGCCCACTACAATAAACGGTGATCTTAGAAACAGGCGCAGGATCATATTCACACCGGTCTGGGCCTGGTTTACATCATTGGTAATCCTGGTTACAAGGGTAGGGGTTCCCAGCTGATCCAACTCCCGGTAAGAAAGCCTGCTGATATGGGAAAACAGCTCCTTGCGAAGAGCGGTACTAAAGCCCATAGCTGCTTTTGCGGAAAAATACTGTGCTGTCAAAGAACAGGCAAGACCGATCATTCCAAGCAGAACCATAAGTACACATTGATGCCAGATATAAGCATTATCCCTATTCTGAATTCCGATATCCATAATATTGGCTACTACCAACGGCACGATCAGCTCAAAGGTGGCTTCCAGCATTTTAAACAAAGGAGCCAGAGCGCATTCTTTTTCATAGCCCTTTAAAAATTTTATCAGTCTTTTCATTACTTCTTATTCTCCCGGATTCGTCCGTACAATCTGGTCATAGCATAGATTTTCTCTATAGTCCTGCTCTGCAGCTGTCCCCTTGTAAGACGCCATTTCCAGTTTGTACCAATGGTCGAGGGCATATTCATCCTCGCTTCATTTCCAAGACAGAGATAATCCTGCAAAGGGATCACACAAAGATCCGCAACACTGGACTGTGCTGCACGGATCATTCCCCAGACACATTCTTCAGCTGT
This sequence comes from uncultured Blautia sp., assembly GCA_934394595.1. Lineage (GTDB taxonomy): Bacteria > Bacillota > Clostridia > Lachnospirales > Lachnospiraceae > Blautia_A. The sequence goes on along the minus strand of CAKRRX010000014.1, from coordinate 1,952 downwards.
CTTTCCTTCACAGTCTATATACTGCTCTGCGAATCGGCGAGTCCCCTCCGGAAGATTGCCAAGCCACCCCTTTGTGGTCTCATTATCATGAGTTCCTGTATAAACCACGCAGTTCTTCTCATAGAAAAATGGCAGATATACACTTTCACCGCTTTCATCAAAAGCAAATTGAAGAACCTTCATTCCCGGATATCCGGAGTCTGCCAGAAGCTTTCTGACGCTATCTGTGAGAAAGCCAAGATCCTCTGCGATCACATCCAGATCCGGAATATTTTTCTCCAGTACCTGGAATAATTCTAATCCGGGTCCTTTTTCCCATTTTCCGTTTGCAGCGGTTTCATCCCCATAGGGCACTGCCCAGAATTCATCAAAGCCACGAAAATGATCAATACGCACCTTGTCATAAAGCTTCATGCACTGCTTCATGCGAAGGATCCACCAGTTATAGCCGGTTTTCTTATGGTATTCCCAGTTATAAAGAGGATTTCCCCACAGCTGGCCTGTTTCAGAAAAAGCATCTGGCGGACAGCCTGCCACTGCCACCGGAACGGCATCTTCATCAAACTGAAACAGGTCTGGATTAGCCCAGGCATCTGCGCCGTCAAATGCCACATAAATGGGAAGATCCCCAATAATATGAATTCCCCGGTCATTGGCGTATTTCTTCAGCTGTCTCCACTGGCGGTAAAACCAGAACTGCAAAAATGCATAAAAACTGATTTCTTCTTTCAGTTCTTCTCTTGCTTTCTCAAGTGACTTCTCTTCTCTTGTCTTTAATTCCTTCGGCCACTCATTCCAGGCAATTCCATTCAGACTGTCCTTCACTGCCATATACAGACAGTAATCTGAAAGCCAGAATCCCTGTTCCTTCTCAAATGCTTCCATTTCTTCCCGAAGCAGATGAAGCTGCCTGTTCTCCCCATCCATCTGGTAAAAGCGCTGATATGCCTTACGAAGAAGGGAGAATCTGGACTGGTAAACTTTCTCATAATCTACATAACTGCGGCTTCCTCCCCAGTCACATGCCATGCACTCCTCTGCTGTCAGCAGATCCAACTGGATAAATTCCTCCAGGTCGACAAAATACGGATTTCCTGCAAATGTAGAAAAGGACTGATACGGGGAATCTCCGTATCCGGTAGGTCCAAGTGGCAAAATCTGCCAGTATTTCTGTCCTGCTTCCACCAGCTGATCTACAAATTCATAGGCTTCTTTAGAAAAGCATCCGATTCCATAATTGGAAGGGATGCTGGATATCGGCAACAAAATACCGCTGGCTCTCATCATGTACTCCTCCTGTCTGTTATGATCCACTTAATTCACAGATATATGTCCTGCAAAAATTTTCTGTGAACCTGATGCAATAACCATTATCTGTTTATTATACCGCTATCATACATAATCGGTCAACAAAATAAAAGAAAGCTCCCGGATAAATTCCGGGAGCCCGCTGTATTTTACCTGAATTATTTCTTGGTTGTGTAACCGAAGAAGAAGTATCCAAGTGGTGTGTAGTACATACCATCAATGTCTGGATTGAGCATGTATGGCTGTGTATAGAAGTAGATCGGAGCAAGTACACTGTCCTGTCCAATAAGGATATCCTCAGCCTCATGGAATGCTTTCATACGCTCTTCCGGATCAGAGGTAGCCTTTGCTGCATCGATAGCTGCATCATAGTCTGGGTTGGAGTACTGAGCGTCATTGTTACCACCGTCTGTATACCACATATCCAGGAATGAGCAAGGATCGTTGTAATCTGCAATCCAACCGTTACGAGCGATCTGGAAGTTACCATCTTTTCTGTTCTGGAGGAATACGTTCCAATCCTGGTTATTCAGGTTAACAGTTACACCAAGCTCTGTCTGCCACATATTCTGAAGAGCCTCACCGATCTTCTTGTGGTTATCAGCTGTGTTGTACAGATACTCTACAGTTGGGAAGCCTTCGCC
>CAKRRX010000013.1 GCA_934394595.1 uncultured Blautia sp. | reverse complement strand
TTGAAGGAAGGCTCGATAACCTTGAAGTAAGCCTTCGGAGCCTAGACAAGCACGTCTGTGAGCTTGATACGAAAGTAGCCAAACTTGATGCGAAGGTAACGGAGCTTGATACGAAGGTAACGGAGCTTGATACGAAGGTAACGGAGCTTGATACGAAGGTAACGGAGCTTGATACGAAGGTAGCCAAACTTGATGCGAAGGTAACGGAGCTTGATGCGAAGGTAACGGAGCTTGATACGAAAGTAACGGAGCTTGATACGAAGGTAACGGAGCTTGATGGCAAGGTAGCAGAGCTTGATGGCAAGGTAGCAGAGCTTGATGGCAAGGTAACAGAGTTGGATATCAGAGTAACAGATCTGGATACGAGTGTAAGAAATCTGTGGCTTCATGTGGAGAATTCTACAGACGTGAAGATTCAGACTGTTGCAGAGAATCATTTGAATCTTTACAGAAAGTTAGACGAATTACAAAAAGAAAAAGGCAAATGGGAACGTGTATTCTTTTTTGTGAACAAACACGAAAATGATATTAATGAGATAAAGCAGCATCTGCACATGTAGTGCTGTGAATGAAACAGATACATAAGACGTTAAAATACAAAAGATAAATACAGAAGATAATCAGCCTTTTACAGGCATAACATACAATAGATGAAATTTCAGGGAGCGCAGATCATGGCGCTCCCTGAGTGGTTTTTGTTTAGAAAAAGTCTATTTAATATCCAATTCCGGCGGTTCATCCATAGTGTCGGAAACATACTTTCCGTTCTTTTTGCGCTGCCGGACACATTCTGTGAGCAGATATTCGATCTGCCCATTGACGGAGCGGAAATCATCCTCAGCCCAGGCTGCAATCTGGTCATAAAGCTTAGCCGAGAGCCTGAGAGGAATCTGTTTCTTGGGTCTGGAATCAGCCATCAGTACAGGCTGCCGGAATTCACTACCGGCTGGGCATCATGATTACCACAGAGTACTACGAGAAGGTTGGAAACCATGGCAGCCTTCCGCTCCTCGTCAAGCTCTACCACATTGTTCTCATTTAATCGTTCCAAGGCCATCTCAACCATTCCAACAGCACCGTCTACGATCATCTTTCTGGCATCAATGATAGCAGAAGCCTGCTGTCTCTGCAGCATAACTGCTGCGATTTCAGGTGCGTAAGCAAGATATGTGATACGTGCCTCGATAATCTCCAGGCCGGCTTCTGCAACCTTCTGCTGGATCTCATCCCGGATACGTCCTGCCACAATTTCACTGGAACCGCGAAGGCTTCCCTCGTCAGCAACGCCGTCTCCTGTGGTATCTACATTTGGTGCTACATCATAAGGATAGATCCTGACGATATTGCGAAGGGCGCTGTCGCACTGCAGGGAGAGATATTCCTTGTAGTTATCAACGTTGAAAACAGCCTTTGCGGTGTCGGTGACACGCCACATAACAGCAATTCCGATCTCTACCGGATTTCCCAGACAGTCGTTGATCTTCTGACGGTTGTTATTCAGAGTCATGATTTTCAGGGAAATCTTTTTATTTACATAAGTGGAAGAGGTGCCGGCTGTGGTTCCGGTGGCAAGTGTGAGAACAGATTTTGCAGTGTTTCCGCCATCTACGTCACCACTCTGGTTTAGCTTGGTTTTTGCGGCGGGGTTCACAGCTGTACAAAATGGATTTACCCAGTAGAAGCCGTCATTCTTCAGAGTTCCCACATAGTTACCGAATAATGTAAGCACCAAAGCTTCCTGGGGCTTTAATACCTTCAGTCCAAGAAATGGAACCCATCCTACTGCTGTCCAGATGGAACCAATCACGATCAAGGGAATCTGTATAAAAACAGAGCCCAGAACAAGTACTGCCACTGCTGCGATATAAAGGAAAAGAAACAGCAGCATCATTGCCATACCATTTTTACGGTTGCTTAATACTTTTTCCTGCATAATGCTCCTCCTAACTTTAGCCTGTTTCAAAAAATATTTCTGCAATTGGTACATATAACTTTGCAGAAAGAATTTTGAAACATACACCAGGTGAATAACACTTGGTTGATTTTTTAAGATATTTGAATGATATCATTTAGATATCAAAAAGTCAATATCTTTTGCCACTAATTTGATATCCACGAATTACTTCGAAGAGAAGCTGCTCCTGATATTTTTATAAATAGCAGTATTAAAATAAATAAAATATTGTTATAATCAGATTATAAGATGAAACAACGGAACGACATAATGTGGACTATATTGAAGATGTCTGAAAATGCGAGGGTGAATATTATGGATAATAAATGTGAAATGGTAATTGAAGCACTGGTATCGAAGCTGACCTTAGATGAGAAGATCAGTATGCTCCACGGCACCGGTTTGTTTCACAATGGCGGGATAGAACGCCTTGGAATCCCGGAGCTGGTGATGTCTGATGGTCCTATGGGTGTGCGAAATGATTTTGAGGATGCACACTGGATGGTGATCGGAAATTCTGATGACTATGTTTCCTATTTGCCAAGCAATAGCGCATTGGCTTCCACCTGGAACCGCAAGCTTGCTTATGAGACTGGAACGGTTTTGGGGGAAGAGGCCCGTGGCCGTGGAAAAGATGTGATCCTGGCACCTGGTATCAACATCAAGAGAAGTCCTCTTTGCGGACGAAATTTCGAATACATGAGCGAGGATCCCTATCTTACAGGTGAGATGGCAGTACCGTTGGTAAAAGGAGTACAAAGTGCAGATACCGCAGCCTGTGTGAAGCATTTTGCCCTGAATAATCAGGAGACAGAGCGCCTCTGGGTGGAAGTGAAGGTCAGCGAAAGAGCCCTCCGGGAAATCTACCTTCCTGCATTTGAGAAGGTGGTAAAAGAAGGACAGGTGTATTCTCTGATGGGAGCTTACAATCGCTATAACGGGGAACACTGCTGCGAGAGCAAAACTCTGCTGAACCATATTCTCAGAGAAGAATGGAAGTTTGACGGAATGGTGGTTTCAGACTGGGGCGGTGTGCATCTGACTAAGGAAGCTGCCACAAGCGGCCTGGATCTGGAAATGTCCGTCACCGACAATTTTGAGGAATACTGTATGGCCAAGCCACTGAAAAAAGCAGTGGAAAATGGCGAGATCGCAGAAGAACTGATCGATGAAAAGGTAAAGAATATTCTGCGGCTGATGTACCGGCTTCATATGCTGGGGGAGGATGCAAAAATCCGCAAGCCAGGCTCCTACAATACGCCGGAGCATCGACAGAAGATCCTGGACGCTGCCCGGGAGTCCATCATTCTTTTGAAAAATGACAAAAATCAGCTTCCTCTATGCCAGGAAAAGACCAGAAAAGTTCTGGTGGTAGGGGACAATGCAAACCGTATCCAGTCCTATGGTGGTGGAAGCGCTGAGATCAAAGCTCTTTATGAGATCACACCACTTCTTGGTATCAAGATGCTTCTTGGCGGAAATGCAAAGGTAGATTATGTGCCAGGATATTATGCAGATAATTTTGACCATATGAATACGGAGACCAACTGGCAGGCTGACAGCCTGGAAAATGGCGGCGGTTCTATGGGCGAGAACGGCGGTGTGGCACCGGAAATCCTGGAAAAACAGAATGCGTATCGCACAGAAGCAGTGAAAAAAGCAGCAGAAGGCGGTTATGATACCGTTATTTTTGTAGGCGGACAGAATCATTTTCAGGATCTGGAGGGACACGACCGCCCGGATATGAAGCTTCCATATGCACAGGATAAATTGCTGGAAGAGCTTCTTGAGGTGGCACCGGATACAATTGTGGTAATGTTCTCCGGTTCCCCGGTGGAAATGCCATGGATTAAGCGAGTACATACACTTATCTGGAGCTGGTTTAACGGAATGGAAGGAGGAACTGCCCTTGCCGAAATCCTTTTAGGAAAAGTGAATCCGTCCGGGCGGTTGCCGGAAACCTTCCCAATTACACATACAGATTGTTCAGCTCACTGTATCGGGGAATTTCCAGGGGGAGAAACTGTAGATTATAAAGAAGGAATTTTCGTAGGCTACCGCTATTACGACAACAGACAGGTTCCCGTATTGTTCCCATTTGGTTATGGACTTTCTTATACAGAATTTGTATACAGCAATCTTCGGGTAGAAGGAAACTATCCGGATTTTACGGTATCTGTGGATGTGACAAATGTCGGTTCTGTGGCGGGAAAAGAAACAGTACAGATCTATGTAGGCAAACCGGATTCTCCAGTGGAACGTGCAGTAAAAGAGCTTCGTGGTTTCGCAAAACTGGATCTGCAGCCGGGCGAGACCAAGACAGCAGAGATTTCACTGGATCCGGCTGCATTTACCTATTTTGATGAGCAGTTAAGACATTTCGTGACAGAGTCTGGTGAGTACAAGATTTTTGCAGGGAAATCAGTGGAAGAAATTTGCCTGGCAGAGAGCTGTGAAGTAGAGGCTTAACAGTTACGATATTTTTTCAGATTTAGAGTGAGTAGATTTAGAGTGAATAAAGAATTCTTGTACTTTCCTCTTGACTTCTCCTACAAACAAGCGTAATATGAACTACAACGCAATGGCGCGTTAAATTGATAACGCTGCCATTGCATTTTTTTTACCCCGAAATGGAACCTGCACCTGGAAAAGGGTGTGCTGTGATTAATGAGTCTTTATCAAGAGGAGGAAACAGACAATGAAAAAGAACTATTTATGGAGAAAAATGACAAGTGGTCTTATGGCAGCGGCGGTTACGGTAACTGCAATGCCGGGACTTGGACTTACAATGGTACAGGCTGAAGAGAAAAAGACACTGAAGGTAGCAATGGAGTGCAGCTATGCTCCATACAACTGGACCCAGCCAGACGATTCCAATGGCGCAGTACCGATTTCCGGAAGCTCTGACTATGCATATGGCTATGATGTCATGATGGCAAAACACATTTGTGACGAACTTGGCTATGATCTGGAAATTGTAAAACTGGACTGGGATTCCCTGGTACCGGCAGTACAGTCCGGTAAAGTGGACTGTGTTATCGCAGGTCAGTCTATTACCTCTGAACGTCAGCAGATGGTTGACTTTACAGAACCATATTATTATGCATCTATCATTACCCTGGTAAAAAGTGACGGAGACTACGCAGATGCAACAAGCGTAGCAGACTTAAAAGGCGTTACCTGTACTTCCCAGCAGAACACCATCTGGTATGATTCCTGTCTGCCGCAGATCGAAGACGCAGATATTCTTCCTGCACAGGAAAGCGCACCTGCTATGCTGGTTGCCCTGGAATCCGGAAAATGTGATGCAGTAGTAACCGATATGCCAACTGGAATGGCAGCATGTGTAGCTTATCCGGATTTCAAACTTCTTGATTTCGCCGGTACAGATGGTGATTTTGAAGTATCCGATGAGGACATCAATATTGGTATTTCCGTACAGAAAGGAAACACAGAGCTTCTGGATGCCCTGAACAGTGTTCTGGATAAAATGACAGAAGACGATTACACAAAGATGATGGATGAGGCAATTTCTGTACAGCCTCTGTCTGAATAAGGAGAGAAAATTATGTTACCTGAAACTTTCTTGGGGCGGATCCAGTATCTGCTCCAGCAATACGGCGCTTCTTTTTTATCCGGTGCCGGAAATACCATGATCATTGCGATTGTAGGCACCTTTTTGGGGTGCCTTATTGGCTTTATTGTAGGAATTATTCAAACGATTCCAGTGGACAAAAGGGACTCAGCGGTAAAAAGGACTTTGGTTGGAATCCTGAAATTTATCATGACCTGCTATGTGGAGTTTTTCCGCGGAACGCCTATGATGGTGCAGGCAATGTTTATCTATTATGGAAGTGCGTATCTGTTTAACATTAATATGTCTATGTGGTTTGCCGCATTTTTTGTAGTTTCCATTAACACCGGAGCATATATGGCAGAGACTGTCCGGGGTGGAATCCTTTCTGTGGATGAAGGACAGACTGAAGCTGCAAAGGCCATTGGAATGACACATGTGCAGACGATGATGAATGTAATACTTCCCCAGGCTTTGCGCAACATTATGCCGCAGATCGGCAACAACCTGATCATCAACATCAAGGATACCTGTGTCCTTTCTATTATAGGAATCGTAGAACTGTTTTACACCACAAAGGGTGTGGCAGGAGCTTACTATACGTATTTTGAAGCCTTTACCATTGCAATGATAATGTATTTTATCCTTACCTTTGTATGCTCCAGGCTGCTCCGCCTTCTGGAAAGGAAAATGGAGGGACCGCAGAACTACGATCTTGCAACCACAGATACACTGACGCACACAAGTGGTCTGTATTCCTATCCGAAGAAAAAGGAGGAGAAGTGATCATGAGTGAAAAAATTCTGGAAGTAAAGCATCTGGGAAAAGCCTTTGGCAGTAATCAGGTTCTGCGGGATATTGATTTTTCTGTAAGTACCGGAGATGTGACCTGTATTATCGGACCGTCAGGCTCTGGAAAATCCACTCTTCTGCGTTGCCTGAACATGCTGGAAACCCCATCCTCCGGAGAAATCAATTATCATGGAACCGACATTACAAGCAGAAATGTAAATGTGCCGGAATACCGTTCAAAAGTAGGAATGGTGTTTCAGAATTTTAATCTTTTTAATAATATGACAGCGCTGAAAAACTGTACCATCGGTCAGGAAAAGGTTCTGAAAAAGGGAAAGGAAGAAGCAGAGAAAAAGGCTATGTATTATCTGGAAAAAGTGGGAATGGCGCCCTACATCAATGCCAAACCAAAGCAGCTTTCCGGTGGCCAGAAGCAGCGTGTAGCCATTGCCCGTGCCCTTGCAATGGAACCTGAGATCCTGCTTTTTGATGAACCTACTTCAGCACTGGATCCCCAGATGGTAGGGGAGGTTCTGGAGGTTATGCGTGATCTTGCCCATGAAGGGCTTACCATGATCATTGTTACCCATGAGATGGCATTTGCCAGAGATGTTTCAAAGCGTGTGATCTTTATGGCAAACGGTGTGATCGTGGAGGACAGGCCGCCAAAGGAGCTGTTTGAAGAGCCAAAAGATCCGCTGACCCGGGAATTCTTAAGCCGATTCCGAAATGCGTAAATGTTAAAGGGACAAAATACCTTTTGCCCCTAACATCTAATTTATATTAATATTGCAAAATGCAGGGGAAGAACCTCTGCATTTTTTGTGCAGCAGGAAACTTTATCTTGACGTAAGAGAAAGAATGTCAGAAAATAGAAAAAAATAGTTAAGTTATCGGGCATGCCCCATATGGGAGGGAAAAAAGTGAAAAAGGAAAGTTTACGGTACAGAGCAGGCATATTGATCTTCATGTGTCTGGTTATTTTCTTGTTGTGCGGAAATGTGACAGCCGTACAGGCTGCAGTGACATCAGCAGAAAATGTGGAAACTGCGTCAGGTGGTACCTTTGAGCCTACGGAAAAGGGTTGGATTTATACCTGGGAGGATGGAACAAAGGCCCAGGATTGTCTGCTCTTAATTGAAGGAAAAACCTATCTGTTTTCCGAAGAAGGAATCCGCCAGTACGGATGGCAGAAGCTGGGAAAAAAGTGGTACTATTTTGGCACAAAAGACCAGGGTTACATGCATAAAAATACCTGGGTGCGGGAAAATGGAAAGAAAACCTATTACCTGCTGAAGGATGGAAGCAGGTGCCAGGGCTGGTACAATGGAAAAAATATTTATTATTTTGATAAAAATGGCCGTCTTGTAACCGGAAGGAAAAGGGTTGACGGTATCAGATACCAGTTCAATAAAAAAGGGCAGGTGCAAAAATGTGGTCCGTCTATTGCTCTGAACAGTGAGTGTGCAATATTGGTGGAGGCTGACACAGGAAAGGTGATCTTTTCCAAAAATCCGGACAGGCGTCATGCCAATGCCAGTACCACCAAGATCATGACTGCCATCCTGGCGGTGGAGAACAGCCAGATGTCGGACGTGGTACGCACCTCCGCTTATGCAGCTTCCCAGGAGCCCACAAAGCTGTATTTCAAAAAAGGTGAACGTTTTCGTATGCGGGACATGCTGTATTCTCTTCTGATTCCTTCACATAATGATACAGCTGTGGCTATTGCAGAGAAAGTTGGCGGAAATGTAAAGAATTTTGTAAACATGATGAATGCCAAAGCTGTGGAACTGGGGTGTACTAACACCCATTTTGCCACACCAAACGGGTTGGATGCGGGGCTGAATCATTATACTACAGCCAGGGATCTGTCCAAAATCGCGCGCTACGCCTGGAAAAACCGACGAATTCGCAAAGTGATCCGAACCAGAAGCATTACTATTCAGAATCTGAAAGGAAAGAAATATAAGCTGACTTCTACCAATCGGCTTCTGCATGAGAGAATGCCGGGAGTGTGTGGGATGAAAACCGGATATACAAACAAAGCCGGTCAGTGTTTTGTAGGTGTAGTAAAAGGACTGAACGGGAAGACCTACATTTCCGTTACTCTGGGAGCCGCTACCAGCGATGGAAGATGGGCAGATGCCAGAAAATTATTATCCTATGCACGAAAACTGAAGTAAGTTGCTATTCACAGCCGGGGCTGATCTGTGTTATACTGAAAAAGACTGGGAGAATCCCCCGGTTTGCAGGAAGAAACTGCTTTGGAGTGTGCAGATACCGGGAGGAGTACTTTAGATGTGCCCGGATATCAGAGGTCTATTATTTTAAGGAGAATCCATGATCGAAATAGGAAAAAAACAGAAGCTTACCGTGGTAAAAACCGTGGATTTTGGTGTTTACCTGGGAGAGGATAAAAATGCGGAGCAGAACGATAGAGTCCTGCTTCCGGGAAAACAGGTTCCAGAGGGGACAAAAGAGGGAGATCAGCTGGAGGTCTTTATTTATAAGGATTCCAGCGACCGTCTGATCGCAACTACAAAAGAGCCAAGACTTCAGGTAGGACAGACCGCTGTGCTGAAAGTCCTTCAGGTGACCAGGATAGGAGCTTTTTTGGACTGGGGACTGGAAAAGGATCTGCTCCTTCCCTATCATGAGCAGACCAGCCGTGTGCGGGAAGGCCAGGATTGTCTGGTAGCCCTTTATGTGGATAAGAGCAACAGACTTTGTGCTACTATGAAGGTATATCATTACCTTTCCACCAGGACACCATATGTGGCCGGAGATTCGGTGAAAGGCCGTGTGTATGAGATCAGCGACCGCTTTGGCGTATTTGTAGCCGTAGACGATAAATATTCAGCCCTCATTCCTGCCAGAGAGGCAAATGGCAAGTACCGTCCAGGCGAAGTGCTGGAGCTTCGTGTCTCCGAGGTGAAGGAAGATGGCAAGATGAATGTCACAGACCGTCAGAAGGCTTACATCCAGATCAACGAAGATGCAAAAAGTGTGCTGAGTGTGATTGAAGAATTTGCCGGTGTGCTTCCCTTTGATGACAAGGCCTCCCCGGAGGTGATCAAACGGGAATTCGGTCTGAGCAAAAATGCATTTAAGCGTGCAGTAGGCCACCTTCTCAAAGAGGATAAGATCGAGATCAGAGATAAACGTATTTATAAGAAATAAAACAGGTCACACGCCCATTCTCAAGGAAAAAGTAAGAGGATGAGGCGTGTGATTTTCACAAAAAGGAGAGAAAAGAATGGCATTTACCCACCTCCATGTCCACACAGAGTACAGTTTGCTGGACGGTTCTAACAAAATAAAAGAGTATGTGGCCCGGGTGAAAGAGCTGGGAATGGACAGCGCTGCCATCACAGACCATGGTGTGATGTACGGTGTGATTGATTTTTACCGGGCTGCAAAGGATGCAGGAATCAATCCTATCTTAGGCTGTGAGGTTTATGTTGCGCCCGGTTCCCGCTTTGACAGGGAAATCGGAAGCGGCGATGACCGTTATTACCATCTGGTGCTTCTGGCAGAGAATGACCAGGGATATCAGAATCTTATGAAAATCGTTTCAAGGAGTTTTAAGGAAGGCTTCTATTATAAGCCGCGAGTGGATCTGGAACTTTTGGAGGAATACCATGAAGGCCTGATCGCCTTAAGTGCCTGCCTGGCAGGGGAAGTGGCCCGTTTTCTGAACAGGGGCCTGTATGAAGATGCAAAAAAAGCGGCACTTCGTTATCAGGAGATATTTGGAAAGGGTAATTTCTTTCTGGAACTTCAGGATCACGGAATTCCGGAACAGCAAAATGTCAACCAGCAGCTTTTGCGTATGCATCAGGAGACAGGAATTGACCTTGTGGCGACAAATGATGTCCATTACACCTATGCAGATGATGCAGATCCCCATGATATCCTTCTTTGCCTGCAGACCGGAAAGAAGCTGGCAGATACGGATCGTATGCGTTACGAGGGCGGTCAGTACTATGTAAAATCAGAGGAAGAGATGGCAGCCCTTTTCCCATATGCACTGGAAGCCCTGGAAAATACCCACAAAATTGCACAGCGGTGCCATGTGGAGATTGAATTTGGTGTTACTAAATTGCCGAAATTCGGTGTGCCTGAAGGTTATAACTCCTGGGAATATCTGAATAAGCTCTGCTTTGAGGGGCTGGAACGGTTGTATGATCCGGTTACTCCAGAGCTTCGAAAGCGGCTTGAATATGAGCTGACTACCATCAAAAATATGGGTTATGTGGATTATTTCCTTATCGTGTGGGATTTCATCCATTATGCCAGACAATCCGGAATCGAAGTGGGGCCGGGGCGAGGTTCTGCAGCGGGAAGTATTGTAGCTTATACACTGGGGATCACCTTACTGGATCCCATCAAATATGACCTTCTGTTTGAACGTTTTCTGAATCCGGAACGTGTATCCATGCCGGATATTGACGTGGATTTTGGATTTGAGCGCAGACAGGAAGTCATCGATTATGTCGTGAGAAAATATGGCAAGGATTGTGTGGTTCAGATCATCACCTTTGGTACGTTAGCCGCCCGTGGTGTGATCCGCGATGTGGGACGTGTGCTGGATATGCCTTATGCGCAGGTGGATTCCATTGCAAAAATGGTTCCGGCGAAGATTCCGAATGTGAAAATCGTCACCATTGACAAGGCCATGGAAGTAAACCCGGATCTGAAAAAGGCTTATAACGAGCAGCCGGATGTCCGTCATCTTCTTGACATGGCAAAGAGGCTGGAAGGTCTTCCAAGACATGCTTCCATGCATGCGGCAGGTGTGGTGATCAGCCAGAAGGATGTCTCTGAGTATGTTCCTCTTTCCAGGGCACAGGATGGAACCATTGTCACCCAGTTTGGCGCAGTCACTCTGGAAGAACTGGGACTTTTGAAAATGGACTTCCTGGGGCTTCGTACCCTGACTGTGATCAATAATGCCGTAAAACATGTCAAAAAGAATTACGGCATTTCCCTGAATATGCAGGAAATCGATTACAATGACCAGAAGGTACTGGACTCTCTGGGAACCGGCCGTACAGAGGGTGTGTTCCAGCTGGAGAGTGGTGGAATGAAGGGATTTATGAAGGAGCTGAAGCCGCACAGTCTGGAGGATGTGATCGCCGGAATTTCTCTGTACCGTCCGGGTCCTATGGACTTTATTCCACAGTATATCCGGGGTAAGAATCGACCAGATACCATCCGCTATGACTGTCCGCAGCTGGAGCCGATCCTGAAAGCTACCCACGGGTGTATCGTGTATCAGGAGCAGGTTATGCAGATCGTACAGAGTCTTGCAGGCTTTACCCTGGGGCGAAGTGATCTTCTGCGTCGTGCCATGTCCAAGAAAAAGCTGAGCGTTATGGAGTCGGAACGGCAGGCATTTGTCTATGGAAATGAGAAAGAGGGCGTTCCGGGCTGCATTAAGAATGGTATTAATGAAAAAACCGCAAATAAGATTTACGATGAGATGATTGATTTTGCCCAGTATGCTTTTAACAAATCCCATGCTGCGGCATATGCATATGTTACCTATCAGACTGCATTTCTGAAATACTACTATCCGGTAGAATTTATGGCAGCGCTGATGACCTCCGTGATTGACAAGCCGGCCAAGGTTGCAGAATATATCCAGGTGTGCAGACAGATGAATATTTCCATTCTTCCGCCGGATATCAATAAGGGAGAATATGGATTTTCCGTATCAGATGGTTCAATCCTGTATGCGCTTTCTGCCATCAAGAGTGTGGGCCGTCCGGTGATCGATGCGATCGTGGCAGAGCGAAAGGAGCATGGGGAGTATCTTTCCCTGAAAAACTTTATTGAGCGCAATATCGAAAGTGTAAATAAACGTGCCATTGAGAACTTTATCAAAGCCGGGGCTTTGGATTGTCTGGAAGGAAACCGCCACCAGAAAATGATTGTTTTCGGTCAGATCGTGGATGATATTTCCCGGAATAAAAAGCAGTCCATGGCAGGCCAGCTGAGTTTGTTCGATATTGCTTCCGAAGAGAATAAAAAAGAGTTTGAGATCCGCATGCCGGATCTGGCAGAATACGATAAGGAAACGGTTCTGGCAAATGAAAAGGAAGTGCTTGGAATCTACCTGAGTGGTCATCCTCTTGAGCGTTACCGCAACATGATGGAAAAGATGATTTCCGCCAGAACCATAGATTTCCAGCCTGTAGAGGAAGAAGAGGAACAGGATGAGTCCCATGTAAGGGACAATCAAAAAGTGATCATCGGCGGTATGATCACAGAGAAAAATATTAAATATACCAAGAATAATAAGGTGATGGCTTTTCTTACCCTGGAGGATCTGGTGGGATCTGTGGAGGTTATGGTATTTCCAAGGGACTACGAGAAATGGCAGAATATGATCAATGAAGATGACCGTGTTTTCATCCAGGGAAGAGTATCCGCAGAGGATGATAAGGCAAGTAAGCTGATCCTGGAAAAGGTGCGTGCTTTTTCCGACATTCCAAAGGAACTGTGGATCCAGTTTGAGAACAGGGAAGAGTACGGAAAAAAAGAAAAAGAGCTTCTGCAGGATCTTCGGACATCTGCCGGAAGTGACAGTGTAGTGGTCTATTTAAGGGACGTAAAAGCCATGAAAAAACTGCCGGCGGCATACCATGTAGAACTGCAGGATGACTGGCTGTCACAGATGCGGCAAAAATATGGAAATAACAATGTTAAAGTTGTGGAAAGAGTCTTGAAATCCTTGTAAAAATGCTATAAACTAATGCTGAATATGTGTATAGAAAAACGAGAGCATTTCTACTGATGAGAATGGAGGAACAGCTCCCGACGATTCATAAGATGGAGGAGATTATTATGGCAGAAAACAAGATTAAGACCATTGGTGTCCTGACCAGCGGCGGTGACGCACCTGGAATGAATGCTGCAATCCGTGCAGTTGTAAGACGCGGACTTTCCAGCGGCCTTCAGGTAAAAGGTATCCTGAAAGGTTACAATGGTTTATTAAATGAAGAAATCATTGATATGACAGCAAGAGACGTATCTGATACCATCGAGCGTGGAGGTACTATTCTTTATACCGCAAGATGTGCTGAGTTCCGTACTGCAGAAGGACAGCAGCGTGGAGCAGAGATCTGCCGCAAGCATGGAATTGACGGACTTGTTGTAATCGGTGGAGATGGTTCCTTTGCCGGAGCACAGAAGCTGGCAAATCTTGGAATCAATACAATCGGTGTCCCTGGAACCATCGACCTTGACATTGCCTGCACAGAGTATACCATCGGTTTTGATACCGCTGTAAATACTGCTATGGAAGCAATTGATAAGGTACGTGATACTTCTACCTCCCATGAGAGATGCAGTATCATTGAGGTTATGGGACGTGGCGCCGGCTGGCTGGCACTGTGGTGCGGTATTGCCAATGGAGCTGAGGATGTTCTGATTCCTGAAAAATATGACTATGACGAGCAGAAGCTTATCAATAACATTATTGAAAGCCGTAAGCTTGGCAAGAAGCATCATATTATTATCAATGCAGAGGGTATCGGTCATTCACAGGCAATGGCAACACGTATCGAGGCTGCTACCGGAATCGAGACACGTGCTACGATTCTTGGACATATGCAGCGTGGTGGAAGCCCTACATGTAAAGACCGTGTATATGCTTCTATGATGGGTGCTATGGCTGTAGATCTTCTTCTGGAAGGCAAGAAGAGCCGTGTTGTAGGATATCGTCATGGTGATTTCGTTGATTTCGATATCAATGAGGCACTTGCAATGGAGAAGAGCGTAACCCCATATATGTGGGAAGTTTGCGAGTCTCTCTCCCATAATTACAAGAAATAATAAAATCAGATATGTTTATTCAAAAACTGCAATTAAAACTGCATAAACTGAATACAGCACAAATAATTACCCTCAGCTTTGCTGGGGTAATTTTTGTAGGAGGACTAATTTTGTGGCTGCCATTTTGTGCGGCAGCGGGAGTGCGCACCTCCTTTTCCGATGCTATGTTTACTGCCACTACCTGTGTCTGTGTGACTGGACTGGTTACAGTGGTGACGGCTACTCACTGGAGTCTGATTGGGAAGCTGGTGATCCTTCTTCTCATACAGATCGGAGGCATTGGCCTGATTGCCCTTGCCAATATCATTTTCGTGTCGTTGAACCGGAAAATCAGTATGAGAAATCGCCGGATGATTCAGGAATCCTACAATCTGGAACAGATGGCCGGTCTGGTTACTGTGGTCAAAAAAGTGGTTCTCTGCGTATTTGCAGCAGAAGGAATCGGGGCAGTGGGCTACGCAATCTGTTTTGTTCCGAAGTTTGGCCTGGCAAAGGGGATTGGACAGGCTGTATTTACTGCGATTTCTGCATTTTGCAATGCAGGTATCGACCTTTTGGGAGAGAACAGTCTTGCGCCCTATGTGAAAGATCCTATGGTGAACATTACTACGATCCTGCTGATCATAGCTTCAGGTCTTGGTTTTACCGTGTGGTGGGATCTGGGGAAAAAGATAAAGCTTGTTTTTCAGAGAAAGCTTTCACCTGGGCGAGTCTACAGAACCCTGCGTCTGCAGAGTAAACTTGTATTGACCACAACAGGGATCCTTCTATTGGGAGGAACAGTGTTTATTCTTATTTTTGAGTACCATAATCCGGATACATTAGGCAATCTGTCTGCAGGGCAGAAGGTGATGGCAGCAGCTTTTCAGTCTGTAACCACAAGAACTGCCGGGTTTTTCACTGTGGACCAGGGCGCGCTTACCAATGGCAGTGTGATGATCTGTCTTTTTCTTATGCTGGTGGGCGGCTCTCCCATGGGAACTGCAGGTGGTATAAAGACTACGACTCTGGCAGTGCTGATACTGAGTATTATTACGAACCTTAGGGGAAAAAAGGATGTGGAGGTTTATGGCAGAAAGATCCGCAACAGCTATGTACGTTCCGCACTGGTAGTTGCGGGAACCTCAATCGGAGTATTGTTTGTGTCGGTACTGCTGATATTTGCAGTTATGCCTCAGGCACCTTTTGTGGATGTTCTTTATGAGCTGACTTCTGCCGTTGGTACGGTTGGGCTTTCCAGAGGACTTACGGCAGTTGTGAATACGCCAGCCAAGTGGATTATTATTTTTACCATGTATCTTGGAAGAATCGGCCCTCTTACACTGGGTGCCGCTGTGGTGGCCAGAGCACAGAAAAAAGCAGAGGATGTGTATCTGGCTGAAGAAAATATTATGATCGGTTAATAAAAAGATATCAGGGTAAAAAGCTGTTCATGCCTGCATGATAAGGCTTTTGCCCCTGGCATCATAAAAAGCGAAAAGGAGACTGTAATGAAGGGAAAATCCTTTGCAGTAATCGGACTGGGGCAATTTGGCATGACGCTGGCAAAAGAACTGGCAAGTGCAGACTATGATGTTCTGGCAATCGATGACAAAGATGAAAATATTCAGGAAATCGCAGAGTCTGTTACCTATGCGGTAAGAGCTGATGTCCGTGAGCCGGGGATCCTGAAATCTCTTGGAGTACAGAATGTGGATGTGGCGATCATAGCAGTTGCAGAAAACATGGAAGCAAGTATCACAGCAACTATGCAGGCCAAGGATCTGGGGGTTCCCCTTGTTCTGGCCAAGGCACTGAATTCCCTTCATGGACGGATTCTGGAGAAGATTGGTGCAGATCAGGTAATCTATCCGGAGCGTTCTATGGGACTTCGTGTAGCCCGCAATCTTACCTCAGAAGGTTTTGAAGATGTGTTTGAACTGTCAGCAGACTTCAGCATGGCAGAATTTCGTGTTCCGGCAGAATGGGTGGGAAAGAGCCTGTCTGAATTGAAAATCCGTGAGAAATATCGGATCAACGTGGTGGCAGTGAAGCACGGGGATACAGTAAATGTAAATCTGAATCCGGCCAGGAAGCTGGAATCAGGCAGCATCCTGGTAGCGGTAGGCAGGAATGAAGATCTGAATTCTTTTAAGAAACAGCCGTGATGAGGTGGACAGAAACTTTTTTGTTCCCAGAGCGTGTTAAAAAATATCGCAGTAATGTGAGGAAAATCTATGATAACCAGTGCAAATAATACACAGGTCAAAAATGTCATACAGTTGAATCAAAAGGCAAAGGTCCGGAAAGAGCAGGGACTGTTTGTGGCAGAAGGACGGAAGATGTTTGGAGAGGCACCTGCTGACTGGATTGAAAAGGTGTATATTACAGAATCCCTGTCCAGTGATGAGAAAATCATGGAGAAAGTAAAGAGCCTTTCGGAAGAGAAAGCAGAAATCGTAGCGGATAATATTTTTCGCCAGATGTGTGATACCAAGACTCCCCAGGGGGTTCTCACCGTTTTGAAAAAGCCCACCTGGACTATGAGGGATATTCTAAAAGGCCCAGCACCTCTGGTGATGGTCCTGGAAGATCTGCAGGATCCCGGAAATGCAGGGACAATTTTCAGGACAGGGGAGGGAGCAGGTGTTTCCGGTGTATTCCTTACCAGGACCTGTGTGGATATTACAAATCCAAAAGTAATCCGTTCCACAATGGGATCTGTTTACAGAATGCCTTTTCTATACGTGGAGGATGTGGTATCATTAAAGGCAGAACTTGAGCAACAGGGCATCCGCACTTTTGCAGCCCATCTGAAAGGGAAAAATTCCTATGATCAGGAAAAATACCAGGGAGGAACTGCCTTTTTCATTGGAAACGAGGGAAAAGGACTGACTGAGGAAGCTGCGCAGGCGGCAGACTGTCTGATCCGTATTCCCATGTGTGGAAAGGTGGAATCTCTGAATGCAGCCATGGCAGCAGGAATCCTGATGTATGAAGCTGCAAGGCAGAGACGACAGGGGTAAAATGCGAAAGGAGGAGTCTTATGGATCCGATCATGTGGCTTGGGATTCTGGCTGTGCTTCTGGTGATAGAAGGGCTGACTACAGCGCTTACTACCATCTGGTTTGCAGGAGGCGCACTGGCAGCTGCCATTGCATGCGGACTGGGTGCCGGTGTAGTGACACAGCTTTTGCTGTTTTTCTGTGTTTCCCTGGCGCTTCTTTTTTTTACCAGGCCGGCGGCGATGAAGCTGTTGGATAAAAATACAGAAAAGACAAATGCAAACAGTCTTCTGGGAAAAAGTGCTGTGGTGATCCAGGAGATAAATGATCTGGCCCAGACCGGCCAGGTCCGCATCAATGACATTGAATGGATGGCCCGGACATCCGATGACAGCATGACAATTCCGGTTGGCACTGTAGTTGTGATCAAAGAAATCCGCGGCGTAAAACTGATCGTGGAGAAAAAGTAGGAGGCGGCAATATGGCAAAAGTCTTAATTTTACTGGTCGTTATCATTCTGGTACTTTGGATCCTGGCATCCTGTATCCGGATCGTGCCACAGGCATATGCGATCGTACTGGAACGTCTGGGAGCTTACCAGGCAACATGGGGAACCGGTGTACATTTCAAACTTCCATTTGTAGAGCGTGTGGCAAGAAAGGTCAATCTGAAAGAGCAGGTTGTAGATTTCCCGCCTCAGCCGGTTATCACCAAGGATAATGTAACTATGCAGATTGATACCGTTGTATTTTTCCAGATCACAGATCCAAAGCTGTTTGCTTATGGCGTGGAAAACCCAATCATGGCCATTGAGAATCTTTCCGCTACCACACTTCGTAATATCATTGGTGATATGGAACTGGATGAGACCCTTACCTCCCGTGAAGTGATCAATACCAAGATGCGCGCATCTCTGGATGTTGCTACAGACCCATGGGGAATCAAGGTAAACCGTGTAGAGCTTAAGAACATCATTCCGCCTGCAGCGATCCAGGAAGCAATGGAGAAGCAGATGAAAGCAGAGCGTGAAAGACGAGAGGCAATTCTCATCGCAGAAGGTGAGAAGAAATCTACTATTCTGGTTGCAGAAGGTAAGAAAGAGTCTGCAATTCTGGATGCAGAAGCTGAGAAACAGGCTGCAATCCTCCGTGCAGAGGCTCAGAAAGAGCGTATGATCAAAGAGGCAGAAGGTCAGGCGGAAGCAGTACTGAAGGTACAGAAGGCAAATGCAGAAGGTCTTCGTATGATCAAGGATGCCGGTGCTGACAGCGCTGTTCTTACTCTGAAGAGCCTGGAGGCCCTTGCAAAGGTTGCTGACGGCAAATCCACCAAGATCATCATTCCATCTGAAATCCAGGGTCTGGCAGGCCTTGCTACATCCCTGAAGGAGATCGTGACAGAAGATAAAAAAACAGAATCAGCAGAAAACAAATAACGACGGATAAAAATCAGGGACAGAGCAAGTGGCTGTCCCTGTGAGAACAGAGGAGGATTACTATGAACTTAAAAGGCAGAAACTTTCTGACGCTGAAAGACTTTACACCAGAGGAGATCCTGTATCTTTTGGATCTGTCAGCAGAACTGAAAGCAAAGAAAAAAGCAGGTGAGCTGACCGAATATTACAAGGGTAAAAATATTGCGCTTATTTTTGAGAAAACCAGCACCAGAACCCGCTGTTCCTTTGAGGTAGCTGCACATGATCTTGGTATGGGAAGTACTTATCTGGATCCTACCGGATCCCAGATCGGTAAGAAAGAGAGTATTGCCGACACTGCAAGAGTCCTGGGAAGAATGTACGATGGTATCGAGTATCGCGGATTTGGCCAGGATGTGGTAGAAGAGCTTGCAAAATATGCCGGAGTTCCGGTATGGAATGGTCTTACCAATGAGTATCATCCCACTCAGATGCTGGCTGATATGCTTACCATCCGTGAGCATTTCGGATATTTGAAGGGAATCAAGCTGGTATATATGGGCGATGCCCGTTATAACATGGGTAATTCCCTGATGGTTGCATGCTCCAAGCTTGGAATGCACTTTGTTGCCTGCACCAGCAGCAAATACTTCCCAAATGATGAGCTTGTAGCACAGTGCAAAGAGTACGCTGCTCAGTCCGGAGCCACCATCACTCTCACAGAGGATGTGGATGCCGGAACAAAAGATGCAGATGTTATTTATACAGATGTATGGGTATCCATGGGTGAGCCGGATGCGGTATGGGAAGAGAGAATCCATGACCTGACTCCATACAAGGTTACTTCCGCAGTGATGAAAAATGCCGGAGAAAAAGCAATTTTCCTTCACTGTCTGCCGGCATTCCATGATCTGAAGACCAAGATCGGCAAGGAAATGGGAGAGCGATTCAACCTGACAGATATGGAGGTAACGGACGAGGTATTTGAGTCTTCTGCATCCAAGGTATTTGATGAGGCTGAGAACCGCATGCACACCATCAAGGCAGTTATGGTAGCAACTCTGGGAGAGCCGGAAGTAAAATAATGAATTATACAAAGGAAACAATCGAACAGAATATACACACAAAATGGGCGGGCAAAACCGTCCATTTTGCAAGAGAAACAGATTCCACCAATCTGTGGATCAAACGCCTGGCAAAGGAGGGGGCACCGGAGGGAACCCTTGCACTGGCAGAATTTCAGTCCGCAGGACGTGGCCGTCTGGGCCGCTCCTGGGAAGTGCCGGAGGGAACCTCTGTGATGATGAGTATCCTTCTGCGGCCTGAATTTGAACCCCAGTATGCCCCGATGCTGACCCTGGTAATGGGAATGGCAGTGGCAAAAGCCGTGGGAAACCTTGGCTTTGATGTGAGCATCAAATGGCCAAATGACGTAGTGGTTTCCCGGAAAAAAATCTGCGGGATCCTGACAGAAATGGGAGTCCGTGAAGGTAAAATTGATTACGCAGTGATCGGTGTGGGAATCAACGTAAATATCCGGGAATTTCCGGAAGAAATGGCAGATAAGGCCACTTCTCTTTATCTGGAAGGTGGAAGAGAATTTGACAGAAGTCAGGTTCCGGGGCTTGTAATGGAAGCCTTTGAGAGATACTATGAGATATTTACAGCAACCTGCGACCTCAGCGGCCTGAGGGAAGAATATGAAGGCATTCTTGCCAATTATAATCAGCCTGTCCGGGTCCTGGCGAAAGAACCCTATGAGGGGATTGCCAGAGGAATCACAGATGACGGTGAGCTGCTGGTAGAAAAAACAGATGGAAGTGTGACAGCGGTCAGTGCCGGGGAGGTCTCTGTGCGTGGGCTGTACAGTTATGTGTAAGAAAGGTGGTACGTCTTTGTATCAGGAAAATGTAGTGCTTTGCGGAGCAAGTGCTTATGAACAGAAATATTATTTTAACAAGGATTTTGATTCCCTGCCGGATCATGTAAAAAAAGAGCTTCAGATCATGTGCGTCCTGTACACAGAAGAGATTGGCGGAATCTTTACCCTGGAGTTTGACGATAAGGGAAATCTTCAGTTTAAGACAGAGGCTGCGGAAGCAGACGGATTTTATGATGACATTGGCGGCGCGTTAAAAATCAAACAGCTCCGCCAGGAAAAAGAAGAGCTTCTGGAATCTCTGGAAATGTATTATCGTGTGTTCTTCCTTGGGGAAGATGTGGAAAACGACTCCAAGGGAGAATGATATTGTGGATAACATGGTAATAAAGAGGCAGACTCCCATGTGGGGTGTGCCGGGGAATCCCGGGACTATGTCCTGGAAAATTGGAAATGTGGAAATACCAAACCGTTTTGTGCTGGCACCTATGGCAGGGGTGACGGACCTTGCTTTTCGCAGGCTGTGCAAGGAGCAGGGGGCCGGACTTCTCTGTATGGAGATGATCAGCGCCAAGGCAATTTCCTATAAGAACAAAAATACAAAAGCGCTGATGGAGATCGATCCTGTGGAGCATCCCGTGTCCTTGCAGCTTTTTGGAAGCGAGCCACAGCTGATGGCTGAGGTGGCGAAGAGCATAGAAGAGCAGCCATTTGATATTCTGGACATCAATATGGGCTGTCCGGTACCAAAAGTGGTAAATAACGGGGAAGGTTCCGCTCTTCTGAAAAATCCGGATCTGATCACACAGATTGTGAAAAGTGTCTCCGGCGCAATCCACAAACCCCTTACTGTGAAGGTACGTATTGGTTTTGAAAAGGAACCAGTGGACATTGTGGAGATAGCAAAACGAATAGAGGATGCAGGGGCAGCTGCCATTGCTGTACATGGAAGAACCAGGCAGCAGTATTATTCCGGCGAGGCAGACTGGGAAACCATAGCCAGAATCAAGGAGGCAGTTTCCATTCCGGTGATCGGAAACGGGGATGTAGATTCCCCCAAAAAGGCAGAAGCGCTGTTTCGCCAGACCGGCTGTGATGCTGTGATGATTGGCCGTGCTGTAGAGGGAAATCCCTGGATATTCCGGGAAATGAACCATTATTTTGCCACAGGAGAGGAGCTTTTAAGGCCTTCCCTTACAGAGATTAAAGAGATGATCTTAAAGCATGCCCGGGCACAGATCGAAATGAAAGGGGAATTTATCGGAATCCGGGAGATGCGAAAGCATGTAGCCTGGTATACTGCAGGAATGCCCCACAGTGCAGGGCTTCGCAGGGAGTCTAATAATATCAGCAGTTATGAAGAGTTGGAGCAGCTGCTGGAGAAATTACCGGAGTGACAATATGAAAGAATTGCTGAAAAAAGAGAAAGTCCAGCGTGGGCTGGCGTTTCTCAAAGAGGATGATGACAGGACTTTGCAGGAAACTCTGGAAATGTGCCAGATTCCTGCGCCTTCTTATCAGGAAGGGAAAAAAGCAGAGTATGTCCGAAAAAAGATGCTGGAAGCAGGTCTGGAGGATGTGCATATCGATGAAGTGGGAAATGTTCTGGGAACCAGAAAAGGAACTGCAGGCGGCCCAAGGCTTGTTCTGGCAGGTCACACGGACACTGTGTTTCCCATGGATACAGACCTTACCCTGAAAACGGAGGGGAATCGCTACAGCTGTCCTGGAATCGGGGATGATACAAGAGCTGTGGCAGAGCTTCTATCTATTGCCCGTGCTATGGTGGCATCAGAAATCCGGGGTGAGGGAGACATTGTTTTCTGCGCAAATGTGTGTGAAGAAGGTCTCGGTGATCTTCGGGGGAGTAAGTATCTTTTTTCCAGGGAAAACTCTCAGACAAAACTGTATGATGGATTTGTGTCTATTGACGATAAACATACAGCAGGTATCATTTATCAGGCTGTGGGAAGTGAACGATATCAGGTGAATTTCCATGGAACAGGCGGGCACAGCTACACTGGCTTTGGAATTCCCAATCCCATTCATGCTATGGGAAGAGCCATTGCAAAAATCAGTGATTTTCAGGTGCCGTCAGATCCAAAGACCACATTCAGTGTAGGCGTGGTAAATGGCGGAACTTCTGTGAATGTAATTTCAGCGGAGGCTTCCATGCTGGTGGATATGCGGTCAGTAGCCCCGGAGGCTCTTAATGCGCTTTCACAGAAATTTCATCAGGCAGTAAATGAGGCTGTGGAAGAGGAAAATGTCAGATGGACAGTGGGAAATGATGAAGATGCGGTCACCATGACAATGGAGCAAAAAGGCAAACGCCCGGCTGGAACGCAAGTACGGGACTGCCAGATCGTGCAGGCTGCCCACGCAGCCAATCAGGCAGTTGGAATGGAGACTTTCTATATCGGGGCTGCAAGTACCGATGCCAATATCCCCATCAGCCTTGGCATTCCGGCAATCACCGTAGGATGGGGCGGAAAAGGCGGCGGCGAGCATACCATCCATGAGTGGTATGAACAAGCAGAGTCCTATAAAGGACCGCAAAGGGATCTGCTGCTGCTTTTGGCGCTGTCCGGGTTTGAAGGAGAGCGAAAATATCAGCTGCCACGGTGTGAGTTGGGTGAATTCCTGAAAAGACAGTAAAACCAAGGCGGAGATAGTAGCTTGATTCTAAAACATTGATATAAAGAAAATTACGGATGGATGTATCAGCGTAATCGAAGAAACTATATTTGGAATAAAATAATGGATGATTATTTGGGAGAAAATATGAATATAGGAAATTTGATTGGTGAAGCGACAGAATATGATAAAAAACTCTCTTTGGAAGCAAAGAAACCGAAGAGTTGGTGCAAGAGTGTGAGTGCATTTGCAAATACACTGGGTGGTTCGTTAATCTTCGGAATATCGAATGATGAGAATATTATAGGACTTGAAGATCCGAACGGTGATGCAGAAAAAATAAGTGAAATCATTAAGACAAGATTGGATCCGATTCCAGAGTTCCGGCTTAGATTTGAGCAGATTGAAGATGGAAAAGTGTTAATTATTTTAGACATTTTTAAAGGTGAAGAGACACCCTATTACTATTCTGGAGATGGGATGTTGGAAGCATATGTTCGTGTTGGAAATGAGAGTGTAAAAGCAACTGCAACAGAACTAAAAAGGCTTGTGTTACGTGGCAGAAACATATCGTATGATTCACGGATTTCTACGTACAAGGTGGAAGATTTTGCTTTTTCCAAGCTTCGGGAAAGATACAAAAAATGGACAGGAAATAGTTTTGATGAAAAAGATCTTGTTTCATTTGGTTTGGCAAATGAGCAAGGGTATTTAACAAATGCAGGTGCTTTGGTGGCAGATGAAAGCCCAATTCGTTGTTCCAGATTGTTTTGTACCAGATGGAATGGGTTAAATAAGAGTGGTGGAACAATAGATGCTTTTGATGATGCTGAATATTCCGGAAGTGTGATTTCTTTGATTGATAATGGAGAAGCCTTTATCAAGAGAAACGCAAGGTTGATGTGGAGAAAGACTGCCAATTCCAGAGAAGAAATGCCAGAATATGTAGAACGCAGTTATCATGAAGCTTTGATTAATGCATTAGCTCACCGAGATTATCTTGTGAATGGCAGTGAAGTGCATATTGATATTTACGATGATCGTATGGAAATTTACTCTCCGGGAGGTATGCCAGATGGATCAATTATTCAAGACAGAGATCCTCTTACTGTTCCATCTACGAGAAGGAATCCTGTTTTGGCTGATGTGTTTAATCGTCTGGGATATATGGAGCGAAAAGGTAGTGGATTTGGAAAAATTATCGGTGGGTATGAATTTCAGATTAATTATGATAAAAGTAAAAAACCATCTTTTCGGTCAGACAGATATCAGTTTACAGTTGTCATGCCGAATTTAAATTATAATGTCACCCAAGATGTCACCCAAGATGTCACTCAAGATGTCACCCAAGAGGATATAAATACAAAGATTATAAATCTAATAAAGTCTGATAATAAAATAAGTACTGAAAAAATGGCGCTTGAATTAAAAGTAAGTACACGAACGATTAAGCGTCACATCAAAGAGATAGGCAAGCTCCAATATGTAGGAAGCGGTTTTAGTGGTCATTGGGAGATTTGTGAGGATTAGGATTTTAGTGTCATAAAGCTATAGGATTTCAGAAATGGAATCTTATAGCTTTTTTATGTCTTTTTATGGAACAAATAAGCTCTAGATATGAAAATTTTTATTAATAACAGATAATTTAAAAAATAAACTTTATTAATAATAAAAACACTAAAATCTGAAAATTCAAAATATAAGTCCAAAACGTATTATAATAAGGAATATTTCGAATTTATAGTTGCGGAAAAAGGATAAATATTTTATACTAAAATTATCTGATTGAGAATTGCGGGAGCAGCTTTGCGGCGAAGCAATTCGTGGATATCAAGTTAGGGGCAAAACCCAACGTAAATGGTGCAAAGAACCCAGGAGTTTTTTTATATACTCTAAAAAATGGGAACTGCGCCATAAGCTTTACAGGTGTAAGTGTATGAAAATGGAGGGATGTGCATGAAGCAAAAGAAATTATGGAAACAACTGGCTGCCTGGACACTGGCTGCGTCTATGGTGGTGGGAAACAATTCTGTGATGGTACTGGCTGAGAGTGTACCGGAAGCAGAAGCTGTGGATTTTTTCGCTGAGGTATCTGCAGATGCAGATGAAACTGATGCGAGCCTGGCAGAGAATGAAAATGGCTTGGAGGAAAATGCAGACGACAGCTGGTTTGCAGAGAACGAAGAGGGATTTGTATCTGACAGCACAGATGAATTAAACGAATTCATGGATGGTGAGTCAGGGGAACCGGAACAGAGTGAAGATGAGAATTCCAATGCCATTGCATTCCATCACGAAGGGGGCGACTGGCATTGGAATGATGGATATACCATGCATATGTTCAACAATGAGGACTACACCCTGTGTCTGGACAATGCGGATGTTTTACCGGAAGGAACTGAGATTCAGTGGCAGGTAGGTATCAGAAATGAAGGAACTGAGGAAAACGTTGATTTTCATGAGTTGGCCAGCAGTGATGAGAATGGCTGGTACTGGAGACAGGATTCCGATACAGAAATCACCCTTCATGGAGAAACCTTATCTGAGATATACAAAAATGCAGGTGAAGGTTACTGGATCGAAGTGCGTGTCTTTTTGATGGGAAAAGAAGAGGGCTCTGATGAGTACACGAAGCAGCTGGAGGAAATCGGTGCTGGTGTGCATGTCCGGGATGCTGTGTATAATCCGCAGCTTCCAGGGGATGAAGAGACACTTATGGGCCGGGATACCTGGATAAGCAGTTCTCTGGAATATTACGTGGAAGACAGTGCAAATCCAGATGGAGACCATGTCGTTATAGGTGAAGTGACAGATGTTCAGATTACGGATGAAACAAAGTACGAGGATAATGGGGACGATGCTCCTGTGTGCCAGGTGGTTCAGCGTGAAGATGAAAGCGGATGGGATATCCATAGCTACAGCATGGGAGAGGCTATGGTTACACTTACCTATCACAGAACCGATATCGAAGAAGAAGATCAGACATATAGTTTTAAGATTTATGTCAAAGGTGACAGATATTATCTAAGTGCAAAGTATCCAAATGATGATAGCCGCATGATCCCAGGGTCTGCAAAGGATATTCAGATAGAACTCCGTCGTGAGTGGAATTATGGCAATAATGAGGAAGATGGCAATCGCGGAGACGAGCCGGTACAGGATTACAGCCTTGACTTTGTGGAAAAATACGATTCCAACGTTTTATCTTATGTAACACTGAAGCCCTCAGACTCCAGTCCAGAAACTTATGTGCTGCACATAGAGGCAAGGGAAGATATAGAGGAAGAAAGAGGTACAGCTGTCCATGTAAAGGCACTGATATCAGGAGAAGAAGTTGCCTCTGAATACTATGGAGTACAGATAACCAGGGATTATTATGCCATTGAAATGAAAGATGGTGTTGAGTGGCCGGATAACCTGGATGTAGGAGGCTCAGTTGATCTTGAGGCATTTAAGGTGCTGCATAATACATGGGATGGGAATCAGTCCACGGATGCAACTGACAGTGTCAGCCTGAAGTTTGTTGATCCGGATCCTAACTGCTGGAACTGGGAAGAAGCAGAAGACGGAACCTTTACACAACTGACCAGAACCAGTCTGGATGGGGTAGAATTTACAGTAGAAGCATTTACAGAAGGCGAAAATGGCGAGGAAATCGAGCTTGACAGAAAAACCTACTTTTTTGAGGGACAGGATTACCCTCTGTGGTTTGAGGAACTCAGAGGAGAAGACGGCTACAACACGAATATCTATGAGGGCGAAACCTATGAACTTCAGCTGAACATGGATACCTTTGATTCCAGAGATCTTATTTATGGAATTGAGTGGGAAGTAGGCACGAAACTGGTAGAAGAAGGAGAAGAAGATTCCTTTACGCAATGGGAAGGTGAACCTTTCTGGTCAGAGGATGAGAATTATGCACCGCATATTTACATCTATGGAGATGGATTAAAGGCAGCAGAAGACTCTTTAGAGGAAGGACAATACATTGCAGTCAGAGCTACTGTGAAGTTAAATGGAGTTTGGGCATCCATGGCAGAAGCAGGACTTCATTCAAGAGAAGCAAGGTATGAGTATGATACAATGCCAGATCGGGAGCTTCTGATTAACCAGTCTGTATGGGTAGATGGCCAGATGGAATGTTATGTAGAAGATGTGACTCATCCAGATGGTGATCATTTTAATGTGGAAGTTACAAATGTGAGCGTTGAGGATCCGGAGGTTTGCGAACTCACTGAGCAGGAAAATGGCTGGGATATTCAGGCAAAACAGTGGGGAGAGACAGATGTAACCGTTACTTACAAGCTTTACAATTCTTCCGCTGAAGAGAACGAGTCAGTGGAAGAAGTAGAAACAGGAACTTATACGTTCCATATTTACGTCAACAGAGACCTGTTCTATCTGGAAATCCAGACGGACAACGGAGACGATCGTATGCTTCCTGGAAGTAAGAAGCAGATATATGTAAGACTGCACCATGATTGGGATTATGGTGAGGATGGAGATGGCAGTAAACTGCTGACAGATTACACCGTTGCCGCAGAAGGATATAATAGTGATCTGATAACCGCATCTGTTTCTGATTCAGAGGATGAGGAAAAAACAAAGGTTGTCACAGTAACTGCTGACCAGGAACTTGGTGACACCAGTATCTTTTTAAAAGCATTTATTCCGGGAACAGATGAGGTAGGAAATCCTATATCAGAGGAAGTGGCAAGTGAAGAGATTCCTATTAATATTTGCGATGCTTTTGAAACCATTCAGCCAGGCAATATTGGAAATCTGATGGTAGGAGAGGAACTGGATCTGAATGAATTTTATGTTTCCCTGTTTGATTCCCAGGAAGAAGGGGAGATAAAAAGAGGTGGTATCCGCTTCCGCTTCGAATATGATGAAAATGCCTGGGATGAGAGGATGCCAGAGGTAAAAGAACCTGAAGATCCTGAGAACGAAATTTTCACATATCCAATCCTCACCAGAAAATCTGCAGATGAAACCGAGCTGCGGGTAATTGCGCAGGAACGCCGTACAGATGAAGAAGGAAATGAGAATTGGGAAGATTGTGGCATTGACCGTTATTTCAGGTTTGACGGACTGGATTATTCGATGTGGTTTGATGAGCCGAGGACAGATGATGGTTACAATATCGGGGTATTTGAAGGGGAGGGTTATACTCTGTCCCTGAATACTGGAATTCTTGCAGGTCAGGAAGATGTTGAAATCAAATGGCAGGCAGGAACCAAGAAAGCGGAAGAGGAAGAAGACGAGGATTCTTTCCAGCAAAGAGACGATTTTAGCTTTTGGAAAATAGATCCTGAGAATACTTCAGGCATTATTATTAATGGTACTCAGTTAAAAGAAGCCGAAAATACTTTGTCTGAGGATGAATATATCGCAGTCAGAGCTACCGCGACAGTAAAAGGATACGAAGTTTCCTGGCGGGAAGCAGGGCTGTATGTAAGAGAAGAAAGATATGATTACGAGAATAAGGTAGAAGACCGGCAGCTGCTGGTAGATCAGTCCATGTGGGTAGATAAATGGATGAATTGCTATGTGGAGAACGCTGAAAATCCAGATGGCGCTGATCTTACCTATACAGTGAAAAATGTAGAAGTACCGGAAGGTTCCTCCTGTGAAGTGTATCCAGATGAAAATGGAAATGGCTGGTCTATCCAGGCAAGAGGAATTGGCGATACAGAAGTGACAGTTTATTATGAGCCGAATCCAGAGGAGGGCGATTCTGAAGGAGAACCTCTTTCCTATACTTTCCATATCCAGGTTGTCAGTGACACCTATTATCTGGAAACCAGATTTACAAAAGGGGAAAACCAGATGCTGATCGGCGGCGAGGCTCAGATTGAAGTGCGTCTGCATCATGACTGGGCATACAGTGATGAGGATCGTGGAACTGAAGTGGTTCAGGATTACAGCCTTACTCCGGTAAATTATGAGGAATCTTTGATTGATCTGTCTATGACTACAGAGGGAGAGAAGCGAATCCTTACTGTAAAAGGTAAAGAAGGTGCAGACGGCGATACCAATATAGAATTAAGTGCCGCTGTTCCGGAAATAGATGAGGATGGAAATCCTACATCAAAATGGCAGGAAGTTGCTGGTACGGATATATGGATCGGAGTATCTAATTCTTATGAGATTCTCCGTCCGGTTACACTTGAGAATCTGAAGGTAGGAGATTCTCTGGATCTGAATGAGTTTAAAATGTACCAGGTATATCTGGACAAGGATGGAGTGGTACATGAACAGGTAAGAGAGGATATCGGATTCCGATTTGTATATGACCCAAATGACTGGGAAACACTGGGGAAGGACGGAGATATCACAGAACCAAATGAGGGGCCGGCAGAAATAGGTTCTTATCCAACACTTGTTCGAACTAATCCGGACGGAATAAATTTAACAGTTGAAGAGTGGGAACTGGTTGAAGGCGAAAATGGTGATAAGGAATGGCAGAATACCGACACTGCCCATGAGTACTGGTTTGACGGCCTGGATTACTCTGTCTGGTTTGAAAACCTGCGGGAAAATGACTATGCAACTTATGCGTTTAACAATGAGGAAGCATATCATCTGAACCTGAATACAGAGAATCTGAAGAAGCAAGAGGATGACAGAATTGATATTCGGTGGCAGGTTGGTTTTAGAAAGGATGAGGAACCGGAGTATTTTGAAGAAATCACAGAGGAAAATAAAGGTAAGTATGAAATCTTCTGGTCTGAAGATCCGGAAAACCATTCCAGTCTGATTATCGATGGCAAAAAACTGCAAGATAATTATGATAAATTACAGGAGGATCCTGAAAAAGGGGAAAGCTACTGGTTTGAAGTCAGAGCGACTGTTGTAGTAACAACAGAAAATGGCAGTTATTATCTAAATATGGCACAGGCAGGTATCTGGTCACGAAATCCAGTTGCAGATTATCAGCAGCAGATTCATGACGCATCCATGTTCCCAGGAGATAAGATCTGGCTGGGCAATACCCTTGAGTGCTATGTAGAAGACGCAGAGAATATCCATGGTGATACCGTGAAGATCCCGGTAACTTCAGTAGATCTGACAACTGTTAACTGGGGAGAGGGCGATGTTGCTCCTGTTACCATGACAGAAGGCAGCGACTGCTGGTTCTTCACAGCAAACCATTATGGCGAAGCGAAAGTAACTGTTCATTTTAAGAAACTGGACGGTGAAATGGACAGCCATGAATTTTATATCCATGTAACAGATCGCTATTACTGGATAGAGCCTGAGTATGCAGACGGTTCTGTTCAGATGTTAAAAGATGGTACCAAGATAATCAAGGTCAAAGTATATTGTGAAGAGCTACAGGAAGATGGTCCTCCTAAAAAATATGAGATGAATACTTCTGACTATGACATCACAATTTCTTCTGAGTATGAACCGCAGATTCTGGAAGTACTGGCAGTTAATAATGGTGCCGAAGAGAAGAGCTTGACAGTAAAGGCCAACGAATCTGGAGACGAACATATTCTGGTAGATGTAGCATCAAAAGAAACACAAAAAGATGAGGATGGCAATGAACATCCGGTTTGGGAGACTTCCGCTGGCATTTACGTATCCGTAAGTGATGACTTCTACTATGAATTTACAGTAGAGGGTGAAACCCCATCTGATATTCCGGTAGGTGGAACTCTTGATCTGAATGCTCTTGATAAGAAAGTAGAGCTTATTGTAAGAAATGAAAATAATGAAGCTGTAAAGGTGGAAGAGGAGAATGTTCGTTATAGCATTTCCTATGATGAAGATGTATGGAAACCTCTTGAGACTACACAGGAGCAGGATATTCCGGTGCTGACCCGTATCAGCGGAGTTGCAAGTGGGGTAACCCTCATTGCAGAAGTTGCGCATACAGACAGATACAACAACGAAGTTTGGGAATATGCAGGAGAGCAGTATTTCGACTTCGAGAGAATCATGAAAGAGCCAGGCGCTGTTTCCATAGGAGGAATCACAAGCGAGGAATTTGGCTATACGGATATTGCAAATACAGAGATTCTGAACCTTGGAACCAAAATACCGGATGATTCAGATGCCACTGTAAAATGGACTCTGTATTACAACGAAGATGGAAAGGAAGTAACAGTTTCCGAGGATTGCTATTCTGTAAAAGAAGATGGCACCATTGACCTGTATGGAGCAAAGCTTGGAAAACTCATGGAGGAACTGAAGGAAAAAGGAATCGAAGCGCTTTACATCCGTGCAGAGGCAAGCAGCGGCGAGCAGATCATCGGAACGGATGAAGTGACAATTCTGGTTCAGCACAGTGAGGCAGGGTGTGAACATCAGTGGAAACACGAATCCTACATTGCTGGGCCTACCTGTACAGCAGATGGTACCGAGCAGCAAAGATGTAAGCTTTGCGGAGAGACTCAGGAAGTTTCCGTCAAAAAGCTTGGTCATAACTGGAAAGATAACGGAACGGTAGCAGCAACCTGTACAAAAGCAGGAAGCCATAATTACATTTGTACAAGATGTAATGAGACCAGAAGCGATGCGATTGCAAAGCTTGCCCATACCATGGATACCGTGATCGACACACCTGCAACCTGCGGAAAAGCAGGACAGAAGCACAAAGAGTGTAAGGTTTGCCACGGCGCAGATACGAAGACTGCATATGAGACAATCCCGGCAACAGGAAAACATACCTGGACCGGATACAAGGTTTCTGAGGAAGCAACTGCAGTGAAGGCCGGTACTGAAGTACGTACCTGTACAACATGTGGTGCAAAAGAGACCCGAAGCATTGCGAAGCTGGCAGCTTATGTAAAGGTAAAAGAGAGCAGCTTCCCAATGAAGAAGAGCCAGACCCTGAAGCTTGCAGTAACCCTGGAAAAAGGTGACAGCATTGCTAGTGTGAAATCTTCAAGCACCAAGAAGCTGACTGTATCTAAAACCTCAACTGGAATCACCTTAAAAGCAACCAAGAAAGGTACTTCCGGAAAGGTAAAAGTAACCATTAAGACAGTCGGCGGCGCTTCAAAGGTTCTTACCGTAAAACTGCAGAAGGGTACAGTAACAGCCAAGAAGATTACCGGTGTTCCATCAAAAGCCACATTGAAGGTAAAACAGAAACTTACCCTGAAACCAGTGGTCAGCCCGGTATCTTACCAGACCACAGTGAAATACACGACCTCCAATAAAAAGGTAGCAACGGTAAGCAAAAAAGGTGTGATCACAGCCAAGAAAGCTGGAAAAGCAACCATTACCGTTACCTGTGGAAAGATAAAGAAGACCTGTAAGATTACGGTTAAAAAGAAATGATAAGAAAGGTACCGGAAACCGGCCATATACAGGCCGGGCTCCGGTACCTTTTTATGAAAGAAGATCAGATTGCGTTTGCAGTTTCTTTTTTCTTTTTCAGAATCGCAAAAATCAAAATTGTTGTAAATAAAACAAACAAAATGGAGCAGGAAAGCACGTAGTTCAGTGCTGCCCCCATGATTCCCCACTGTTTTACCATTGTGCGGGATGCAAGAATGGTGATCACTGCTGTGACGGAATACACCGGCAGCAGGCATTTTCCCCAGCGGATAGCGATCAGAATATTGTAGATCATATATACTTCAGCACTGATTCCACCGCCGACAAGGAGGGCAATAAACTGCATTTTATAGGGGGAAAGATCCACACCGTAAATAATCTCCAGTAAGGTTCGGCCGATCAGATGCCCTCCAACTACGATTCCAGCGCAGCATACCAGGATGATTCCGATGATACGCAGAATATACACAGCAAATTTCTTAATATTATTTTCCCACCACAGCTCTGCAATGGTGGTGATCGTCGGCTTGAAAACAAATTCGCACATCAGGGTAATGACAAAGGATGGCATAAACAGAATACTGTAATAGGTCTGATATTCATCTGTCATTACATTGGCCATTGCATATTTTGGCACATTGTAAAGGAGCAGGGAAAGAAAAGTACCCACAAACATCGGTGTACAGATTTTCAGAAGCTCCCAAACCCGGCTCATCTGGAATCCACGTCCGATGTCTTCTTTTGGGGCATATCTGGCAGTGGTACGGGAATTCACTACAAGACACAGGATCAGAGATGTGATAGCTGTGGTCACGCAGGTGAGGTAAAGATTTTGGGTTGCCATCAGGATTCCTGTAAAAAATACGGCAGAATAAACATTTCGGATGGCAAGCATTTTTCCCATCTGCTCTACATGGTACTTCTGCTGGAGATTACCATGATAAACATCCTCCACAGCGTCGATCATCTTCATCATAATGATAAAAGTACTGATGATGATGTATTCCCCCTTAAAGCTGAAGGAACTGTAAAGGATACCGAAGAGCATCATAAGGGCACAGGTGATCACACGGGATATCTTATACTCGGAAAATAGATATTTGTGTTCCAGGTCTGTAGCCTGATAAGTGCGGACACCGTAACGCCCTACCTGCAGAAGCAGCTGCGCGGTGGCATAGCTCAGGGAATAAAAACCAGCCAGCTGGGCACCGCAGACACGGGTGACCACCAGAAGATACAGAAAGGAAGAACCTGAATAACAGGTGCTTCCGATCATGTTCCATAAAAAAGCTTTTTTTACATTTTTTTCTTTCATAAAGTAATCCTTTGAATAGAAATTGAAGTGCTATTTTTTGACAAAAACGGTTTTGTAAAGTTTTCCGGCAATGCTGTACAGTCCGGTTTTCTGAAGAATGGGGTTTACCTTGCGGATGATCCGGGTAAGGGTGGAACCCTTCATATATTTGCGAAGTACCGCTTCTTTGTCTGCCAGAGCTGCAGATGCATTGTACTCTTCCCAGAATGCATCCCGGTTGCCTGGTGCCTTTGCAGAATACTCCAGATGTGGCTGCCATCCAGCCGCTTTGGAAACAGGCTGATATGCAGCTTTTTCTTTTAACTGGGCAAACAATGCTTTTCCTTTTTCCGTATTCACCAGGACTTCATTAACACCACCTGTGACATCAAATTTGATTCCGGCACTGTCCACATTCCAGAAATCCCCAAGGGTAAAATCAGAAGGGCGTTTGAAACTGGTGAAATGACAGTTGGCACAGGAAGGCCGCACCGGGTAGTTGCTGTGGTAAATGTCGTCAAAAGAAAATTCCTTCATCAGTTCCTCCCGGGAACCGGAAGTGGTCTCAAGATCCATGGTGTGCTTTTTCCAGGAAAGGCGTTTGCTTCGCATGTTGATGGAAGTAATCTGTTCTTCCTGGGAAAAATAATTCTCTTTTAGTATATTCAGGTAATCTGTCCATACACCGGGGCTGGGAACGCCGTGACAGATATTATCACAGGTATAATATCTGGAGGTGTCGGCATGCTTCTGCGTGAGAAAGCTATTTACCCCTGCAATCTGGCAGGGGGTACCGGTAACAAGTACTGTAAGCCCCTGAGAAAGATCCTGGCAGATGTTCTCATAAATCCGGGACGGATCGCTCTGGACATATTTGGAGGTGCGAAAAGCAGCAGCACTCTTATGGGTGTCAGCTCTTTCGTGGCGTACCTGGAAGGTATCGTCAAAAGCAACACCGTAGATTACGCCATCCTGCGCCAGAACCCAGTCTGCAAGCAGAGAAAACATACCACCGGAGGAACTGTTCAGTACAACATCCTTCTGATGGTTCTGTACTGCATAGATGTCCGGAACTGCCTCAGTGCCGGTGAGGTTCTCCCCAAGGGGACAGACTTTGCGGCAAATGCCACAGTTGATACAGGTCTTGGGATCAATTTCGGGGTAAACAAAGCCTGTTTCATCTGCAGCCATAGTAATAGCTGATTTCGGACAGGCATAGCTGCAGGCCATACAGCCGCAGCAGTCTGATTTTTTCTGTTCAGGTGTGAGCATATCAAATCTCCCTTTCGAGGCTAAAAAAGTCATTCATATTTGTGGAAATCAGCTGATGATCCGGCGCAATTGTTCCATAGAATGCTCCCGGAATTTCGCAATCTGTTCATTTGCATAGGTGAAATCAATTTCTTCAGTGAGTTTCTCATAGGAAACATCATCCATGGTACGATCTGTGAGATTTACCAGGGACAGAAGCTGCTGGACACGGCGGTTCATGTGATGGCCGTTGACCTTGGCGAAGAATTTGCGGTTGAATAACAGGGCATATACAATGCCGTGGAAAGAATCTGATACCACATATTCTGCATTTTTAAACAGTCCCATCCACTCAGCAGGGCCTACGGTGATCTTGCAGTCACATTTCAGAAGACCCACCAGTGGGAAAGGAATATACACGATACGGTAACCTGTTTTATCATGGAGTCTGCGGGCAAAATCTACGATTTCCTTATTGATTCCAAGCTGATAAACCAGAATGTATTTTTCCTTATATTTTGGCTCTACAAGAAGCTTGTCCCATTCTTCAGCGGTGAGAAGTAGGGTGGGATCGCAGACAACCTCAGGCCGTTTCTGGGTAAGATTTTCTACAATATCAGCACCATAATCTTCACGGACCAGAATTTCATCAAAGTCAGATAACAGTTCTTTGTACTTTTGCTGGTAATCTTCAGGTGGGAGATTTTCACCGATGCTGGCAGCATAGCTGCACTTTTTCTTTCCTTCTTTTACAAAATCCAGGAAATAGGTGGTATCAAAATTGGTAAGCTTGTAATCCCAGATCTGATCGCTTCCAGCCAGGTAAATGTCGTATTTTCCGGCAACCGGCTGCATTTTGCCTGCATAAACAGGCTGGCTGTAGCGCATGTGCTTGCGGAATTTGTTGCATTTGAAACGTCTGGGAAGGTAGCAGATATGGCCAATGGCTCCGTAAATATAGTTAAACAGGCCTTTTTTCTTCAGATTAACCAGACGGAACGGATTGCTGATGTATTCACAGTGATAATCAATGATTTCCGGGTGGGTGCCAAGCTCGCGGAGTTTTTTCTGAAGAGCATAGCTTTGCAGGATCGCACCATAATTGTCGTAGTTGTGGAAGGTGATCACACCTACTCTTTTTTTATTCATAAAGTCCTCCTGTATCAAAGTGTGTACGAAAGATTGGTTGTGGAAATTTTCTCAAACATGCACTTTGGTGAAATTTTCAAAAATAAAATCCTTCCAAATAAAGATGGGATATGAATAATATAACATATGGGTGGGAAAAGTAAACAACTATTCCCGGAACAGGGGACTTTTTTGTTTGCGAAAGCTGTGGAATATGGTATAATGGTGGCACCTAATACGAGGAAAGGATATGGAGGAAGTTTTTAATGACAGATAAAATAGCAGTTTTGATCCCCTGTTACAATGAGAGCAAGTCCATTGCCAAGGTAATTGAGGATATGAGAAAGGAACTGCCGGAAGCTACGATCTATGTATATGACAACAATTCTACTGACGGGACTGCGCAGATCGCTCTTGAGGCAGGGGCTGTAGTGAGATATGAGCATCAGCAGGGCAAGGGAAATGTT
This sequence comes from uncultured Blautia sp., assembly GCA_934394595.1. Lineage (GTDB taxonomy): Bacteria > Bacillota > Clostridia > Lachnospirales > Lachnospiraceae > Blautia_A. The sequence goes on along the minus strand of CAKRRX010000013.1, from coordinate 992 downwards.
ATCCGCAGCATGTTCCGCGATATTGATGCACAGTGCTATCTGATGGTGGATGGAGATGATACATATCCTGCGGAGTATGCCCGGGAAATGTGTGAAAAAGTGCTGAATGACCGTACTGATATGGTAGTAGGGGACAGGCTTTCTTCCACCTACTTTACTGAAAATAAGAGACCGTTCCACAATTTTGGAAACAGCCTTGTGCGTGGCAGCATTAACTGGCTGTTTCACAGCAATATTAAGGATATTATGACCGGATACCGTGCCATGAGCTATCAGTTCGTAAAGACCTATCCGGTTTTGTCCCAGAATTTTGAGATCGAGACAGAGATGACGATCCATGCCATTGACAAGAACATGCAGGTGGATAATGTGATCGTGGATTACCGTGACCGTCAGGAGGGCAGTGAATCCAAGCTGAACACTTACACAGACGGATTTAAGGTAATCAAGACGATCATCCGGATGTTCCGGGATTACAAGCCACTGCGTTTTTTCTCCAGCATTGCAGCAGTACTTACGCTGCTGGCGGTGATCTTTTTTATTCCGATTCTGTCCAAATATCTGCGGGAGGGTATTGTGACCAAGATGCCAAGTCTGATCGTGATCGGATTTGTATTTCTGACGGCAATTATCTGTATGTTTTCAGGCATCATCCTGACGACTTTGGTACAGCAGCACAAGCAGGATTTTGAGTTTAAGCTGCAGATGGTGAACTGCGAGTACAAGAGACTGTTTTCCGAAAATGAGCAGGAAATAAATAAAGAGAATAAATAAAGAGGAAAAGTGTGCCAAAGATTATTTTTGCAATCTGCATGCCCTCAAAAAAAGCCGGGACTGGTCTGAAAGAGACGCATTCCGGCTCTTTTTTTGAAAATATCATTTTTTTGGAAAACGTCGGGCCGAACCTGGAAACAGGACTGAAAACAGTGGAGGAAAAACTTCCCCGAAGGGTTAATTCCTGTCTTGACAAGGGTGTTTGATTTCGCTATAAT